>CANRKN010000038.1 GCA_947631215.1 uncultured Oscillospiraceae bacterium | reverse complement strand
GCCCCTTCCAGGGGCTACGTCCGTATTTGCCCCTTCCAGGGGCTACTCATGCCACCAGTTTACTGGTGGTCATGACTATTTTGCCAGCCACCGGATTTTTCAAAAAAGACACACCAAAAAACACACACCAAAAAACACACGAAGACCGCCACGGGACTAAACAAGGGGTCAGGCGTTGGCCTGCTGGAGGTAGAACTCGCTCTCTGCCACCCGAACGACGAAATCATATTCCAGGCGGGTGGCCTTGGAGGGCACGATGCTGTACCGCTTGAACACCGTCCGCAGATAGGCAAAGTATTCCTTGTCCTCCTGCGTCAAGGGTGCGACCCAGCCGTTCTCAGCGCCGACAGCCTCTGCCCGGAGCAATTCTTCTTTGTTCATCTCAGCCATTTGGATACCCCCTGAATTCCGAAATGATCCGTTCCGCCGCATCCTCCCAAATCACCATTCGGAAGGGGTCGTATGCGGCCACCTGCCGGGCGCCGAACTCCCTGGCATAGTATTCCAGAAGTTCACTTGTCTTTGCCCGGAACACAAGCACACCGTCGAAGCCCGCGTCCATGGAGACCTGCGCCGCATAGGCGAACAGAGCCTTGGCAATTCCATAATACCGTTTTTGCTGACCTATGGCGTGGAGAAGATTTGCATTGCTGTGGCGGGCGCTCTCCATGTAGAGGATTTCCACCGCCAGGCCCCCTTCATCCAGTTCATAGGACATAAGGCCGGGCAGCTCTCCGTCATCCGAGCGGCGTAATGCTACTTTATTGGGCAAATGCCTGGCGAAGAGTGTGGTCCAGCTTGTTTGCCAGTCCTTGGTCGCGGAGAGGTCATGCTCTGTGGCCTCGCTGACGCTGGCCGGTATCCTCTCGTCCGACGCCGCATCCAACACATACAAGTTCAGCATCCGCAGCCCTTCTTTCATATGTAGTTTATCATAGAAGGCCGGGGAAAACAATTGTTATTGAAAAAATCACTCTGCTGCCATGCAGCGAACGACCTGGGGGTGGCCGGGTGGTGAGTTGCTCTGCCAGATGATATTGTATCCGGGGGGAATCGCTATTGTTCCGTCTGGCTCAACCTCGTGTTGGTCATAAGGCTCAGGTAACAGTAAATTGCGCGAGGATGATAGCGCTTTTTTCCGCCGAGAAAGGTGGGCGTTTATGCGATTAGATACTCCGCTAAGGGCGAGAGGTCACCGCCAAGAGTTCCGTAAAGAGTTCTCGGGAGGCTGCCACCAGCTTTCCACTGTGGTTTCCTCTCAACAAAAAACCGCAACCAACACGATAAAACGTATGATTTCAAGCTATTGCAAGATACAACAAGCTATAACAGGCACGGAGAGCGGTATGACGGCTTTGAGCAACATTATGCCTGCGTCGGCTGGCGGCCTCTCCGGGCACCAGGTCATGTATCGCACCGGCAGCGATGAACGCTTGGAGTATCGTTTTGCTGTTGGCGGTGGTGTTGAGCTCTCCGTATGTGTGGCTGCGAAGAGCGGCGGCAGCATCGCCGGCGGCAAAGACGCACGGTTTATGAAGGACATCCTGGCTGGCATATGGTGAGGCCCGGGAGGCCGAAGAAATAAGCTCTGCGGCGCTCGTCCGCGTCGGACCGGCTTTTTCCGTCGGGCCAGTTACACCTGGTTCCGTCAAAGATATCGCCAGGATGTACAAAGAGTATTGCTTTGTGGGTATCCGGGAAGTAAACGGGAGTGAATATTCAGGCGAGGTCAGGCTCATTCCGGGCAGGATGTACGAGGTGTATATCCTTGGCGTGAACGACGTCTCTCCCACGCTTGCCGGCTCCTCCGGGGGAAAAGCCCCTGATGTCAGGGCGCGGTCTTCTTTTCCGGGGACAGTGACCCTGATAAAAAAAGAGAACGTATATGCCGGGGTATCTTCCTCCGACGCCAGGTCAGACCCCATTTTGGTACGCGCCTATCTTTCCGCGGATGAGGACGTCGCTCTTGAATATGTTCCGAACTCCTTGAAGCTGTATCCATCCGATGAAACTCACGGCAGGATGCTGGACCCGGGTGAATTCTTCTCGAAGGACGGCGCACGGATCGAAACGGGACTCTGGCAGGTCAAGTATTGCCTTAAGGCAAATCATTACAAAGAATAACGCTTTTGAGGAAAGCGCCGCTGCCGGAGCATTGTATCGTCCCCGATCAGGAATTCTCCGCGAAAAAGCCCAAGAAGGCCTTGGCAGAGGCCAATTTCGGAATCAAAATGACCAAATCCGGAATTCTTCCCAATTTTAAATAATTGCAGTGTTAAATAAAGCTGTATCCACGCTGTGCCAATGTCATTCAGGCGCGTTTTCCTGCAATTCGGGCGGAAGGGGCTTGCAATCAACAGCTTTATCTGATAAAATAGGCCGACTATAATTTAAAGAGATATATTTTATTTTCGCATCAAGCCTATAATGTACCGCCTCAGGGCGGGAAAGGAGATTACATAATACAACCCAACGGACCGGCGCTCTCAGCGGAGGGCGGGTCCGGGCAGGAAACAGAAAGAGACGCGTGCTCTCTCCCCCGAAAAAAGCCACCGGGGGGGGGGTATTAATTTTTCTGTGCAAAAACGCGCGGGGAAGCGGATGAATATTATTAGAATATTCCGTATATACGGAATATTCAGAGAATATACGGCGGAACATCCAACGTGCATATCCGGGGGAACAGACCATGAATACTGCGAATAACGTGAATATTTGGAGAAAGGGCCGGGGCTGGCGGCCGGCGGCGCTGGCGCTGTGCCTTATGGTGTGCGCCGGGCTGTTCGGCGCCTTTGGCCATGGGCCCGCTTATGCGGACGATTGGGGCGGCGCGGACGCCGCCCGCCCCTATCTGACCTGGGTGAATGGTAGTTTTGGCGGCATCTCCAAGCTGAACTATATCAAAGTCTACGCCTTTGAGGGCGAGACCATCTGCCTCGGCTCCAATGTGTATGAATCCCTTTTCGATATAGACGGAAAGAAGCAGGGGACGGACCAGCAGGCGGACATCGTGGTAAAGAACATCTACGGCACCCCCACGGCGCTGGATGTGCAGAAGGGAGAAAATGCAGACCCGGGACAGGGCTACATCAAGGATTATGCGGCGGAGCAGGCGCTGAAGCAGGTGGAAAAGCTCAGCGACTACAATGACAGCGTCTATAAACCGCTCCGATACCACGTCGAGGAGACGGGCGTGTACACCATCGAGTTCCGCAGCTATAACGGCAGCGGCGTCGATCCGAGCGGTCGCAACAAAAAGGGCACTTTGTATGATTGTAAAACTTCCGAGCTGAGCGGTATGGTGGGAGCCTGGGACGCGACGGTGTTCGACGAGGCCGGCGTCCGGCAGCGCGGCCGGACCTACGCGGACTATCTGTCCCTGCAGATGCAGACGACTGACAGCGCGCAGGTGGAGGAGGAGTACTATGTCCTCACCACCGACAGCTATATCTACAAAATGCGCTTCAACGGCGCCAGCCCCTACACCTACGCCCTGTTCGCCAACAACCGGGGCGTGCTGGACAACGGCGACGACGGTATCCTTTACAAGTCCGTAAAACTGCTCACGAACGACAACTCAGCGACGAATTACAAGGGCATGGGCGCCACGTATACATATCCCGGCACGAAGGACACGGACCTCTCCAAGAGCTTTTACCTGTTCTTTGAGAAACCGGACCCGGCGCTGAAGGGCCGCCTATACAACGACGCCATCCAGCCGGACCCGGCCACAAACGTCCGCTTTGTGGAGAAGATCGAGGACCCTGGTCACCCGGGCGAGGAGATCACCGGCGCCTATGAGGGCATGGGCGGCTACTTCGCCTTCGACGTGCAGGAGGCCACCACCGCCACCCTGCACCTGGATTTTCAGATCACCTATGCGGAGCTGGAACAAGCGTTCAATACCACCTATGGCGACACAGATGGCCCAACAAAGTTCGAGGAGTGGTGCAGTCAACACGAAAACCTCATCCCCAGGGACGCCGGGGGAAATGTCGAGAGGGAAAGCAACATAAAATTCGCGCCGAAGGAGATCTCCGACGTGGTGACGCCCTATGCCACCAACCACTTCCTCTGGAACGGAAAGGACGGCAACGGCGTCGTCATCCCCGCGGGCGAGTACAGCATCAAGAACATCGTCTATACCGTCACCACCAAGGCCGGCGAGATCCACTTCCCCATCATCGATATGGAGTTTGCCAAAGATGGCATCACCATCGAGCGGGTCAGCGACATCTACAACAAGGGCGGCGAAAAGGTGAGCAGCGACAGCAACATCTACGGCCTCACCAAAAACGTTATCTATTATGACGAGAGCGCCATCTTCTACGGCGAAAGGGCTGGCTCCTCGGGCAACTCGGAGAGCGACGTCCACTATACCAACGGGGATTCCTCTAAGCCCACATGGAGCAAAACCGAAGGCTTGGACTATCACCAATACTACCAGGCAAAAACAGGCGGTACGGAAGCGTCCGCCTGGTCGACTGCACGCTATGAATCGGCGGCGGCCCCGCGGATGGGCGACCACAGCCACATCAGCAATGTGATCGATTACTTCGACGGGTCCGGCAATCTCCTATCCGGGATAAAAGCCGGACAGCAGGTCATCGTGAACTTCCTGGACAGCTTGAAGAACCCCGTGGGCAAGGCGGCTGGCAGCGGCGGAGACGGCTCCACCACGGACTTTGCCATCGCCAACTATTGGACTTTCATCCCCGCGCCCACAGCCAAAAGCGACCAGAGCGAGGACGAGCTTATACACATCGTCAACGGGGAACACAGGTTCAACCTGACGGGCCGGGTGTTCTACGACGAGAACACGAACGGCATATATGATTCCATGACGGCCGCCGACGACTACCTGCTGGAGGGCGTCACGGTCGAGCTGTACAAAAAGACGGGGGATCCGTCCGTGCAGCCTGGAAAGACCTACGCCTCGCCGACCGCCGACAGGACGGGCGTTATCCCGGTAAACGAAACCAACTGGAACGGACCGGGGATAACTGGCAATATTTTTGAGTTCGTGGGGCGCAATGTCACCACCCTGCAGGGCAGCTATACCTTTGCCAACCTGGAATACGATGAGACGACTGGCACGGAGTATCTCTGGCGCGTGGTGAAGCCGGACCGGTCCTATGAGCTCCAGACAGCAAAGCAGCAGGGCAAGGCAACGAAAACGAACAAAGCTTTCAACGGCTACTACGCGCTGTACGCGTTCGACCAGAATGGCTATGGCACGGAGGTCCAGGTCATCAAGGTGGGGACCGGCGATGGCTGCGTCAATCCGACGGTAAATAAAGTCGAAGATAAGAACAACCACACCGTCACGGCCATCGACGTGGGTTATCATTTCAGTACGATGAGCTATTCCCTGACGCTGTCCAAGACCTGGGAGGGCGACACGGCGGAGACGGAGAAACGCCCCGGCGCGGTGGCCTATGAGCTGTCCTATGTGCTGGATGGCGAGGTCATCCCCAGCGTCTATGAGTACCGGACCATCTCCAAGATCATGAGCTGGAGCTATACCAACGAGCACCTGCCCACGCAGATGGAGAGCAGGCTCGAGACAAATACAGTAAAGGACGTCAAGGACTACTTTGTCTCCGCGGAATACTACATCGATCCCACCAACAATGTGCTGTATATGCACAGGTTCGACTATGACCATGCCAACTGCGTTTACCGGTCCTTCGTGGGCGGCGACGCCTGGTTCGACCTGGAGGAGTACGCCAGGACGCATGAAGATAAGTGCGCCGCGGCGAAGAAGGATGGCGGATACGAGTTCTCCTTCGATACCCTGCCGGACTGGAACGGGGACGGAAAGTCCTCCAGCGCCGACGTGGCCGCCATCGGCGACGTGGGTACGGTGGGGGAGCTCGTCTGGAAGGCGGGGCACCCCGCCGGGACGGAGGATATAGCCGAGGATAAGGCCGTGTCCCCCTATAACGGCGTGCTGGACCGGGAGGTGCTGCCGGCCGAGACCACCATCAACATCACCAACGCCCGCGACCCGGCCACCATCGAGGTGCTCAAGTATACCGGCGCGTCTACGGACGGCGTCGTCCTGCCCAACGCCACCTTCCGTGTGTATCACGCGAGCATGAGCGATGTGCAGGCGTGGGTCGACACCTATAACGAGGGCGGGGCGGGCGCGGAGGAAGCGCTGCAGAAGCTCAGGGATACCCAGGTAGACTCGGGCACCACCCGGGCCAACGGCCGCGTGGCCTTCTCCGGTCTGAAGCCGGGCGAGACCTATACCATTCGGGAGATGACGCCTCCCACAGGCTACCGTGTCCTGGATCCCTATTATGAGGTGCGGCCCAGCGGCGCGGAGGTCAAGGACGAGGAGAAGAGCACGGTCTTCACGTTCGACGCGGATAATTATTGCTTTCTGCAGGTGCCCAACGCCCAAGCCTCCGGCGTTCTGGCCATTGAAAAGCGCATCGAGGGCCGGTCCTGGCTGACCAGCACCGACGTGGACGGGACCGCGGAGGACAAATTCACCTTCTCCGTCAAGTATTCCGAGGCCACCGCGTCCAGCGACGAGATGGGTGTTTTCGGCCTGACGGACAACGCGCAGCTGACGCAAAAGATAACCGATTGGGTGGACGAAAACTGGACGACCCCTCAGACTGTGGAGATCACCAGCGAGAGCGAGTACACGACGGAGCTTCAGCTGGGCGGCAGCAAGGTGCCCAGCAGCGACACGAAGATCTCCGAGCCACTGCTGACAAAGGGAGATACGCCCGTCACAGTGCCGGAGGGGTCCACCGCCCCGACGGAGATGCCGGATGGGCTGCTGAAAAAACAGTTCCCTGTGGCGGGGACCTATGTGTTCACTATCCGGGAGAACGAGCCGACGGAAGACGCGGACGCGACGCTGAAGATCTCGGACCGCGAGTATAAGGTCACCATCGCGGTGACCCGCGTGCTGTCCGCCGGACACGAGGGAGAGACCTCTATAACAGGATCCAACTCCCATCTGGAGGCGGCGGTCTCCAAGATAGAATACTATACGGTCGAGAAAGGGCCGGGCGGCGAAGAAACACACGGCCCCTCCGAGATCTACGCCGGTACGGCGCCCCGGTTCACCAACATCTATATGGTGGCCCCCGTGGAGCAGGAGACGAAGTATGCCATCATCAAGTCCTTCACCGGCCGCAAGGACGACATGTGGCTGGATGGCACGCCGGACGAGACGAATCCAGACGGCATCAAGGATGAATTCACCTTCATCATCTCCAGCGATGACGTGGCCACCCAGGCGGCCCTTGCCAAGGGGAACATCCTGATCTCCGGGCTGACGGAGTATAAACCCGACCCCTCGAAGGAATCGTTCTCCGAGAAGGTCGTCCTCAGTGGAAAAGACGCCGCCGAGTTCGACTTCGGCACGCTCACCTTCCAGAACGTGGAATTCCCGGTGGAATATGTGGACGGAGACGGCAATGTGATCGATGACCCGGCGAGGTATTCCGAAGGGACCCCCCAGACCCGGCCGGTGGTGTATGAGATCTCCGTCTGGGAAGAGCTGGCCGATGATATCACGCCGGAAAACCAGTATACCCAAAATGGTATAAAATATGATCCGGCGAAGTATACCCTGCGGGCCACGCTGACCAATGCCGTGGGCAGTACGCTGCCCGAAGGCGGCAAGGTGGACGGCATCATCGACGAGATCCTCCTGGAGCTGTTCAAGGACGACACGTCCCTGGGACAGTGCGTCATCAAGCAGAAGACGATAACAGGGGATGAATACAACAACTATAAGAATAATGTCACACCGCTTGAGGACGGCCAGAGCATCGATCAGGTCACGGACAACGGGCTGATCATCTATGTTCTGAAAACGGAGACGCATACGGACACCGCCCACAAATTGCAGTTCAACAACGTCTACAGCGCCTCCTGTTACTGGCAGCTCACGGTGGAGAAGGAACTGGCAGACCGCGAATGGGTCAGCGGCGACAGCTTCACCTTTAGGCTCGAGGATGCCGGGGACAACGATAAGACCGGTTATAAGATGCTGGAGGCGTCCAGCAAAGAGATCACCATCTCGGGCGGGGACTCGGATCACTCGGAGAGCTTTCAGTCTATCCAGTTCACCAAGCCCGGCCAGTATAAATTCACCGTGACGGAGACAGAGCCCCACAACGGCATCACAGTCACTACACACAGCTATGAGATCGTGGTGACGGTCAAGGACGACAATGTGGGCGGCCTTTCCTCGGCAGCCGCCGGATATGAGGGCACGAACAAAACGACTGTCAAGTTCGTCAATACATATAAAGATAAAGAAGGATCCTTCCCGCTCAACGTCGTAAAGCGCCTCCAGGGCCGGACCTGGTCGGGGGATGACGAGTTCACCTTCACCGTCACGCCGGATGAGAATGCAAAGAATGCCATAGCCGCCGGCGATATCAGGATGCCGGTGGGGCTCACCGATGCCCGCGGCGAGTTCAGTATACGCGGCTCTGAGGCCGTGTCCGGCGTAGACACGGTCAAGAAGGAGCTGGGCAGTATCACCTTCGTAAAAGGCGCGAAGGAGTCGCAGCAGTACACCTTTACCATCCATGAAATAACAGACGATCTGGCCGGGAAGGCCCTGAAGTGTCTGGAAAACGATATCAAGCTCACCCTCACCGTCACGCGCGCGACCCACGATTACTCCGGCGTGCCCACCGGTGATCTGGAGATCGTGGAGACGTATGCCTATGTGAAGGATCCGGCGACGCCGGGCGGCAGCGAGATCATCCCCTTCGTGAACCAGGCCTACGTGGACGTGAAGCCGCCCGCCCCCGGAGGCACCATGTCCAAGACCCTCCTGGGCGTGGATAAAAATGCGGAGGAGAACGTGCCGGATGACTGGGCCTATCAGGCCGGCAAGACCGTCGACGGGAGCGAGTTTGAGGCGGGGGCGTATGAATTCAACGCCCTGTGGAAGATCGATGCGGATGACGCCGCCTATGTGGAGTATGAGGACGACGGCGACTTTAAACCGTTCGAGACCGACGGCGAGATGATCTTCCCCCTCGCGGCGGACAGCGATCTGCCCACGTTCCGCTTCCTGCAGGCGGGGACCTATACCTTCACGGTCAGCGAGCAGCAGAACTCTGCTGCGGGCGCCTATGCTTACATCGATTATGATAACAGCGAGTATACTGTCTCCTATACCGTGACAGACGATGGCGGCGGCCTCCTCACGAGCGCCGGACCCGAGATAAAGAAGGACGGGGCCGCGGAAAGTGCCGCCTCGTTCACCAACTATGTCCGGGGCGCCCTGAAAGTCACAAAGACGGTCGTGGGAACGGCGGCGACCGCGCCCACGGATGGGTTTGACTTCACCGTCACGTTCTCCGGCGACGTGAAGGTCAAGGCCGAAGGGGCGGGACACTATGTGTATGCCCCCGACGATGTGCGCGCGTCCAATGTACAGACGTTCCAACTGAAGCACGGCGAGACGGCCCAGTTCACGGGCCTGCCCGCCGGGACGACGTATACCGTCACGGAGGCGGCGGAGGATAACTTTGCCACCAGATACACCCTGACCGACGAGGGCCGTACTATCAGCGCCGGTAAGACGGACGCCGTGACCGTCACAAACTACGCGGTGACGTCTGTGACGCCCACGCTCACGGTCACGAAAAACCTGACGACCACATCTAAATCGGAGCGGAACCTTGACTTCCACTTCACGCTCACGCACGATCCTGCTCACCTGATCCCGGCGGGCGACCCGGTGACCAGAGACATCACGAAGTCCGTCTATATCCAGCCCAAGGCGGCCGGGTCCGCGGGGACAGAGAACTTCTTCAAGGACCTCGAGTTCAAGCAAGAGGGCACGTATACCTATACTCTGAAGGAGGAGAACAGGGATGTTTACGGCGTCGGTTACGACACGACGCCCCGTACTGTCACGGTAGTGGTGACAGGCGAGCCCGAGGCCGCGCCCACCGCCCTGAAGGCCACTGTCGCCATCGACGAAGGTTCGGCCGGGGACAGCGGCGCCGTCACCTTCACCAATACATACGATACGACGCCTGCTAAATGGGCCCCCACGGTGAAGAAGGTTTTGAAAGGCCGCGATTGGGTATCTGACGACGCGTTCACGTTTACCCTCGGAGGCAGCGCTGACGGCGCGAAGCTCCCGGACAGTCCGACGGTCACCATCAAGACAGATACGCCTGATCATACGGCGACGTTCCCGGAGATCACCTTCACCCAGCCCGGGACGTACACCTTCACCATCAAGGAGACCAGCGAGAAACACCCGGGCGTGACCTTTGACACCTATACCGTCACCGTGGAGGTCAAGGACAATAGCGGAATACTGGAAGCCCAGCAAGTCGTGGACGGCGCTGGGGTGACGGACGGGACCGTTGAGTTCGTCAACAACTATACCGACGGCAATACGGGCGTGTCCCTGGCCATCGCGAAAACGCTGGTGGGCGCCTCCTGGACGGACACCGATTTGTCGTTTAAGTTCCATATCGTGCCGGGAGATGAGGGCACGAAAAACGCGATCGATGGCAAATTGCTGACGATGGCCGGCCTCACTAAAGACGGCTGCGAGGTCACCATCACCGGCGAGGACGCGCATGACGACGAAACGATCAGCAAAGAGATCGGCACGCTCACGGTCCATGGCGACGCAGTCAAAGAGGGAGATCATAGCGCAAAGTTTACCTTTAAGATCTATGAGGAGCCAAATCCGGGAAAATACCGGTGCTTTGAGAGCGAGATAGACCTGTCCGTGACGGCGACGCAGAATATCGACACCGGCATTCCGGACGTCGTGGTCACCTATGCCCATACCGTGACGAGCGACACCAGTGACGACGCCATACCCTTTGTCAACTATGTGTACAGGGACGAACGGGAACCGCTCAAACTGGTGAAACGCATATCCGGCGGCAGCGGGACGGAGTCATTCCCGGTGGAGATCTGCCTTAAGGGGGGCGACGGCGAATATGTGCAGTATGACGGCAAGCCGCTGGGCAGCGGCACGGTCACCGTCAATATCGGCGTGGGCGTGGACGCATTTTTCCCGAAGTTCGACTTCCAGAAAGAGGGCACCTATGTCTTCCTGGCCCGGGAGGCCGACCCCAAGGAATGGTCCGACGGCGCCGAGAACTACAATTACGACGGCAATACGTTTGAGATGACCTATACGGTCACAAAGGATGAAAGTGGGTTCAAGGTCATCGGCCCCCATGACATCAAGAGCTATGCGGAGACGGAGGTCGTCCCCGAATACCTTTTGTTCACCAACAAGGCGCCGGGCGAACTGACCGTCGAAAAGAAGGTGGCCGCCGGCGAGAACGACGGCGAACCATTCGATTTCACCGTGACCTTTACGGCGCCCGACGGCGCCAGGCTCCCGGAGGACTGGAAGATCGGCACGGAGCCCGTTATGGAAGCGGCGGCCGTGGCCGGCTCCAGCCGGACCTATAACTTCAAGCTGCGCGACGGCGAGCACGTGGAGTTCACCAACGTCCCGGCGGACTGCACCTATACCGTGACGGAGACGAACAGCAGGAACTTCCTTACCTCCGCGCCGGAGAGCGATCCCGTCGAGGGACGTATGGAAGCCGGCGGCAATGGCGAGGTCACCGTGACCAACGTGAAGGCGGGGAAGAGCGTCACCGTCAAGTCGGAAGACAGCAGCGTGAAGGTGGGCGATCTGCTCAGCTATGATATCTACTGGGTCAACCCGACGGACGGCCCGGCGGATGTGGTCATCCATGACACGCTGCCCCAGGGGCTGACCTTCGTGAGCGCGGGCATAGAGGGCTCCGACGTCACGATCACCCCCGAAGCGCCCAGCAAGGACAGCGCTGACGGCAAGCTCTCCATCTCTCTGGCCGGCAATATGATCACCTGGACGCTGAAGGGGCGGCCCGCCAACAGCAGCGGGACCGTGACCATCAAGGCGACGGTGAACGATCACATCGAGACCAGCCCGGGCAACAGCGTCACCAACAACGCCACCGTCCGCGTGGGCGGCCAGACAGTGACGGCCACCTCCACGATCAACGAGTCCAAGACCGGTAACCTGACCGTGAGCAAGACGGTCGAGGGAGAGGCGCCGCCGGAAGGGGAGGAATTCCACTTCACCGTGACCCTGACGACCGCGGAACACCAGCCGGCTAAGAGCATCAGCGATACATACGGCGGCATGACGTTTGAAAACGGCGTGGCCCATGTTACCATCGAGTACGGCGGCGCCATGAGCGTCACGGCGACGGATCTGCCCATGGGTCTGGGCTATGTGGTGACCGAGGACGGCGCCTCGATAGGGTCGTATGAGATCACCTCCACCGTCAACTCTGTCGGCAGCATACCGGGCGGCAGCCAGACAGTCACCGCCTCGTTCACCAACGCCATTGCGACGCCGCCGGCCGGTACCGGCGAGCTGACCGTGACGAAGGAAGTGACCGGCGCGGCCGGAGACATGACCACGCCCTTTATGTTCCGGGTGACGCTGACCGGCACGGCGGATAACGGCATGAGAGCCGAGGATATCAACGGACTGCACGGCGGCATGACGTTCCGGAGCGGCGTGGCCACGTTCACCCTGGAAAACGGCGAGCACATGACGGCGCCGGACCTGCCCGCGGGCCTGGGCTATAAGGTGGAGGAGCTGGACGGCGTGTCCCAGGGCTATGCCGTGAGCGCGATCGGCAGCGAAGGCGTTATCAGGGAGGGCGCCGCGGCTGCGGCGACGTTCACCAACCACCGGGATGCCATTACCCTGACCCTTACGGGCAGCAAGGTGTTCGACGGCGGCACGCTGAATCTCTTTGATTTTGAGTTCCTCGTGACAGATGAGCAGACCGGCGTGACCGAGACCGTCTTTAACGGAGAGGACGGCGCCATCACGCTGCTGGACCGGAAGGTGTTCAGCGAGCCGGGGACATATCGCTACACCGTCCGCGAACAGTGGACCGGCACGTCGGGCGTCGTCTATGACAACAGCATCTATCAGGTCCAGGTCACGGTGACCGAGACCGGCGAAGGCCTGCAGGCCAAGGTGCAGGTATATAAGAATGGGTCAGAGCTGACGGCGGACTTTGCACCGTTCACCGGGAGCGGGGAGCTGAACATAGAAAAGCCCCTGTTCACCAATGTTTACAAGCCCGGAACGGTCAGCGTGAGGCTGGAGGGCGTGAAGACGCTCTATCTGGGCGGCACGGAGAAGACGGCCGTGCCGGAGACCGGCGCGTATACCTTCAGCCTCACGCCGATGGGCTGGACGGAAGGCGCGGCTGCCGGCGACCCGAGCGAGCCCGACGGCCCCGAGATCGTGGAGCCGGGCGGGGGCGGTACCGTTCCCGACGGGCCCGCCGAGGGCCAGCCCGGCATAACGGAGGGCCCCGGCACCGGCGAACCTGCCCCGGGCGACCCGTCTGTGGACCCGCCCGATACGGAGGAGCCCGGCACCGGCGAACCGGAGGAGCCCCCCGCGGGCCAGCCCGATGAGGGCGATACCGGCACCGGCTCCGAGTCCGGCGGCACGCCCGAGGTCCAGCCCGGCGGAGACGGCCCGGAGATATTCGCGTCCGTGACCGGAGAGCCGGCCGATACGGCTATGGCCGCGTCGGTGGAGGGGGAAGACGCCGGCGCGTCCGGTGGGGACGACCTTGCCGGCAGCCCGCCTGCCGATGAGAGTGCGCCCGACGGCGGCGGCGACATGTCCGGCAGCGCGCCCAGCGAGGACGCCGGCACGCCCGATGAAGGCACCGGCACGCCCAGCGAGGACGCCGGTACGCCCGGTGACGATCCGGCAGCCGGCGGCCCGCCCGCCGACGAGGGCCCCTCCGGCGACGATACGTCCGGCGATGATACGCCCAGCGGCGGCGAGCCCAGTGGTGACGAGCCCAGTGGTGACGAGCCCAGCGGTGACGAGCCCAGCGGCGATACGCCCAGTGGCGACGAGCCCAGCGGCGATACGCCCAGTGACGGCGAACCCAGCGGTGACGAGCCCGGCGGAGAACCTGACGGCGAGCCCGGCGGAGAACCCGACGGAGAGCCCGGCGGAGAACCTGACGACGAGCCCGATGGGCCGCCGGCCGGCGAGCATACCTACGTGGACCAGCCTATGCCAAACGGCACCACCGGCGCCGAGTCCTATCCTTCCAAGGTCCAAAACGTGGGAGAGATGGTCTCCTTCCCGGATATCGTGTTCAGCAAGGCCGGCACATATTACTATCAGCTCACGGAGGAGTCCGTCGGCGGCGTTTACCACGATCTAACGGAGGTCTATACCATCGTGGTCACCGTGACGGACGCCGGAGGCGGCGTTCTGACCGCCAGCACGGCGTATTATAGAGGCGACATAGGGGGAGCATCTGTGTCCGAGCTGACGTTCACGAACCGCGCCATCGCCAAGACGGAGACCGTCCCCGGCGAGGGCCTGACCGTGGATATCGGCGGGAAAGTGACCTATGAGATAGCGTGGATCAACTACGGCAGCGACGGCGCCTATGTGACGGTGTGCGACCCCCTGGACCCCGGCGTGACGCTCGTGGCCGCCGGCGGAGGCGAGGTCGAATACAAATATGACACGGAGCATAACCTCGTGACCTGGGAGCTGGGGCCGAAGGACCACGGCGACTACGGCACGCTGTGGCTGGAGGTCTCGCCCAATGCCCTGGCTATGAATGGCTACAGCTACAGCGGGACACAGATATGGCCCGAGGCGACTGCGGGAATGGATCACCGCATATACAACCGGGCCGCGGTAAAATGCACCGCGCCGGCTGAGGCCGCCGCGCTGATGGGCGATGGGCTCGGAGGCGAGTGGTACGTCACCAATACGGTATGGAATCCCGTGGAGGAGGAGGGCGGCCTGACCGTCAGCAAGACGGTCTCCGGCAACCTGGCGGACACCAGCGACGAGTTCACCTTCACCGTCCAGCTCACAGGCGCCGGCGCGGAGGCCGTCACCGGCCTGTACGGCGCGGACGAGGCCAGCGGCATCCCCTTTGCCGCCGGCAGCGCCACGTTTTCCCTGAAGCATGGCGAGAGCCGCACGGCCACCGGGCTGCCCGCGGGCCTGCGCTATAAGGTGACCGAGGTGGAGGCGGGACAGAACGGATACAGCACGTCGGTCACGGCCGGCGAGGGCGAGATCGTCAGCGGCGAGACCGTGACGGCGGCGTTTATGAACTATAAGGCTTACTACCCGCCGCTGCCCAGCGCGAGCCCCGAGCCCAGCGCCAGTCCCGAGCCCAGCGCCAGTCCCGAGCCCAGCGCCAGCCCCGAGCCCAGCGCCAGCCCCGAACCCAGCGCCAGCCCGGAGCCCAGCGCGAGCCCCGAGCCCAGCGCCAGCCCGGAGCCCAGCACGAGCCCGGAGCCCAGCGCGAGCCCCGACCCCGACGCGACTCCCGGTCCCGGCGTCACATCCGAGCCCTACGTCACGCCGGACCCGAACGCCACACCCGGCCCGAGCGCAAGCCCGGGGCCCAGCGCAAGCCCTGACCCCAGCTCCAGCCCGTGGCCCAGCGGGAGTCCGTGGCCCAGCGGGAGCCCTGGCCCCAGCGCCACGCCCGGCCCGGGGACCACGCCGCCCCCGGGGGTGACCTCCGAACCCTTCTACTCGCCCGTACCGGGCGGCGCCGGCACAGGCACCGGCGGGGGCGGAGATGCGCCCAAGACCGGCGACGGCACAGACGCTGCCCCCTGGGCGGTGCTGATGCTCCTGTCGACGGCAGGCCTGGCGGCCCTGGCCATGGGACGCCGGAAGAAGAGATAACCGCGTCATGGACCCCGCTCAGCCGGGGTCTCATGGCGGCCCAAAACACACTGACAGCCCCCTCGTTCGCGAGGGGGCTGTTTTATGTCTCCTTATTTGTATTGTTTCCGCAGTTTGTGGACAATATGAGAAAAAGGAGGGAACAAGATGAATATCGACAGATGCGCCGCGGCGGCATTCCGCGCCGTAATGACCGAGCGGGAGTTGGGGCCCGCCACTATTGCCAAATACGCCCGGGCGGTGGACAGGCTCCTCACCTTCGCCGGGGGCGAGGTCCGGGACAAGGCCACGCTCCTGGCCTTCAAGGAGGCGTTGGGGGCGGAAAAACGGGCCGCCGGGACCGTGAACGGGGTCCTGGCGGCGGTGAATAGTTTTTTGGATTTCTGCGGATATCGTGAATGGCGTCTGCGGTTCCTTCGCGTACAGCGCCGGAATTTCGCGGACCCGAGCCGGGAACTCAAGCGCTGGGAGTATGAAAAGCTCGTGCATAAAGCCGAGAGTGAGGGGGACGAGCGGCTAGCGCTGCTGCTGCAAACTCTGGCCGCTACAGGGGTACGTGTCAGCGAGGTCTCCGCCATCACGGCGGAGAGTCTGCGGGCCGGACAGGCTGAAATAATATGCAAAGGCAAGCGCCGGACCATCGTTTTGCCCGGAAAATTATGCAAAACGCTCTTAAAATACTGCAAAAAGATGAATATCGCCTCGGGACCGGTATTTTTGAGCAAAAAAGGCGGGCCCATGGATAGGAGCAACATCTGGAAGGCCATGAAGCGGCTGGCCAAGCGGGCGGGGGTGGCGCCGGGGAAGGTGTTTCCCCACAACCTGCGGCATCTCTTCGCGCGGACATATTATAAGGTATACAAGGACCTTCTGCGCCTGGCGGACATCCTGGGTCACAGCAGCATCGAGACGACGCGCATCTACACTATCCGCAGCTTCACCGAACAGCGGGCCCAGATGGAGCACCTGCCGCTGCTTTTATAAGGTATAAAAACAAAAATACCACAGAATTCACATTCTGTGGTACGAACGCGGAAGAAACTTCCTTTGAGCCCAACTTTACGTT
>CANRKN010000037.1 GCA_947631215.1 uncultured Oscillospiraceae bacterium | reverse complement strand
ACCGCCATCCCCAGGGAGCTGCGGGGCGGCTATACCGGCTACTGGCGCACCGCCGACGTGCTGGAGTTCACCTCCCACGGCTATGACGGCTTCGTCTTCGACGAAAACGACAACAAGATCGAGTTCAAGGGCTACCGGGCCGACTGCATCAACGATCTGGCCCTGCAGTTCTTCGATACCTACGATAGGAAAAAGCCCTTCTTCATGACCGTCTCCCAGATCGAGCCCCACCACCAGAACGACCACCGGCACTACGAGGGGCCGGAGGGGTCCAAGGAGAGATTCGCCAACTTCGTCCTGCCCCACGATTTGGAGGTCTTAAAGGGCAACGCGGCGGAGGAGTACCCCGACTACCTGGGCCAGTGCGCCGCCCTGGACGAGAACCTGGGCCGGCTCATCGAGCGGCTCAAGAAAGAGGGCCTTTACGACAACACCGTCATCATCTTCGCCTCCGACCACGGCAGCCACTTCATGACCCGCAACCGGGACGAGCATCTGAACGGCTACGACGATTACAAGCGATCCTGCCACGACGGGTGCCTGCACGTGCCTCTGGTCATCGCCGGCGGGCCCTATAAGGGCGGCGTCGCCATTGAGGACCTGGTGAGCACCGAAAGCCTGCCCAAGACCATCCTGGCCATCGCCGGGGTGGACGTGGGAGACAAGATGATAGGCGAAAACCTCCTGGACGTGGTGGAGCATAAAGACCCCGCCCGGCCCAACGAGGTGTTCGCCCAGATATCGGAAAGCCGTGTGGGCCGGTGTGTGCGCACGCCGGAATGGCTCTACGCCGTGTACGCCCCCGGCGTCAACGGCGGCGAGGCCGCCGCGGCGGATGTATACGCCGACGACTTCCTCTACGACATGAAGAAAGACCCCTGGCAGCTTGATAACGTGGTGGCCGACCCGGCCTATGCCGCCGTGAAGGCGGAGATGCGGCAGAAGCTGCTGGACTGGATAGAGCGGGCCGAGGGCGTGCGCCCGGTCATCACCGACTGAGGGCGTGGCCATTTTAGAGTCAAAAACGGACAGAGTCTACCGCTGGCTGCTGGCCTATATCGACGAGAACAAGTTCTCCGGCAGCCAGCGGGTCCCCTCGGAGAACGCCGTGAGCCGCCGCCTTTCCGTGAGCCGGGAGACGGTGCGGGCCGCCTTCGACCGCCTGGCCCGGGAGGGCGTGGTCTATAAGATCAAGGGCAGCGGCACCTATTTCAACAAGGACCTGGCCCTGAGCCGGGAGCTCAATACCGGCGGTGCGCCCCGGCACATCGGGCTCATCCTCCAGGGCCAGGACCAGAACGCCAATTCCCGGCTCATCGACGGCGTGCGCAGCGTCCTGCCCGCCGGGGAAGTGGACCTGAGCGTATTTTTGACGGACAACAAGTTCGCCAACGAGCGCCGGTGCCTTCAGACCGTGGCCCATCAGAACTTCAGCGGCTTCATCGTGGACGGGGTGAAGGCGAGCCTTTTGAACCCCAACCTGGACTGCTACCAGGACCTCTACCGCCGGCGCATCCCCGTGGTGTTTTACAACAACTACTACAAGGACCTGCGCTATCCCCGGGTGATCGTGAACGATACCCAATGCGCCGGGGAGCTGATGGAACTGCTCATCGCCGCCGGCCACCGGCATATCGCCGGCATCTTCGTCTACGACAACTACCAAAGCATCGAGAAGTTCCAGGGCATGTGCGCGGCGCTGAAAAGCCACGGCGTGGAGTTTCAGGACGACTACATCAAGTGGTGCGTGTCCAACGAAGCCCATGACGACAGCTTCATCCGCTCCATCGAGCGGTTTTTGAAGGGCCTGCCCCGGTGCACCGCCGTCATCTGCTGCAACTATCTTATCTACATGCTGGTGCGCCAGGCCCTGGACAGGATGGGCAGGCGGGTGCCGGAGGACATATCCATCGTCTGCTTCGACTATTCCGGGGACGACTGGGAGGCGGAGGGGGTCACCTGCTCCGTCCACCAGGGGTTCGAGATGGGCGCGCTGGTGGCCCAGCGGCTTTTATGGATGATCGATAGGCGGGACTGCGAGGACAAGGGCTACTCCTACGTCATGGCTCCGAAGATCCACGTGGGCCGGACGGTGAAAACGCTGTGAATGCAAAGAGAGGCCGGGCGTCTGCCCGGCCTTTTTGCCAAAGTCCCGTCCGATCTGTTGCGGCGATAAAAAGTCTGTGGTATTCTTAAATCAAAAGCAATGAAATGGGGGAGGACCGAGGATGAAAACGCGTAAGAGACTGACAGCCATGGCGCTGGCGGCGCTGATGCTCACCGCCATGGCTCTGACCGCCGGCGCGGCGGATGCAGGCGAGCGGAGCGTCTTTCTGCCGGAGGGCATCGAGCTCACCGCCCCGGCCCAGGCGGCGGAGGGCTATGTGCTCTATGAGAACGGGCATGTCCTGTTCTCCATGGAGGTGCCGGCGGAATATGAGGTCCTGGAACCCTATGAGAACACCATGCTGGTCTCGGCTGAGGACCCCACGGATTTCCAGGTCCACGCCGAGTATGCCTTCGCCACCGCGGACAACGCCCATTTCCTCTACGACGCCCAGGATTTTGCCGACCTCATCGAGGCGGATCAAAAGCAGCTGACCGACTGGCTGGGCACCGGGGACATAGAGGTGCTGGGCACCGGCTGGGGCGAGGTCCAGAGAAAGCGGTGCTTTGTGTGCGCGTTCACCATGAACGGCGGCGACAGCTCTGGGGCCCTCTACGTTTTCGACGGCCAGGGGGATTTCGGCTGCTACTGCGTGACGGCGGTCATCAACGAGAAGTCAGATAACGCAACCCTATACGGCCAGCAGCTGCAGCACATGATCGAGACCTTTACCGTCACCGGCCCCTGCCAGATGGAAGGCTACACCCTGTATGAGCGGGAGGAGGACGGTCTGCCGGTACAGTTCTTCGTCAAGGACGCCGTGCGGGTGGACGACGATGCCGACATCTATCCGGTGGACGGCATATACAGCGAGGCCAATATACATATCTACCATTCGGGCTGGGACGCAGGCTATGACCCGGAGCGCGTTCTGAAGGGTGCGGTCAGTCTGTACATAGACGACCGCGGCGGGCACTACGTCACCCAGTCCTCCCATTTCGACCTGGGCCGGTACAGCTACTACATGGCGGAGGTGGCCTATGAGCAGTACGATGAGCAATTCACCACTCGCAGCGCCATATTCCTCTCCGGCGGCTATTGGTGGGAGGTATACTGCTCCTATACGGCGGAGTACGCCGACGCGGTGAACGACGCGTTCAGCGACGTGCTGTTCTCCCTGCGGGCGGACGGCGACGGGGCCGTGCCCGGCACATCCTCCGCGCCGGTCCCCAGTGCCGCGGCAGCGCCCGCCGATACGCCGGCGCCCGCCGCTGTCCGGCCGGCTGCCCAGACGATCACCGGTCCCAATATCGTCGCCCAAATCGTGGACGACATCAAGGCCCAGGAGGGCTTCGGCTCCTCCTCCGGCCGGGAGCCCCTGGCCTGCGTGACCCGTACCGCCGGGGGCGCGTGGCTGCTGCTGGCGGTATACGAGATAGGGGAAAATGCGGGCGGCTATGACAACTGGTATGTCTGCGCCGACGCTTGGCTCATCCAAAACGGCGGCGCCGCGCTCCTGGGCCGGAACCAGCTCTATCAGGAGGTTGACGGCAACGGCGGCTCTCTCGGCTGGGCGGAGAAGGACGGCGTCACCTGGATGGTGATGGAGTGTAATTTATGGGAGGGCGACCGGTTCAATGATTACTACGTCTACCTGCCCGTGAACGAGCAGGCAGGCGCGTTCGGCCAGGCCGTCTGTATGGAGGCCCACGGCGCCTTGGGCGAGGAGGACTACGGCGAGTACATCATCGACGGCGAGTATTATTCCCGGGAGGACTTCGACCTGGCCCGGGGCGGGTACAGCTGCCCTGATCCGGAGATGCCCATGGATATCTGGAAGGACCACGGCAACAGCTCTGTGGCCGACCTTGACGCCACGGTCCAGCTGAGCCCGGACGCCCTGTTTGAATAAGCACAGGAAGGAAGGTGCGGTCATGACAGACGTGGCGGCGGCGCTCATATGGAAGGAAGACCGGTTCTTCATCTGCCGGCGCCCGGCCCATAAGGCCCGGGGGCTCCAGTGGGAGTTCGTGGGCGGAAAGGTGGAGCCGGGGGAGACGAAGGCCCAGGCCCTCGTCCGGGAGTGCCGGGAGGAGCTGGATATCACGGTCACCGTGGGGGATGTATACATGGAGCTGGTCCATGAGTACCCGGACCTCACCGTCCGGCTGACGCTCTTCAACGCCTCTATTGCCGAAGGCGAGCCAAAGCTCCTGGAGCACAGCGCCATGGCCTGGATACGGCCGGAGGAGATACCGAAGTACGACTTCTGCCCCGCGGACGCGGAGATACTAAAGCGCCTCATGGCGGAAAAGGGATAAAAAGACCCGGGACGCACGTCCCGGGTCACCGTTTTGTCTTGTCAGCGCCGGTCTGTCCGGCCCAGGATATAGTCCACGGAGACCTTGTAAAAATCCGCCAGGGCGCAGAGCACCTGGGGCGGTATCATTCGCTCCCCGCTCTCATAGTAGGCATACGTCCGCTGGGGCACGTTGATGGCCTCGCCCACCTCCCGCTGGGTGAGGTCCGCATCCTCCCGCAGGTCCCGTATGCGCTTGTATTTTTCCACGATTGCCATAGCCTCAGTATAGTTAGAACGAAATGTTCTATTGCAATTATGAACATTTTGTTCTAAGATATACCCGTAAGGAGGTGGCAGTATGGCGGACTATCAGGAGATGTATTATAAGATGAACCGGGCCATGGAGAAGGCCATCAACATCCTCGTCGCGGCCCAGCGGGAGTGCGAGGAGGACTACCTGGCCCAGACGGACCCACCCGAGGAACGGGAAGAGAAAGACACAGAGGCATAAGCATCGCCCCGGCCTGTGCTGGCCGGGGCGATGCTTAACATAATATAGTTTACATAAACATTAATCCAAGGTGATGGACGCGTCCTTTCGGGTGCTGATGACGTAAGAGAAGAAGGCATCCCAGCTCACCGCGGTGAGACAGTCGCTCACTTCATGGTCGCCTGCGTAATACTTCCAGACGTGGTCCATGATGTCACGCATCTGGAGCAAGAGGGCCGCCTGGTGCTTGCAGGGATAAGCGCAGAAGCAAGGACACACCAGGTCCGAGACAGTCCCGCCCTCCTTGCCATACCGGAACTCCAACTCATAGGGCTTGCTGCCCAGCACGATTGCCCGGCCTCGGTCATTCTCCAGGGAGATACAGACCACCTTGTTCTCTCGGTAATAGTCCCGGCCCCGATCCCAGACGGCGGGGCTGGCCCCTAGAAGGTCTAGATCTTCCAGGGGGATGGAGCTGCCGCTTTCACCCTGACCGGAGACATAGCCGTCCTCCTCCGTCTCCGGGGGCAGGAACCAGGTACGCACCTTTTCGTAGGGCAGCACGTCCGGGTCGAAGGTGACCAGGTGGGAGCCGGCGGCCCGGAACGTGCCGTGGACGTCCGTATCGGCGCGGCCTATGACGCGCTTATAGTCCGAGAGCTTGATTTTGAAGTTGTAGCTTACGGCGGTCACATGTCCTGGCAGGCCTTCCAGCTTGCCCTCCACGAACACGACGTCTCCCTCGTGCAGGTCGAAGGTGTCGTTGTAGTAGCTGAGGGTCATGTTCCGGGCGGGAAAATACACCTGTACCAGACTTTTGCGGGGACTGTCGCAATGGGGAAGGCCCTTCTTTGGCGCGGGGACGGCAGGGACCTCCGGCTCGGCGGAGAAACCGATCTTGAACTTCATGATTCTGTCCTCCTTATCGTTCTTTTGTCGGCATTATAAAATACCGGCTGGGCGATAAAACGGACAGCTATTTCTCCGAAAACAAAAAACCGCCCGGGGCGCTGCCCGGGCGGTATGTGTATGCTTAGAACTTGATCGTCTCGGAGGGCGCGGTGAAGGAGCTGAAGGTGGCGGCGGCGTCCTGGAAGTACAGGACCTGGGTGTTGCCGTCGTTTTCGTCGTACATGCCCCGCAGGTCGGGGTAGGCGTCCAGCATGCTCTTGCGGGCCTCCACCCGGTCGTCCTCTATGAGTTTGCCGGCCACCCGCAGCCATGTGCCGTCCTTGAACGCACATATCTCTGCCTTGGGGTTCGCGGCCAGCTGACGGGCCACGTCCTTGCTCTTGCCGGTCTGGATATAGAGCTTTCCCTCAAAGATGTGAATAGTGCCGAAGGGGCGCACCCGGGGCTGGTCCCCATCCACTGTGGCCAGGTAGTAAGTCCCGGCGGCCTTCAGAAATTCATATACCTTCTCCATGAGATGGCCTCCTTTGATTTTATAAAATCAATTATAATCCACCTGCGTGGCTTCGTCAATAGGAAAGGGGAGGCGCGTTGCCTCCCCTTGGTGTTCACTTCTTCAAAAGTCCCGCGCCGGAGTTCCAGGCCTGGCCCACCTTCTGGTCGGCAGAATAGTAGCCGTTTCGAATCTGGTCGAAGCAGAAGGCGTTCAGCTTCGCCGCGTCGATGCGGCCCAGGTCGTCCAGCACCTTCTCGTCCGCCATCACGTTCACTATGCGCCCCAGCACCCGCAGGCCGTAGGGCTCGTCCTCGAACCGCTCCACGGTGCACTCCAGCGTCAGGGGGTACTCCTGAATAATTGGCGCGTCCACCCGGGTACTCTTCACGGCGGTGAGGCCCGTGCGCTCAAATTTATCCGGGGTGTCGTTGGCGGAGGCGATGCCCATATAGTCGCTGGCCGCCAGGGTATCCGTGCCGGGTACGGACAGGGTGAAAGCGCCCCGGGCGCGGAGGTTGGCCACGGTCTTGTGGCTGGCTTCCAGGTTCAGGGCCACCATGTCCTCGGCGCAGATACCGCCCCAGGCCATCATCATGGCGTCCACGGTGCCGTCCTCGTTGTAGGTGGCGATCATATAGGTGGGCATGGGATAGAGATAAGGCTTCACGCCAAAGTCCTTCATCATAGCAAGCGCTCCTTTATTGCAAAAAATGAGTTTACATAATTATTCGAGGACATACCGCCGGTACTCCTCGCCGGCCAGGGCCTTCCAGATGAACACCCCGTCCTTCAGCGTCATATACCCTGCCGGGCTGCCGCCCCGGGGCTGGCCCGCGGAGCCGGGGTTGAAGCACAGGAAGTCTCCGTGCCGCTCGGTCATGGGGGTATGGGTGTGGCCCTGGAGGAGGATGTCGCCGGGGTGCATGCCCTCGGGCCGGTGGGCGCTGTTGTAGACGTGGCCGTGGGTGGCGAAGAGGAAGGGGCCCTTGCCCGTGGGGAAGACGCGCACCAGCTCCCACAGGGGGAAGCGGACCAGCGTCAGGTCAAAGTCCGTATCCGTATTGCCCCGGACGGCGGCGATGCTGTCCGCCAGGGGGTTCAGCAGGTCCGCCGTGGCTTTGGCGTCCTCGGCGGAGCCGTGGTTGAGGACGTCGCCTAAGAGGAGCATCCGCCCGGCGCCCTCCCGCTCATAGGCCGCGACAAGCGCCCGGCAGGCGGAGACGCTGCCGTGTATATCCGACGCGATGAGCCATTTCATGACGGGCGCCTCCTCTCTTTTTCAGACGTATATCTCACGGCGCCACCACGATGGTGGTCACATTCATCTTGAACAGCTCCTGATAGCTTATATCCTGGCACAGCCCCGCGATCATACGCAGACCGATGTTCTTCACCGGGTCGTCGGGATGGATCAGGCCGATCCGCTCCTTGGGGTCGAAGGGACGGCAGTCGTCCCGCAGGCGGATGACCATGCGCTCCGGCGTATGCAGCACCCGGATGTCAATGGCGTGCTTTTTCCCGTCGGAGAAGCCGTGCTTGACGATGTTGCCCGCCATCTCCTCCACCGCCAGGGCGGAGATCATGGCGGTCTTTTTATCCACCCCATGGCCGGCGCAGAAGTCCTGCACGTAGGCGGATATGCCGATGACCTCGTCCATGCCGTAGAGGGTGGCGTTCAGGCAGTCGGTCTCAGCCACATCCAGGCTGCCGCCGAACTGTATCCACTCCCCCAGGGTGAACCGGACCTTTTTCTGCTTCACCGCCAGCATCACGTATATCAGCACGAGGGTGGTGATCTCCGCCAGGAAGAAGGAGTACCAGGCCCCGGTCTCTCCCAGCCGGGGGACCAGGATCCATATCCAAGCCACCGGGAAGATGAAGTAATCCAGTACGTTCAGGCAGGTGACCAGCCTTTTATAGTCCATGCTCTGGAAGAACCGGACGGTGATCATGGCCTGCAGGTTGAACACCTGGCACACCGCGAAGCACCGGACCGACGGCACCGCCATGGCCAGCACGTCGGCGCTCCCGCCGCAGAAGGGCCCCACGATCACCCGCGCGAAGATAAACAGCAGCGTGCATATCGTGCCCTCGATGATGATGCCGTATTTATAGACAACCTTGGCGTAGCTGCGAAGGGACGCGCCGTCCTTCTCGCCGGCGATGACGCTGCCCACCGTCAGCGTCAGGCCGCCCACGCCCCCGCTCAGAGACCCGAAGAAGGAGGCCAGGGAGCTCTCCGCCGCGAAGGCGGACACGGCCGTCACACCCACATAGCGCATGAGCGTCTTGTTGTACATTATGGGCCGCAGGAAGTGGCACAGGGACATGGACGCCCCCGGCAGGCCCAGGCGTATCACCTCTGGCATATCCCGCCAGCGGATGGACGCCCGGTCCACGTGGATGGCGGAGGACTTCTTCCAGAAGTGGGGCAGTATGTAGGCCGCCATGCCGTAGTAGCCCACGCCGCTGGCAAGACCGATGCCCATGAGGCCCATGTGCAGGACCTTTACAAACACCACGTCGCACACCAGGTTCAGCGCCACCATGATGAGCACGCCCACGAAGGTCTTGCTGCGCTGGTTGGCGAAGATGAGGAAGGAGGCCAGAGGCCCGGATAGGGCCATGCCCATGGCGCTGACGGCGATGCCGATGGCGTAGCTGCCCGCCATGCCGGAAAGGGCGTCCGTGGCGCCCATGAGCCGGGCAATGGGCCCGTGGAAGAAGCCCAGGCCCAGGCCGAAGACCAGGCCCATGACGCCCAGCACGGTGAGGGCCGACGTAAGGCACCCGTTGACTCTGTCCGCGTCGCCCCGCCCCAGGCACCCGCCCGCGAAGATGGACGCACCGTCGGAGATGACGTTGACGAACACCCAGAAGAAGTTGGTCAGGGGCGCGATGATGCCCAGCGCCGCCATGGCGTCCGCTCCCAGGAAGGAGCTGACGATAAAGCTGTTGATGATGGTGCCCAGACTGGGCAGCAGCACGTTCAGCGCCGTGATCGGCAGCAGCTGCAGGTATATCCTGCGCAGTATATCCTCGTTATAGCCGGTGTATTTATGCATGGCCCGCTTCGCCATCCCTTCCAGGCAGATAATGAGAAACTTGACACGCTAGCAATTGTACACTATAAACCGGAAGAAATCAACACATAAACTGGAAGAAATCAACAGCAGGTCCGCCGGCGGTCACGATATGTACCGATATGTACCGATGTGTACCAATAACGCTGCGTCATCGTTTGAAAGGCGGCGGGTCCGGCCTGCGCCGGGCTATGCCACCAGCCACTTATACTTCTCCACGCTGTACAGCGGCACGAAGGGCAGTATGATGGGCACGCTCTTCACGTACTTCCGGTACGCCGGGTCCCTGCCGTAATTCTTGTTCTGCCGGATCTCCAGCCGGCGGGCGCCGCTGAACATGACGTAGACGATGGCCGCGTAGCCGGTGAGGACCGGCAGCCACTGCCAGCCGTGCACCCCGCCGACGCCGGAGAGGACCACGCCCGTCCAGAGCAGCAGCTCCCCCAGATAGTTGGGGCAGCGGACCAGACGGTACAGCCCCGTGTCCACGAACCGGTGGGAGTTGACCTTCTTGGCCCGGTCCTTCTGCAGGTCGGCGGCGGCCTCCATGGCGACGCCGGCGAACATGACCGCGGCGCCGATGTAGGTCCAGACGTTGGACCCGGCGCCGTTATAAAGCCGGTAGAACACCGGGAGCACCAGCAGCACGTAGAGCAGCGCGCAGGATACCCATATGGCGCACTTCACGCCCAGGGACACGCCCTGCTTGATCTCTCCGGCCATATTTTTGTTATAGGCCGTCTTCGTCTCACGGTAGGCCAGGAACCCGCCCAGGCGGCAGCCGTACAGGATGAAGAGGGCGCAGGCCAGCGCCGTGCCGGCGTCCAGGCGCTTTCCGAACAGCGCCAGCATCACCAGTCCCTCCCCGGCGATGGCGAAACCGTAGCCCATGGAGAAGAACCAGATGTACATTTTGAAGCCGAGGGCGCTTATGAGCAGGGCGGCCGCGAACAGCGCCCAGATATACGCGGGAAATACCATCTTATTTTCCTCCCTGATCAGTCAGTTTATGGCCAATATACCACGCCCCGCTTTCCGCGGCAAGGCAAAACTTTTTTCCTGGCCGGAGCCCCGGGCTGAGGGCCGCGCCCTTTCTGCGTCTCTGTCTCTGTCCCGAAATGGGGAAAATCGAACCCGAATTGCCGTTGAAATCCCGCGGGGGGGGGGTTACAATGAAAAATGACATAATGCGTTCATATACCCAAAAAGCATCCAAGGAGGGGTACATATATGAAAAAGCGCGCTTTGAGCCTGTTTCTGGCGGTGGTGATGACCCTGGGCCTGGCGGCGCCCGCCTTCGGGGCGGAGGAGTTTCTCCCGGCGGAGGAGAGCATCGCCGCGCCTATAGCCCCGGCGCCGGAGGACCCTGCGCCCATGGAGGAAGAGCCCGCGGACGCGGTCACGGACGCGCCGGACCTTGCGTCGGTGGCGCCGGAGGAGCCGACGGACGAACCCATGCCTATATCGGATGTAACGTATCCTGGCAGCGTTCCTACGTTTGAGAGGGCATGGGATATGACCGGAACCGGTACCCTCACGCTGAACGGGGACGCCGCGGTGACGGCCCCCTTAACATTACCGGGGGGACGGCCGCCGTTGTCCGGCAGCCCTGACACCGTCACTGTCACAAGCCCCTCCGGCAATAGCCTCCACAACAGTAATGGCGCCACCGTGTTTCAGGTGGCAGGCTATGATCTGATCCTGGCGGGCAGCGTCCGTATCTACGCTGAGGCGTGGACTAAGGGGGCCGTCATCCCGGTCACGAGTAACAGCCTGACCATCCGGGACAACGCGAGCGTGGAGCACGCGGACCCGGCCCAAGACGCCATCCGTGTGGAAGGCGGCACGGTGAATGTGGAAGGCGGCACGGTCAGCAAAATGACGGTCAACAGCGGCACGGTGACCATCTCCGGCGGCACGGTCACAAACCTGACGGTCAACAGCGGCACGGTGACCATCTCCAACTGCAAGATCGGGACCCTGAGCATGTCCGGCATCGAGGTGGAGATCACCAACTGTGAGATCGGGACCCTGGACATGTCCGGCGTCAAGGCGAAGATCGCCAACTGCAAGGTCGGGACCATGACCGCCACAGGCGCCGGCGCGATGACCATCTCCGGCGAAAGCACTTCCATTGACGCCCTGGACATCACCGGCCTCGAAGGTACGGTGACGGCCGCCGCCGGCACCCATTATGGGCGCATCACAGGCAGCACGGACAGCAAGCTGATAGTGGAGGATAACGATCACTACTTCTCGGAAAATGGCGAGTACCGCGATCCGGCGAGCGGTTCGCTCCAAAATGTCACGGTCGTGGAGAAGAGAGGGATCCTCACCAGTGATTACGAGGCGCCGTCGGCGTATCCTCTGAATCTGACATATACTAACGAGTCGCATTCGCTGTTGATGGCGGAAGGCTGGACATATGACAATGTCGGCCAAGTGCTTTACGCCTTGGGCACGAGGGAGGGACCGACCGAAGAGTTCACGTCGAAGATACCTAGAGGGACCGACGCCGGTACCTACTATGTCTGGTGGAAGATAACGAGCGGCAAAGTATACAAGGAAAAAGCCCCGGCCTATATCGCAACTACCATCAACATGGTGCAGTGGGCTAAGCCGAATGGCACGGAAGGCTACAGCATCGACTATGTGAACGAAACGATCACGCACACAGATGAAAGGTATAAGATAAAAATCAATGGCACGGATCTGCCCCAGGGTAATATTGTCAAGATCACCGAGTCTCTCGACGGCGAAGGGGCAGCGATCTCTGTCTGCAGGATAGGGGACAACAACCATACGGAGTCTGAATGGGCAGAGTGGACCCTTACACGGGGGGGATACAGAGGCTCTGACTTAACAGCGTTTATAGACCTGGTCGTGGACAGCACAGGGATCTGGCTGGGGGGCACCAACTCCAATTTACAGTACGCGATCACCAGAGGGACCCCGACGGAAAAAGACTGGCGGACCGGCAATGGTGGGACGCTGACGTTTAGCTATGACAGGAATGAAGGATATACCGCCTATGTCCGCAATTTGGCCAGCCAGGAGAATAAGATATTCAGGACGAATCCCTCCGAGGGCCTGTCTGTGGTCAGCGGGAGGGCAGCTATCACAGGCGGAAACGAAGGCGGCTTGAACGTCGGCGACATCGTGCGCGTCGATCCGATACGCGGGAGCAACGATGACTATCATTATTATTGGCATCGCGGCAGTGAACCGTATAACAACAACGACGTGATCAGCTACGACGAAGACGAAACCTCCTACACGATAAGAAACGAAGACGTTGGCAACTACATCTGGTATACGATCAAGTCCTGGAGCAAAACATTTGTCGGCATACTGCGGAGCGAGGCCGTGCCGGTCACAAGAGCCGGATATAAGATACAGGCGGAGGACCTTACCTTCACCGGCGAGGCGCAGCAGCTTATCCAAGAGACCAGGGAAAATGTAAAATCGGTTCGTTATACGATCTCCGCCGAGGGTGTGGAAGGTTCCAGGACTGTAACGGAGCTCAGCCAGGTCACGGGAGCGGACGCCGGGAAGTATACGGTCACCTATGAGGCCGCGCCTGTGGACGGCTATAAATTCGCGGGCGCCGCTGAAAGCGTAAGCGGCGCCATCGAGGTCACGATCGACCCGGCGAAGACCGAGACGGCGCTCGCGCTCACCTCCCCCAGTGCCGTGACCTATGGCGACAACAATGTGACGCTCACCGCGGCGGTGACGGCCCCGGGCGTCACCTACACCGGCCAGCACGGCAAGGTGACACTCATGCACAACGGGGCTGAGGTCATAAGCGGGACACCCACTTTCACCCAGGCTGACGCTAACGCGGTCGGGACGGCGACGTTCACCCTCACCCCCGCCCAGCTGAAAAATGCGCTGGAAGCGAGCGGCGAAGGGCTCAAGGCGACATTCACCGCGAAGTTCGCCGGCGACCAGAACCTTGCGGAGAGCCAATTCGATGAGCTGACCTTTGACGCAGCCAAAAAGACCATCGAGACCTCTGATTTGACGTTTACGTTTGAAGGTACCAGGACTTATGACGGGACCGCGGGCCTCACGGGCTTCACCGTCTCGGTCAGGAATGAAGCGCTGGGTATCGCTGGCGATACGCTGACGGTCACCGCCCCCGGGCCGGCGACGCTGAAAGGCGCGGATGGCAGTGAAGGAAAAGATGTGGGTACGTATGAAAGGGTAACGGTGCCCACCCTGGCGCTGGACGGCGCTGACGCGAAGTACTATAAGCTGGTTGAAACCGATAACGTTCAGCTCACGGCCGACAACGGCGTCAGCGTGGAGGTCACGAAAGCGCCCGTCACGTTCGAGGTGAACGCAGAGGGGTGGAAGAAAGACTGCAAGAACGACAATACAGCGGTCACAGTCACCCAGGAAGAGATATGCGCCTTCCAGACCGAGACCGTCAAGGTCCCCGCGGTGGATATCACGGTCAGCTATAAGTATGACGGCCAGGACTGCGGCGCGCCCACCATGCCGGGGGTGTATGAGGTCTATGCCAGCGTGGAGAGCGGGAACTTTGAGCTGAAGGCCGACGGCGGCGCAGCGGCAGGCCCCGTATATGTGGGCACGCTGGAGGTACTGCACACCCACAAGTGGAGCACGGCGGAGTGGAAGTCCGATGACGACGGCCACTGGCGCCCCTGCGAGGGCATGGGCGAGTGCGGCGCGGACGTCAAAGCTGAGGCCGGCAGCCAGTATCATGAGCATAGCTATGATGAAAACAGCTGGGTGACGGACAGCGGCGGTCTCCACGCCTACAGGCAGTGCAATGTCTGCGGCTATATCGATCGAAGCCACTACACGGAAAAGACGGACGAGTGGCTCGACGGCGGCGATGGGCGGCACTATCAGGTCTGCGACGACTGCCATCTGCCGTTCAACTACGAGGTCCATGATTGGGTGTCCGACGGCAATGGGACGTACAGCTGCTCCAAGTGCACCGCGAGCTATTCGCAGACGCCCGGCGCCTACCCTGTCACCGGAAAGGTGACGAGCAATGCTGAGGACGATCAGAGACTGGTCGGGGCCACCGTCACCCTCACGCCTGTGGGCAGCAGCGAGGGCAGAACGACCATCACCGACGACTTTGGCCAGTATTCCTTCGAGAACGTGACCCCCGGCGACTATACCGTCACGGTTACCACCACGAAGGACAAAACAGTCACCGTGACCAAGCTGGTGACGGTGACGTCCGGCGGCGGGACCGGTGAGACGGAGGTCGCGCTCCCCGCGAACGGCGTGTCCTCCCAGGTCGTCAATAAGGCCGGCAGCGCCGATGCGGTGGCTGTGGGCGGCCTGGACAAGGTGGCCGCGGGTGTGAGCGCCGAGCCGGGGAAGACTGTCACGGTAACACTGACCGTGGAGCCCGCGGACAGCGGCGATTCGGCGGCTATCGAAGAGATCAGGAAGGTGGCCGGCGTCTCCGGCGACACCCTGACTTACCTGGACGTCACCCTGGAGATGATCGTAAGGGATGACATGACCGGGGCGGAAACGAGCGGCGCCGTCGACACCAAGGGCAGCGTCATCACCCTGGTGGTGCCCTATGACTTCTCCGGCAAAGCGGACGTGCTCGTGTACCGGTACCATGACGGCAAAGCCGATGCGCTCACAAAGCTGAACGCCAAGGGCGGCGGCAACAAGACCTACTATCCGGACAGGGACAACGGCTTCATCTACATCTATGCCAATGAGTTCTCCGTGTATGCCATCGGCTACACCGAGCCCTACTATCCCTCCTACCCCTCCACGGACAAGACCGCGCTGAACGCGGCCATCACGGCGGCGGAGGCTTTGAAGGAGGAGGACTATACCCCGGAGAGCTGGTCCGCCCTGGAGACCGCCCTGGCGGCGGCCAAGGGCACGGCAGACAACCTCTGGGCCACCCAGACCATGGTGGACAGCGTCCAGAAGGCCCTGGATGACGCCGTGAGCGCGCTGGCGCCGGTGAAGGCGGACGCGCCCGCCGACAAGAGGGAACTGGAGGGCTCCATCGGCGTGGCCGAGGAGCTGACGGAAGAGGACTATACCCCCGAGACCTGGGCTGTGGTGGAGGACGCCCTGGCCAAGGCCAGGGACGTGTACGCCGATGAGGACGCCACCCAGGAGGATGTGGACGCCGCGCTGAAAGCGCTGGACGACGCCATAGACGCCCTGGAGGAGGTCCCGGAGCCCGCGGACAAGACGGACCTGGAGGCCTCCATTGACGCCGCCGGGGCGCTGGACCCTGAGGACTACACCGAAGAGTCCTGGGCCGGCGTAGAGGATGCTCTGGGGGCGGCCAAGGATGTGGCTGCCGATGAAAATGCCACGCAGGAGGACGTGGACGCCGCGCAGAAGGCCCTGGACGACGCCGTGAACGCTTTGGAGAAGGCTGAGGAGCCCGAAACCGTCGACAAGAGCTTGTTGGCGGAATCCATCGCGGAGGCCGAGGCCCTGAACGAAGAGGACTACACCGCTGAGACCTGGGCCGCCATGGCGGAGGCTCTGGAAAAGGCGAAGGACGTGTACGCCGACCCGGACGCCACCCAGGAGGAGGTGGATGACGCCGATCTTGCGCTGTTCGCCGCCATCCTGTGCCTGGAAGAGGCCAGGCCCGAAATCGAGCCCCCCGCAGGCGGCAATGGCTGGCGGTGGGTCGAGAGCGAGCAGACCTACTACTACTTCAAGGACGGCAAGCTCGTGGGCGATTACTGGATAGGCTTCGCCGACGGCGGCTCTGCCTGGGCCAATAACTGGTACTATGCCGACGCCGACGGCAGGCTGCTGACGGGCTTCCAGTACCTGGACGACCTGAAGGGCGGCAAGGCCTGGTACATGCTGCAGACGGACAACACCAACGGCACCATGGGCAGGATGCTCACCGGCTGGCGGTGGACCTGCGACCCGGCGGCAGGCACCGGCTGGTTCAGCCCAAAGTACGGCAGTCAGGGCGCCTGCACCTACACCACCGAGTGGGGCAGCTACAACGCCGCCACCGGCCTCTGGGCCGACGGCCTGCCGCACAAGGGATAGGACAATCGTAAAAAACACAAAGGGCTGCGAACCGCAGCCTTTTGTGTTTTTGGGGGGAGTTTGGAGTGAGGAGAGCGGTTTATCGGCCGTCTTTGGCCGTCAGATACCGTCACGGTGACCTGCTGCCGGGGCCGGCAGTGCAGGGAGCGAAGCAAATTTTAATTTTTTTAGCCCTTTTGCTTCCGTAAAACGAATAAAGAGACAGAATACATAAGGAGGCTTGACCTATGAGCGGGGAAAAGAGACTGAACGAAGAGACCCTGGACGCCGTGACCGGCGGCGCCGGCGGCACTGCCGACCAAAAGGTTTTGTTCGTCAAGGCCAACTGCGCGGACTGCGCCAACAACAAGAACGGACAGACATGCCCCTACCTGGCGGCAGAGGCCGCGAAGGCGGAACAGGCGGCGAAAAGCGGCGGCAGCCATCATTGCCAGTTCAAAAAGGCGGCCACGTCCGCCTGCCTGGTATAATATTGGCCGTGCTCCCGGCCTTGCGCCGGAACGGCACACGTGATACAATATCTGTCAGGAGGAGAAAGAAATGAAACTGTCTGAAAAGATCCAGGTGGCTGTCAGCATCATAGCGGCGGCCGGGGCGTTCGGCGTCTGTTTCGTGCTGTATGAGAACGAGACGCTGCCCCTGGGCATCCGCATCACCGCGGCGGCGCTGGGCTTGGTCAACCTGGTCTGCGTGGTCATGGCCATGCAGGAAAAGGTCAAGCGGAACAAAAAGTAAAACGTTCCCTTCATCAAATAACGCGGCAGCCGCTTTTGTGGCTGCCGTGTTCCTGTTCTCCCCCTGGGGCCCCATGAAAGCCCAGCAAATGCGGGTTTCATGGGGAGAAGGAAAAAAGAACCAGGGCTCCCGCAAAAGCCCAATGAAATGGGTTTTGCGGGAAAAAGGAGAAAGACCTCTGACCGATGAATAGGCCTGGCTTGCCAGGACTATGAATCTTCAGAGGTCTTTCGACGTGGCGGAAGCGGTGGGATTCGAACCCACGAGACCTTGCGGTCTACCTGATTTCGAG
>CANRKN010000036.1 GCA_947631215.1 uncultured Oscillospiraceae bacterium | reverse complement strand
CTCATAGCTCTCCTATGGCGTTTCCTTCTGTTGTTTCCGTGATTCACCCTCTTGACTTAATACCATTGGACTTATATTTCTTATAGGGACAGTCGACCTCATAGCGGCGGCAGTGATAACAGTTTCTATTCAAAAATACATGTACCTTATTCATATTCAGAGACTCGCCCTGACCCCCCGACACTTTTTCCAGGGGCTCGTCGTTCAGTTTCTTTTCGTCGCTCATAGGTCAATTCTCCTTACTGATCTGCTTCCCAACGACAGCACCTTCCGTACGGGTTGCCGTCAGCTGAACGAAAGCCGGTCTCCCTCGCACCACAGGGGCAGACCTCCCGACGCGAATGAGCACAGGTGAGGCAATTGTTTTTTACGAAAATATCAAAAAAATACTTATCCACTCCCTCCAGCTCCCCGCCGGACACGTCCTTCACGGTCTGGTCGTCCAGTCTCGTTTCGTCGCTCATATCCGTTCCTCTCTGGTTTTTCAGCAGATATCGGGGCAGCGCGCTGTTCCGTCGCCGTGGACCGCGCCGTACTTCGACATCGGATCGCAGTACGGCGCCGTCGGATCATAGGCGGCTCTCATGGCCTTGCTGCAGCGTTGGCAATTGTTTTGGATAAAGTCGTACAGAAAATCAGGATTCTCATCATTCCCGGTCCCGCCGGTGACCTTTTCCAGGATATCCTCCTGTTCAGGGGTTACCCCCCCCCGCTGGAATAATTTCTCGTCGTTCATAGGTAAAGCCTCCTTTTGATTTCTTACCGTACATCATATCACGTTTTTCCCGCCGCGGCACAGCATTTCAGGGCCGTATCCGGCCATTTCGCGTCCGCGCCGCTCATTGATCTGTCTCTTTATACGTCCCACCGGGACAAAAGGGCTAAAAAACTTTCGCCACGCCCCGGCGCGCATAGCAAGAGGCTCCCCATCGGGGGAGCCTCTTTGAATTTCAGGAAAGCTGCGTTTTTTACTTTATGCCGCGGGCGCTTCCGCCAGAGCCTGGGCGGCGTCTTCATTGCCCAGCGCCGCAGCCTGCTCGAACAGTTCCGCGGCCTTGGCCTCGTCCTGCTCCACGCCTTCGCCGTTTAAGTACAGCTCTGCCAGGGCGCCGACGGCACGGGGCTCGCTCCATCCGGCCGCGGCGGTCAGGTATTCCACAGCCTTGTCATAGTCCTGTTCCACGCCCATGCCGTGGTAATAGAGCTGGCCCAAATCGTACAGGGCGTCCGGGTCGTCGGCCTCTGCCGCCTTGGTCAGCAGTTCCACGCCCTTGGCCTTATCCTTTTCCACGCCGTCGCCGTTGACGTACATTTTGCCAAGCAGCGCCTGGTCCCTGTCGGAAAGGTCGTCCTCCGCCTCCCACTCCTGCAGCAGCGCGGCGGCCTGGGCATAGAGCTCGCCGGCCTTCGCCTTGTCCTTGTCCACGCCCGCGCCCTGGGCATACATGGAGCCCAGCTGCAGCATGGCCTCGGCGTTTTCATCGTCCGCCTCCACGGCCTTTTCATACCATTCCACCGCCTGGGCAGCGTCCGCGTCCACCGCACCGAAGCCCAGGTCATAGAGCTTACCCATCAGCAGCATGCCGTCGGAGTCGCCCGCGTCCGCGGCCTTTTGGGCCAGCTCCAGCGCCTTGGCGGCGTCCCGCTCCACGCCCTTGCCATAGAGGTAGAAATTCGCCAGGCTGCACATGGCCGCGCTCTCGCCCAGTTCCGCGGACTGGCCGTACAGCTCGGCGGCCTTTTCATAGTCCTTCTCCACGCCGTCGCCGTTCTCGTACATCACAGCCAGGTTGTTGAGGCCCGTGCTGTCGCCCAGCTCCGCCGCCTGGCTGTAGAGCTCAAAGGCCTTGTCATAATCCTTCTCCACGCCCTCGCCATGTCTGTACATATAGCCCAGGTTCACCATGGACCAGCTGTCGCCCAGCTCCACGCCCCGGCTGTAATACTCCACGGCCTTGTCATAGTCCTGTTCCACGCCCTCGCCGTTGGCATACGTGTAGCCCAGGGCATAATAAGCGTCGGAGAGGTCCTGCTCCGCGGCCTTTTCAAACCACTCTATCGCCTGGGCGTAGTCCTGGTCCACAGCGTCGCCGTTGTAATACATCCCGCCCAGCTCATACATCGCCCCGCGGACGCCGTGCTCCGCCGCCTGGCTGAACAAGTCGAAGGCCTTGGCGTCATCCTCTTCCACGCCGACGCCGTAGTAATAGAACTGGCCCAGATAGCACACGGCCCGGTAGTCGTCCTCTTCCGCGGCGGCGGCCATGAGCTCGGCGGACTTGGCGTCGTCCTTCTCCACGCCCTTGCCCAGTTCATACATGCAGGCGAGGATACGCGCCTCGGATCCGGTCAGTTCGCTCTCGTCCTTGGCGGTGAGCTCAGCGGCCAGGCTATCGTAGAGTTCCTGGGCCTTGGCCTCGTCCTGCTCCACGCCTTCGCCCTCTTCATAATGCGCGGCCAGATTGTAGATGGCCTCTGCCTGGTCCTTCTCCGCCGCCTTTTCGTACCATTCCACGGCCTTGGCCGGGTCCGCGTCCACCACGCCGTAGCCGCACTCATAGAAGTCGCCCAGCCCATACTGGGCTTCCTCGTCGTCCAGCTCCGCCGCCTGGGTGAACAGGTCAAAGGCCTTGGCCTTGTCCAGCTCCACGCCATCGGCGTACATATACATATAACCCATGTTGGTCATGGCCCAGCTGTCGCCCAGCTCCGCGGACTGGGTGTAATACTCTATGGCCTTGGCGCTGTCCTTCTCCACGCCCTCGCCCGCGGAATACATATAGCCCAGACCATAGAGCGCGATCGCCCTTGCCTCGTCCTCATTGTTCTCATCCGCGGCCAGTTCAGAATATTCCACCGCTTTGCCGTAGTCCTGTTCCACGCCGTCGCCGTAATAATACATGCTGGACAGAGCGTTCTGGGCCGGGGCATAGCCCAGGTCCGCCGCCTGCTGATAGAGCGACCCGGCCTTTACATAATCCTGCTCCACGCCCTCGCCGATGTCATACATGCGGCCCAGCTCGTACATGGCCCGGATGATGCCGTGCTCCGCCGCCTGGGCGTAGAGCTCCACGGCCTTGGCGTCATCCTCCTCTACGCCGATGCCGTTCTGATACGCGAGGGCCAGGGCGGCTGCGGCCTCGTAGTTATGCTTCTCCGCGGCCTCGGCATAGAGGGCCACGGCCTTTTCCTCGTCCTTTTCCAGGACGCCGCCGGTGACATACAGGGTGGCCAGCACCCGCTTATCCGAGGTGGAGAGGATGTCCTTTTCCTCATACTCCGTGAGCTGGTCCGCCAGGCTCTGTATGATCTCTTTGGCCTTGGCCTCGTCCTTTTCCACGCCGTGACCGGTCATATAGAGCCGCGCCAGGGCCAGCATGCCCCCCTCGTCCTCCTGTTCGGCGGACTTTTCATACCACGCTGCCGCCTGGGCTATGTCCTTGTCCACCACGCCAAAGCCGTACTCATAGAACCGGCCCATCTGGAACTGGGCGTCCTCGTCGCCCTGCTCCGCGGCCTGGGTGTAGTACTCAAAGGCCTTGGCATAGTCCTGCTCCACCGCGTTGCCGTACATGTACATGTCGCCGGTGCAGTCCGGGCCGTTGGCGTCGCCGGCCTCCGCGGCCTTGGCGTACCACTTCAGGGCCTCCTCGCCGTTCTGCTCCACGCCCTCGCCGTAGGCATAGGCGTCGCCCAGGTCGATCATGGCCACGCTGTAGTCCAGTTCCGCCGCCTGGGTGTAATACTCCGCGGCCTTGGCATAGTCCTGCTCCACGCCCTCGCCCCGGTAATACATATTGCCCAGGTTGGTGAGGGCCACTTCGTTGCCCTGCTCCGCGGCCTCGGTGTAGTATTCCAGGGCTTTTTCATAGTCCTGCTCCACGCCGTCGCCGCCGGCATACAGCGCGCCCAGGTTGTTGAGGGCCATGTTGTCGCCCATCTCCGCCGCCTGGGTGTAGTATTCCACGGCCTTGTCGTAGTTCTCCTCCACGCCCTCGCCATAGAAATACATATAGCCCAGAGCGTTCAGCGCGTAGGCATAGTCCTGCTCTGCGGCCTTTTCGACCCACTCAAACGCCTGGGCGTAATCCTGCTCTACGCCCTTGCCGCCCTCATAGACAAGGCCCAGATAGTACATGGCCGCGCGGACGCCGTGCTCCGCCGCCTGGCGGTAGTATTCCACGCTCTTTTCGTAGTCCCGGTCCACGCCGTCGCCGTAGTAATACATGTCGCCTGCGTTCCGGGCCGCCCACCAGTCGCCGTCCTCCGCGGCAGCGGTGTAGAGCGCAAGGGCCTTGGCGTCGTCTTCCTCCACGCTGTCGCCGTAGTAATAAAGATTGCCCAGTATCCGCGTCTCGGCGGCGGTGAGATCGTCCGCCGCCTCCTTTTCCGTGAGAAGCGCGGCCAGACCCTCATAGAGCTCCTGTGCCTTGGCCTCATCCTGCTCCACGCCCTCGCCGTCTTCATAGAGCGCCGCCAGGTAATACACGGCCTCCGCCTGGTCCAGGGCCGCAGCCTTTTCATACCATGCCGCCGCCTGGGCCGGGTCCTTTTCAACCACGCCGTAGCCGTTCTGATAGAAGTCGCCCACCGCGTACATGGCGTTGGCGTCGCCGCCCTCGGCGGCCTGGCTGTAATAATCAAAGGCCTTGGCCTTGTCCAGTTCCACGCCCTCAGCGAAGTTATACATATCGCCCAGGGCCCTCATGGACCACGTGTCGCCCATGGCCGCGCCCTGCTCATAGAGCCCCTGGGCCTTGGCCGGGTCCTGCTCCACGCCGGCGCCGGCCTGGTAGACCTCGCCCATGTAGTAGTAAGCCTCGGGCACGCCGTGGGCCGCCGCGTCCTCCAGCAGCTCCAGGCCCCTGGCCTCGTCCTTCTCCGTACCGTAGCCCAGGATATACATCATGCCCAGCTGGCACTCGGCCTCGAAGATATCGTCCTCCGCAGCGGCGGTGAAGTACGCCAGGGCCTTTTCATCGTCCTGCTCCACGCCCTCGCCGTTTTTATAGAGGTAGCCCAGCACCAGCTTGTTGTAGCTGTAGTCCTCGTCCTCCGAGGCGGTCTCGAAGGCCTGGGCATAGAGCTCCGCCGCCTTGTCCTTATCCATCTCCACGCCCTGGCCCTGCTCATAGAGCCAGCCCAGGTACACCATGGCCTCCGCGTCGCCCTGGTCCGCGGCCTTCTGGTACCACTCCGCGGCCTTTGCATAATCCACATCCACTACGCCGTAGCCGTAGTCGTAGTACCGGCCCAAGGAGGTCTGGCCGTCCACATAGCCCAGCTCCGCGGACTGGGTGTAGAGCTCGAAGGCCTTGGCCTTGTCCATCTCCACGCCCATGCCGTAGTCATAGAACCAGCCGACGTCCTCCGCGGCGTAGCCAAGGGACGCATCATTGATCCCGGGGCGGGCCATGGCCTGCTCATAGTACTCCCGCGCCTTGGCATAGTCCTCGTCCCCGCCCAGGCCGTACATATACATGTCGGCCAGGTAGAAGCAGGCGCTGGCGTCGCCCAGGGCGTCGCCCTGTTCCAGCAGCTCCCTGCCCTTTTCATAGTCCTGCTCCACGCCGGCGCCGTCCACATAGGCGCGGCCCAGGTAGTAGTAAGCCTCGGGTATGCCGTGGGCCGCGGCGTCTTCCAGCAGCTCAATGCCCTTGGCCTCGTCCTTCTCCGCGCCGCGGCCATGCAGATACATCATGCCCGCCTGGCACTCGGCCTCGAAGATATCGTCCTCCGCCGCGGCGGTGAAGTACGCAAGGGCCTTTTCAGAGTCATGCTCCATACCGCAGCCCAGCTCGTAAAGGTAGCCCAGCACCAGCTTATTGTAGCTGTAGTCCTCATCCTCCGAGGCGGCCTCGAAGGCCTGGGCATAGAGCTCGTCGGCCCTGGCCTGATCCATCTCCACGCCCGCGCCCTGCTCATAGAGCCAGCCCAGGTACAGCATGGCCTCAGGATCGCCCTGGTCCGCGGCCTGCTGGTACAGCTCCGCGGCCTTTGTATAGTCACCGTCCACCACGCCGTAGCCGTAGTCATAGAACCGGCCCAGAGAGGTCAGACCGTCCACATAGTCCAGCTCCGCGGACTGGGTGTAGAGCTCAAAGGCCTTGGCCTTGTCCATCTCCACGCCCATGCCGTACTCATAGAACCAGCCGTCGCACTCTGCGGCGTAGCCCAGAGAACTGTCATCCATCGCGGTGCGGGTCAGGGCCTGCTCATAGTACTCCCGCGCCTTGGGATAATCCTTCTCCACGCCCAGGCCGTACATATAGACGTCGGCCAGATAGAAGCACACATAGGAATCGCCCAGGGCCTCGCCCTGTTCCAGATACTCCCGGGCCTTTGCATAGTCCCGCTCCACGCCCACGCCGTTAATATAGACGTGACCCAGATAATAGTATGCCTCGGGCACGCCGTGCGCCGCCGCGTCTTCCAGCAGTTCGATGCCCTTGGCCTCGTCCTTTTCCGTGCCATAGCCCAGAAGATACAGTACGCCCTCCTGGCACTCGGCCTCAAAGATATCGTCCTCCGCCGCGGCGGTGAAGTATTCCACGGCCTTTTCATAGTCCTGCTCCACGCCGGCGCCCTGGTCATAGAGCCAGCCCAGCACCAGCGCGTTGTAGCTGTAGTCCTCATTCTCTGAGGCGGCCTCGAAGGCCTGGGCAAAGAGCTCGTCGGCCTTGGCCTCGTCCTGCTCCACACCGTCGCCCTGCTCATAGAGCCAGCCCAGGTACAGCATGGCCTCGGGATCGCCCTGGTCCGCGGCCTGCTGGTAGAGCTCCGCCGCCTTTGTATAGTCACCGTCCACTACGCCGTAGCCGTAGTCATAGAACCGGCCCAGAGAGGTCTGACCGTCCTTATAGCCCAGCTCAGCCGACTGGGTGTAGAGTTCAAAGGCCTTGGCCTTGTCCATGTCCACACCCATGCCGTAGTCATAGAACCAGCCGTCGTTCTCCAGGATGTAGCCCAGGCTGCTGTCGCTCAGCCCGTCAAAAGTCATGGCCTGCTCATAGTACTCCCGCGCCTTGGAATAATCCTCCTCCACGCCGTAGCCGTACATATACATGTTGGCCAGGAAGATGCAGACGTTGGTGTCGTCCAGGGCCTCGGCCTCATCAAAGAGTTTCAGGGCCTTGGCATAGTCCTGGTCCACGCCCCTGCCGTAGTAGTACATGGCGCCCAGCCACTCCATGGCCTCGGGCATCTTCATGTCCGCGCAGTCTTTCAAAAGCTCCAGGGCTTTGTCATATTCGCCCGCCTCATAATGGCACAGGGCCAGGTCGAACATGCCGTCCGGGTCGCCCAGCTCCGCGGAAGCGGTGAAGTACTCCAGCGCCTTGTCGGCGTCTTCCTCCACGCCCAGGCCGTTTTTGTAGATATAGCCCAGGAGGAACCAGCCGTTATCATACTTCGCGTCCTCGCCGGCCTCAGTGAGGGTATCCAGCGCCTGGCCGTAAAGCTCATCGGCCTTGGCTTCGTCCTGCTCCACGCCCTTGCCCAGGGCATAAAGATCGCCCAGGAATACCATGCCGCCCGCGTCGCCCTGGTCCGCGGCGTTCTGGTACCACTCCGCCGCCCGGGCATAGTCTATGCCCACTACGCCGTAGCCGAAGTCATAGAACCGGCCCACGTACTGCTGAGAATAGGCGGAGCCGGCCTCCGCGGCTTGAGAGAACATCTCAAAGGATTTTTCAAAGCTCTGCTCCGTGCCCTTGCCGTAGAAATAGGCCTCGCCCAGGCGTTCGGCGCACTGGGTCTTGAATCTTCCCTTGTCGCATTCCTCCACACCCTTGGTCCAGCACTCCACGGCCTTGGCATAGTCCTGCTCCGTACCGGTGCCGTTCCAATAGGCGGCGCCCAGGTTGCCATAGGCGTCGGGGGTCAGCTCCGCCGCCTTGGTGAACAGCTCAAAGGCCTTGGCCTCGTCCTGCTCCACGCCCTTGCCCATGGCGTACATGCCGCCCAAGCTGAGCATGCTGTCGCCGTCGCCGCCGTCCGCGGCCTTCTGATACATCTCCGCGGCCTTGGCCAGGTCCTGCTCCACCACGTCGCCGCTGGCATACATGACGCCCAGCTTGGCGCTGGCGGGGACATAGTCCTTCTCCGCCGCCTTGGTCAGCAGCTCCTCGGCCTTGGCGGCGTCGCCGCCGTCCAGAGCCTCCATGGCCTCGTCATACATCTTCTCGGGCTTTTTTCCGCAGCCCGCGCACAGGCCCAGCAGCATGGCCGCCGCCAGGATGAATGCCAATACCTTCCGAAGCTTCATTTTGTATGTACCTCCCCGGTTTAATTTAGTTCTCATTTATTCAGACAGGTCCGCCAGCAGCTGAGCGGCATGTTCCTCGCCCAGTGCCGCAGCCTCGTCAAACAATTCCATGGCCTTGGCCTGGTCCTGCTCCACGCCCTCGCCGTTCCAATACATCGCCCCCAGCGCGTAGACGGCCAGCGGCTCGCTCCATCCGGCCGCCCGGGTATAGAGCTCAAAGGCCTTGGTGAGATCCTGCTCCACGCCCTTGCCATTATAATAGCAATTGCCCAAAACGTACAGGGCCTGCGTGTCGTCATCCTCCGCCGCGGCGGAAAGCAGCTCCACGGCCTTGGCGTCATCCTCTTCCACGCCCCAGCCTTCAAGGTACATCAGGCCCAGCGAAGACGTCTCGCCGGTGGAGAGGGTCCCCTCCGCCTCCCACTCCTGCAGCAGCGCGGCGGCCTGGGCATAGAGCTCGTCGGCCTTGGCCTGGTCCTGCTCCACGCCCGCGCCCTGTTCATACATGGAGCCCAGCCAAAACAGCGCCTCGGCGTTTTCATCGTCCGCCTCCAGGGCCTTTTCGTACCACTCCACCGCCTGGGCGTCGTCCGCGTCCACCGCGCCGTAGCCCCGGTCATAGATGTCGCCCACCAGCCACATGCCTCTGGAGTCGCCCTCGTCCGCGGCCTTTTGCGCCATTTCAAAGGCCTTGGCAGCGTCCCGTTCTACGCCCTTGCCATAGAGGTAGAACTGCGCCAGGCTGCAGGTGGACAGGCTCATGCCCATATCCGAGGCCTGGGAGTAGAGCTCAAACGCCTTTTCATAGTCCTTCTCCACGCCGTCGCCGTGCTCGTAAAGATCGGCCAGGTCGTTGACGGCGTCGCTGTTGCCCAGCGCCGCCGCCTGGGAAAAGAGCTCAAAGGCCTTGCTGTAATCCTGCTCCACGCCCTGGCCATAGCAGTACAGAATGCCAAGGTTCGACATGGCCTGGGCGTCGCCCATATCTGCGGCCTGGACGGAATATTCCGCGGCCTTGGTATAGTCTTTCTCCACGCCCTCGCCAAAATAGTACATAGAGGCCAGATCGTAGGCGGCGTCCGGCACGCCGTGCTCCGCCGCCAGGCGGTAGTATTCCGCGGCCTTGGCGTAGTCAGCGTCCACGCCCTTGCCATAATAGTACATGGTGCCCAAGTCCTCCGCCGCCCTATAGTCGCCGTCCTCCACGGCGGCGGCGAGGAGCGCCGCGGCCTTGGCGTCGTCCTCCTCCACGCCGTAGCCGTAGTCATAGAGCTTGCCCAGCACCCGCTCTTCGCCGGCGGAGAGCTCCTCCTCCGGCTTTTCCGTGAGGCGCTTAGCAAGGCTTTCGTAGAGCTCCTGGGCCTTTGCCTCGTCCTGCTCCACGCCCCTGCCGAATTTATAGAGCCGCGCCAGGTAGTAGGCGGCCTCCGGGTGGTCCTGCTCCGCGGCCTTTTCGTACCATTCCGCCGCCTTGGCGTAGTCTATATCCGCCACGCCGTAGCCGTTTTCGCAGAAGTCGCCCATGGAATACATGGCCTCCGCGCTGCCAAGCTCCGCGCCCTGGGTATAGTATTCAAAGGCCTTGGCCTTATCCACCGCCGTGCCCAGGCCGCATTCATACAAGAAGCCGGCGTTATTGGCGGCCATGCCCCGCATCTCGTTGCTGCCGGCGCCCGCCGCGGCCTTTTCCGTCCACTGGAGAACCTTGGCGAAGTCCTGCTCCACGCCCTCGCCATTATAATACATACTGGAGAGATACACCCCGGCGGTGGCGCTGCCCAGCTCAGCCGCGGCCTCATAGTATTCCGCCGCTTTGGTCAGGTCCGGCTCCGCGTCCTCTTCGTAGTCGCCGAAATAGTACATCTCACCCAGCATCATCAGCGCATAGGCGTCCTGCCGCTCCGCGCCCAGGGTGAACCACTCCAGCGCCTTGGCGAAGTCCTGCTCCACGCCCTCGCCGTAATAGTACATATGCCCCAGCCGGCCCGGCGCAAGGACGTCTCCCCCGTCGGCCGCCTGGGTCAGAAGGTCAAGAGCCTTTTCATAGTCCTGCTCCGCGCCCCGGCCAAGAAGATACATCTCGCCCAGGATGCGCGTGATCGCGATGGTTTCGGGTTCGCCGCCGGCCTGGATGGCCTCGAAGGCCTGACTGTACAGTTCCTCCGCCTTCGCCCCGTCCTGCTCCACGCCCAGGCCATTCTCATAGAGGGCGCCCAGCCGGTACATGGCCTCAGCATTGCCCATATCCGCGGCTTTCTGATACCACTCCGCCGCCTGGGCATAGTCCACGTCCATGACGCCGTAGCCCTCGGCACAGAACTCGCCCATGAACTCCATGCCGTTGTCGTCGCCGCCCTCCGCCGCCGGCCGGGCCAGCTCCAGAGCCTTGGCGAGATCCTGCTCCACGCCCTCGCCGTAGAAGTACAGCACGGCCAGGTTGTTTTGGGCCGTGGCGCTGCCAAGGTCCGCCGCCTGCTGGTAGAGCTCTATGGCCTTGGCATTATCTTCCTCCATGCCCAGGCCCAGGTCATACATGTAGCCCAGGGCCACCATCGCCATGGCCCGCTCCTCATCCCCGGGGGCCTCGTCCACGACCTGCCGGAAAAGGCGCGCGGCCTCGCCATAGTCCTGCTCCAGGCCAAGACCATGCTCGCGCATCATGGCGATGCTGAAAAGAGCGTAGTAATTCCCCAGGTCCGCCGAGCGCTGATAGAGCTCCGCCGCCTTTTCATAGTCCTGCTCCACGCCGCTGCCGGTGAGGTACATGCTGGCCAGGTTGCTCAGGGCCATGGCGTTGTCCTGCTCCGCGGACTTTTCAAACCACTGCCGGGCCAGGTCCAGGTCTTTCTCCGCGCCCTGGCCGCTGTAATACATGTATCCCAGCAGCTCCTGGGCGTAGGCGTCGCCCTGCTCCGCGCCCTGTTCGGCCCACTGGAAGGCCTGGTCCGGGTCCGCCTCTGTGCCCGCGCCGTCGAGATACATGTACGCCAGCATGCCGGCGGCCTCGCCGCTGCCGGCCTCCGCCGCCGCGGTGAACAGTTCCAGCGCGCCCGCCATGTCGCCCGCGTCAAAGGCCTCCTGCCCCTGCTCATAGAGCGCGGCGGAGTCCTCTTCCGACGCCAGGGCCGCGGGGCCCAGGCTCAGCACCATGGCCGCCGCCAAAAGCAGCGCCAATACCTTCTTGAGCTTCATTGTATGTACCTCCTGCGCTTTCGCGCATGTATTAACTGTTTATTCGTTTCGGCGGGCCGAAAAGGCCAATGCCCGCCCGCTTTTTTACACGTTCGCGGGCATATTGAGCCGCATCCGCGCCGTGAATGTTCTGGTCTCGGCGTTGAAGCGGAACATGGCGCTGCCGCCGTATTTCTGGGCGGTGTGGGATATGCTCCGCAGGCCGTAGCCCGTCCCGCCGTCGCTCAAAAACGCCTCCGCCGGGGAAAAGCCGTCCGCCGTCTGGTAGCGCCGGTCCAGACGCACCCCCTGACAGGCGTTGGATATCTCCACGGCCAGGGAGCCCTGCACCGTGCCCACCTGCACCCGGATCCATTTGTCGTCAGGGCACTTCCGGCAGGCGTTGACGGCATTTTCCAGGGCGTTGCCGAACAGCACCGTCAGGTCCGCCGCCTCGATGGACAGCTCCCCGCACGCCGCTTGGATATCGCAGCGGATGCCCTCGTCCCGGGCCAGGCCCGCGTAGTACTGCAAAAGCCCGTTCACCACCATGTTCCCGCAGTAGACCTCATTCATCCGCCGGCTCGTGGCGTCCAGCACCTGAGCCAGATACCCCTTCATCTCCTCCAGTTTGCCTTGCTGCAGCATCTCGTTCAGGGCGTTATAGTGGTGGCGCAGGTCGTGGCGCATCCGCCGGGTGCTCTCCATGTCCCCCACGATATGCTCGTACTGCACCTGCTGCATCTCCATGGCCCGCTGGTAGTCGCTGTCCCGCTTGCGCCGCACCGACTCCCGGAAGACCAGCCAGTATATCAGCACCTGGTCCAGCAGCACCACCACGAACAGCAGCATCTCCTGCACATACCGCCGGTAGCCCACCCGGTAGAACGTCATGTCCGCGCCCATCAGGAGGGCGAAGAAGACTGCGGTGGACGCCACCAGGATAGAGAATTCCTGGCGCATCTGCTTCATCTCTATCTCCTGCAGGTACTCCCGCAAAGGCCGGAGCACGAACCGGCCCATCATGGGCAGCAGGAGCACCGCCGTGAGCGCGTACATCACCAGGCCGCAGGGGGAATAAACAGCCCCGCTCTCCAACTGGGTGGAAAGACCCAGCGGCTCCGCCAGCACGCCCATCAGGATGTTCACCAGCCAGTACTGGGACGCGCCGTAAAATGTCACCGCGAAGACCACCAGGATCTTTTTGATGGGCGCCTCCCGCACCAGCCACCACTCGGCGGCCAGGGTCAGCAGTATGGCGGCCAGCATGCAGAGATTGGCGCCAAGCGCCAGGTCCCAGGCCGCCGCGGCGCGCATCAGAACGGAAAACAGCGCCGCAAGCGTAAGCCCCAGCCCGGCGATACCGGCAAAGACCGTCCTCCTCCCGAACCGGAAGGACCCCTCGGAGAAGGGCAGAAAGACCATCAGCATGCAGGGGAAGACCTGCAGGAAAAAGCCCGCGGCGTTTCGCCAATAGACGCTCATGGCGCTCCCTCTCCCATGTCCCTTCGTCGGCTCAGCCTGTCGAAGACGTAATTATCGTAGGCCGCCCGGATGGCTGCGCTCTGCCGCACCGCGATGGGCAGGCGGCTGCCGTCCCGCAGGGTGCATATATCCGTCTCCATGTGCACGATGTAGTCCATGTTCACCATGATGCCCCGGTTGATGCGCAGAAAGCTGCCATTCAACTGCTGCGCCAGCTCGTTGAAAGGCGTCCAGACCTTCAGCCTCCGGCCGTCTGAAAGCGAGACGTTCACGGCGTGGTTGTCGTTTTCCAGAAGGGATATCTGGTCCATGAAGACCGTGTACCTGTCCGGCCCCACGGCAAAGGATATCCGCTCCCGCTGCCGGGAGCGCAGCTCCGTCAGCCGCCGGAACGCCTCCACCACGCCCTCGGTGGTCACCGGCTTCACCAGGTAGTGCAGCGCGTGCAGGGAGAAGGCCTCCACCGCGTGCTCCCGGCTGGTGGTGACGAAGGCGATGCCCGTGCAGGGGGATATCTCCCGCAGCGCCCGGGCTATGTCTATGCCGTTTTCGCCGGGCATGTAGATATCCAGGAACACGATGTCGAAGGGCGGAGCCTCCCGGGCGGCCTCCAACAGGTCCGCCCCGCTCAGGTATTTCTCCGCATTCCTGGTCGGGTCCCACTCGTGCAGCGCTTTATCGAATTGTTCCTGTTCCATAAGGTCATCGTCACAGAGAGCGATCCGCATATGTCATCCCTCCCATAGCGGGGCCTCGATCGTAAGCTCTGTACTCCTGACATCAGGATCGCCTGGAGTACATTATAACATTTTTCTTCTGCGATATGGTGTACATTTCAGGTCCGTATTCGGACATTTCGCGTTCTGCGTACCCATCAGATGGTGATGAGCAGGTTGTTCATGTTCATCGTATTGGTGTAGGTCACGTCCTTGGACAGGGCCAGCACCAGGCGGATGCCTACGTTCTCCTCCGGATGCGCCGGGTCCAGGGTCCAGGAGCGGACCTTTTCCTTCAAATCGAACTTGGCGCAGTCGTCCCGCAGCCGCAGCAGCACGTCCCCGTCCCGCAGTATGACCCGGATGTCCACGCTGTGCCGCTTGCCGTCGGCGAAGCCATAGGTCACCGTGTTGCCCGCCATCTCCTCCACGCACAGCGCCGCAAAAAAGCTCCTCCGCCGGTCCACGCCGTGGCCGGCACAGAAGGTTTGTATCTGCTCAGAAATGCCGATGACCTGCTCCATGGCCGTGACGGAAACGGATATGCAGTCGCTCTCCGGCAAACCGAAGCCCCGGGGCAGGAACAGGAGCTTTTCCGCCCCTTTTGCATCCGTATTACGCCGCAGCGCGCCGCACAGGAGGAACGCCGCCAATGTCAGCAGCTGGCTTACGCAATAGGCCGCCCACACGCCGTTGATGCCGAACAGCTTCCCCAGCACAGCCACGCACGCCACCAGACTTATGAGCTCATTGCCGATGTTGATGGCATAAGCGCGGCGCCGGTCTCCCAGGGCCGTCAGGTAACTGCCCGCGCACACGTTCACCGCCATGGGCGGCAGGGACAGGGCAAACCATCGCAGCGCGCTGACCGCCATCTCTTTTGCCTCCGGCGCGTCCGGCAGATAGAACCCCGCCAGGGCGGGCGCCGATAAGATGACCACCCCGGCGATGACGATCATCAGAGCCAGCGCGTACCGCAGCGCCACACGCACGGTCTGCTTCAAACCGTTCACGTCCTTCTCCCCCGCGTATACGCCGGTCATCAGCATCACCGCACCGGCCATGCCCACGATGGGACTTCGGACCACCAGCTTCACGTTGCCATGCACCGCCAGGGCCGACAGCCCCGCCGTGGCGGCCACGGACAGGACGATGCCGTTGATGAGGATGGGCCCCACGGCCCGGCATATCTGGGTGGCGCCGCTGGGAAGGCCCCCCGCGATGATCTTCGGCGTCAGCCGCCAGTTCAAACCCTTCACCCGGAAGTGGAACAGCCGGTCCTTCTTCCCAAAGTGGGTCAGGAGCACTGCCAGGGCCACATAGTTGCCCAGCGCCGTGCCCAAACCCAGGCCCAGCAGGCCCATCTTCATCACGACCATAAACAGCACGTCGCCGACCACATCCGCCGCCGCGATGCTGAGGCTGGCCGCGGTGGCCCGCTTCGCCCCGCCGTCCAGCTGGACGATGGGCCAGAGAACGGTCACCATGATACCGCCCGGCGTGCCGGTGAAGAGGCCTATGAGATAGGCCTTGGCGTAGGGCAGAAGCTCCGCCGAGGCGCCCCGGGCGCCCAGGACCTTGGCGAAGGGCCCCGCCAGGACGAGCCCCGCCGCCGTCATCACGCCGGACAGCGCCAGACCCAGGATGCAGCTGAGAGAGAATATCCGGTCCGCCTCATCCGGCCGGCCGCTTCCCACGCTGCGGGCGCACATGGTCTGGCAGCTTGTCATCAGCACAACACTGATGACGGCAGTGACGCTGTAATAGGGCTTGCATATGCCCAGGGCGGCCAGCTCCTCCGCACCCAGGAGCCGCCCGGCCATGGCGGCGTCTACCAGCGACGACGCGGCCTGGGCCAGCTCCATCATGGTCATCACGATCATGACGCTGAAAAACTGCTTACGGATCACAGACGATGTACGGGCTTTTTTCATGTCCTCTCTCCCGTCTTAGGGGAATATCCCTTCTGTTAAATTTTATCACAGCAGCCGAAGCTCTTCAACCGGGAGGCGCTGACATTTTCGCGGTCAGACCTGACGTTTGCGAAATCTGTCTTTTGGGGGTTCTCACGGGGCGGAGATCGTGGTATGCTGGGGTGGTCAAAAGACATAATAACACCAGGGAGCAGGATAAAACATGTACAAAATACTTTTCGTCTGCCACGGGAACATCTGCCGCAGCCCCATGGCCGAGTTCGTGATGAAGGACCTCATCAAAAAGGCGGGACGGACGGCGGAATTCACCGTCGCCTCCGCCGCCACCAGCACCGAGGAGATCGGAAACCCCGTCTATCCCCCCGCCCGGCGGATGCTGGCCAAACACGGCATCGACTGCGCCGGGAAGGTGGCCCGGCAGATGACCCGGGAGGACTATAAAAAATATGACCTGCTGGTGGGCATGGACGGGGAAAACCTCCGGAACATGCGCCGTATCTGCGGCAGCGGCAGCGAGGACAAGCTGCGCATGCTGTTGGAGTACACCGACCGGCCCGGGGACGTGGCGGACCCCTGGTACACCGGGGATTTTCAGGCCACCTGGCGGGACGTGGACGAGGGCTGCCGGGGCCTTTTGAAGGCCATCGACGAGGGCCGGGCATAAGGGGTTGACATCCCCGCCCGGCCGTATTATAATGGCCCTATGTTCACGAAATGAGGTTTTATTTTGTTTATGAACATTCAGGAAATGGATATCCTGAACATTTTGGGCGGGACGCCCTATGCCGGCCAGCGGCCATTGGCGGAACAAAGCGGCCACAGCCTGGGGGCGGTGAACCGCTGCCTGCGGTCGCTCACGGAGCGGGGGTATCTTTCTGACATGCGCCCCACGGAGAAGGCCCGGGCCTTGTTGGAGGAGAACCGCCCCCGGCAGGCAGTGATATTGGCCGCCGGGGCGGGCATGCGCATGGCGCCCATCAACACCGAGACGCCCAAGGGGCTTCTGGAGGTCCGCGGGGAAACGCTCATTGAGCGGCTCATCCGCCAGCTCCATGAGGCGGGCGTCAACGATATCGCCGTCGTGGTGGGCTTCATGAAGGAGGCCTATGAGTTTTTGATAGACCAGTACGGCGTGGAGCTTCTGGTGAACCGGGACTATGCCGGGCGGAACAATCTCCACTCCCTGGCTCTCGCGGCAGACCGGCTGGAAAACGCCTATGTGCTGCCCTGTGACGTGTGGTGCGCGGATAACCCCTTCTCCCCCCGGGAGCTCTACGGCTGGTACATGGTCACCGATGAGCCCTCCCCCGTCTCCACCGTCCGGCCCAACCGGCGCATGGAGCTCATCCCCGCCCAGGGCGGCAGCGCCATGGTTGGCGTGGCCTACATCCCCCGGGCCCTGGCGGGGCCGCTGCGCTCACGCATTCTCGCCATGGACGCTGACAGCCGCTGTCACGACGCCTGGTGGGAGGACGCGTTTTTCTCCTGCGGCGGGACAGTATACGCCCGGGTGTGGCCCGCCGGGCGGGCGGTGGAGATCAACACCTACGACGGCCTGCGGGAGCTGGACAGCGGCTCGGCCCATCTCCGCTCCCGGGCCATATCCGCCGCGGCGGCGGCGCTGGGGGCGGACCCCGCGGACATTCTGGACGTGGAGGTGCTGAAAAAGGGCATCACCAACCGCTCCTTCCTCTTTACCTGCCGGGGGGAGCGGTATGTCATGCGGGTGCCCGGGGAGGGCACGGATAAGCTCATCGACCGCCGGCAGGAGGCGGCGGCATATGCCGCCATCCGGGGCAAAGGTCTCTGCGACGACCCGGTGCTTTTGGACCCCAATACGGGTTACAAGCTGACCCGGTTCCTGGACCGGGTGCGGGTGTGCGACCCGGAGAATATGGACGATGTGCGCCGGTGCATGGCCCGGCTGCGGGCGTTCCATGAGATGCGCCTCACGGTGCCCCATACGTTCGACATCTTTGCCACCATCGACTACTACGAGTCCCTGTGGGACGGGACCCCCTCCATCTACCGGGACTACGCCCAGACCAAGGCCAATGTCCTTTCCCTGCGGTCCTATATCGACGCCCACGCCGGGGAGAAGCGCCTCACCCACATGGACGCGGTGCCGGACAACTTCCTGTTCACCGGCCGGGACGGGGCGGAGATACAGCTCATCGACTGGGAGTACGCCGGCATGCAGGACCC
>CANRKN010000035.1 GCA_947631215.1 uncultured Oscillospiraceae bacterium | reverse complement strand
GTTTGGCGCATACAGGGCGGAGAGAAGCTGGAGGGGCGCGTCCCCGTCCAGGGCTCGAAAAACGCCGTGCTGCCGGTGTTGGCGGCGGCTATCCTCACCGATTCGGAGACGGAGCTTACAAACGTTCCCGCTCTGCGGGACGTTGACGCCTCCTTACATATCCTGCGAAAGCTTGGCTGTAGCGTATCCAGGGAAGAGGACCGGGTCCTCATCGACGCCGCCCCCGCGGCGGGCTGTGAGCTGGGACGGGACCTGACGGGGCAGATGCGCTCGTCGGTCATCTTCCTGGGCGCGGTGCTGGCGCGGTTCGGCCGGGCCCGCATCGCCCTGCCGGGCGGGTGCGAGCTGGGGCCCCGGCCCGTGGACCTGCATCTGCAGGTCATGCGGGCTCTTGGCGCTCATGCGGAGATGGAGGACGGCGATATCGTCTGCCGGGCGGATAAGCTCCGGGGCGGGCACATCGGCCTGCCCTTCCCCAGCGTGGGGGCCACGGAGAACGCCATGATCGCCGCCTGCGCGGCGGAGGGGACCACCGTCATCCACGGCGCGGCCCGGGAGCCGGAGATCGTGGAGCTGCAGGGCTTTCTGCGGGCCATGGGCGCGGTCATGTCCGGCGCGGGCACGGACCGCATCGTGATAGACGCCTTCCGGCCCCAAAAGCATGTGACCTGGTCCGTCATGCCGGACCGCATCGGCGCGGCAACGCTCCTTTGCGCCTGCGCCTGCGCCGGGGGAGACGTGGAGCTTTTGGGCCCGGAGCCCGCCCACATCTCGGCGGTGACGGACGCCCTGTCCGCCATGGGCGCGCGGCTGGATATAGGAGATAAGCGGGTGCGCATTGCCTGCCAAGGCCGCCTCACGGCGCCGGGGCGGGTGGTGACGCGGCCCTATCCCGGCTTTCCCACCGACGCTCAGCCGCTGATGATGGCGGCGGCCCTCACGGCCCGGGGCGACACGGTGTTTGAGGAAAACATATTCGACCGCCGCTTCCGCCACGCGTCCCAGATGGTGCGCATGGGGGCGGATATCCGCACAGAGGGGCGTCTCGCCGTCGTGCGGGGCGTGCAGCGTCTGCACGGCGCCCACGTGCTGGCGGAGGACCTGCGGGGCGGGGCCGCGCTGATACTGGCGGGCCTGGGCGCCGAGGGGGAGACGGTGGTGGAGGACCCGGGCCACGTGGACCGGGGATACGAAAGCCTTGACGGGGCGCTGGCCGCCCTGGGCGCACACATCGAGAAAACATAGCGAGGTAACAGCTTTGGCAAATCGGGACCGCTACGGCGTAGCAAGGAAGAAAAAGAAGAGGAACGCCTTTTTCGCGCCCCTGGCATTCCTGCTCATATGCGTGGCGCTGGTGTTCGGCATGGGCGTGTTCTTCCGGGTGCAGACCATCGAGGTGGTGGGCAACGTGGAGTATCCGCCCGAGACCATCATCGAGGCCTCCGGCATAGACGAGGGCGACAACCTGTTTTTCATAAACCAGGCCTCCGCCGTCAGCCGCATCAACGCCCGCCTGCCCCTGGTGGAGTCAGCAAGGGTGGAGCGGAGCCTGCCCAATAAGATAATCATCACTGTCCAGGAGAGCAGCGCCGTGGCCTATGTGGACTGGGAGGGCCAGTACTGGATCCTCACGGGCAACTGTAAGCTCCTGGGCACCGCGCCCATGGAGGAGCTCACCGGGCTCATCCACGTGGCGAACCTGACCCCCGTGGATCCGGAGGAGGGGGCCTTCATGGCGGTGGAGAGCGCCGATGAGCTGAAGCTGAGCTATTTGAAGAGCATCCTGAGCAGCATCGAGGAGCTGGGCATCGAGGCGGATGTGACGGACATGGACATTTCCAACCCCGCCAACCCCACCTTCCGGTATCTGGGCCGGTTCACCGTGCGCATGGGCTCCAACGACAACACGGACTATAAGCTGCGCATGCTTCTGAGCGCCGTGATGACCATGGGCGCGGAGGAGGCGGGCACCTTCAACCTGTCCGACGGACTGCATGTTTACTTCGTCCCGGATTGAAAATGAAAAATTTTCCTCCGTTTGACATAATATTTTTAAATAAACTATTGACCTCGGCAGATTTTCGTAATAAAATGTACTCAATATTATGTGAATCCTGCGCAGGGCGCGGGGCGCCCAGACAGAATACACGGGAGGCAAAGAAAGATGGCAGCGAATTCGGTTGAGACCGGCCCTGAAAATGTCGTGACCCTGAAAGTCGTCGGTATCGGCGGTGCGGGCGGCAACGTGGTCAACAGGATGGTCAGCTCCGGCACCAACGGCGTGGAGTTCATCGCCGTCAACACGGACAAGCAGGCGCTTTCCATGTCCACGGCGGACCAGAAGATACAGATCGGCGAGAAGCTGACCCACGGTCAGGGCGCCGGCAGCGACCCCAGCGTGGGCGAAAAGGCTGCCGAGGAGAGCCGCAATGAGGTGGCGAAGGCCCTGGAGGGCACGGACATGGTATTCATCACCGCCGGTATGGGCGGCGGCACCGGCACTGGTGCGGGCCCCGTGGTGGCCGACATCGCCCGGGAGGCGGGCGTGCTCACCGTGGGCGTGGTCACGAAACCCTTCGGCTTCGAGGGCAAGAAGCGTATGGACCAGGCCATGCAGGGCATCGACCAGCTCCTGGGGAAGGTGGACAGCCTTCTCGTCATCCCCAACGACCGGCTCAAATATGCCACCGACCAGAAGGTGACGTTCGCCAACGCCTTTGAGATCGCCGACGAGGTCCTGCACGAGGCCGTCACCAGCATCTCCGGCCTTATCAAGAACACCGGGTTCATCAACCTGGACTTTGCCGATGTCTGTACCATCATGCGGGGCGCCGGCTTCGCTCACATGGGCGTGGGCCACGCCGTTGGCAAGGGCAAGGCGGAGGACGCCGCCCAGATGGCCATCTCCAGCCCCCTGATGGAGACCTCCATCAACGGCGCCCACGGCGTGCTCATCAACATAACCGGCTCCGAGGACATGGGCCTGGACGACGTGGAGACGGCGGCGAACCTGGTCCAGGCCGCGGCCCATCCCGACGCCAACATCATTTTCGGAGCCTCCTTCGATAACTCTATGGAGGACGAGATCCGGGTCATCGTCATCGCCACCGGCTTTGACGAGGGCACCCCCACCGCCAAGGCGGTCGCCACCACCTCCGAGCGCGTGGCCGCTCAGCCCGCCGCTGCCGCCGCCGAAAAGCTCTTCTCCACCGCGGAGAAGGCCGCCGGCGGGGAGGAGAAGAAGCCCGCAGCCAGCGCGGAGCCCGAGGAGGAAGACCCCTTCGACAGCATCTTCCGTATTTTTAACTCCAAGTAAGCAAGTATTTAATTTAAAATAAACCGGCGCAGTCGTTTGACTGTGCCGGTTTTTTACTCCAGTGACCGCTCCAGCTTACGGGCCAGGGCCTCCAGCCGCCGTACGGCGGCCCGGTCTCCATCCAGGCTCAGGGCGCACTGGTCGGCCAGGGGCGCAAGATGCGCCTTGCCGTAGGCCCCGGCGATGGTGAGCCCGTCGGTAAAGTCCGCGCCGAACTCCGCCAGCGCCTCGCCCATGGCCCGCATGAGCCGGGCCCTGTCCCGGCAGGGCACCACCCGCTTGGGGGCGCCTCCCGTACCGGGGAGATGGAAAAGCCCGTCCAGGGCGTCCAGGTTGCACTGGTAGTAGGACCGGGGCGTGCCGATGTCGCACCAGTAGCCCTCCATGACCTTGCCCCGGATGGGTATGCCCATGCTGAGCAGCCGGGGGAACAGGTCCTTGGCAAAGTCGTAGTTCTGCCCCTCCGGGACCAGGGTGAGGACCTCGGGGTTCAGCACGTATATGCCGGTGCTGACCTGGTCCGTGACCACCCGCTCCCAGCCGGGTTTTTCCAGAAAGCCAGTGACCTGGCCCCGCCGGTCCGTGAGCACCAGGCCGTAGGGGAGGGGGTCCGCCTGGGAGGCCAGGGCGATGGTGACGCCGCCGGAATGGGCGCGCATCAGCCCCGCGAGATCGAAGTCACAGGCGCTGTCGCCGCTCATGACGAGAAAGTTCTCCTTTCCCACGAAGTCCCCGCAGTTGCGCACGGCCCCCGCCGTGCCCAGAGGGGCGCACTCCTCCCGGTATTCTATATGCACGCCGAACTTCTCCCCGTCCTGGAAGTGCTCCCGTATAAGGTCCGTCTGGTGGCGGAGCGTCATGCAAAGCTCATCAAAGCCGCTGTCCCGCAGCAGGGCCACGGTGTGCTCCAGTAAGGGCGTGCCCAGCAATGGCATCATGGGCTTGGGAAGGCCGCCGGATATGGCCTTTAGGCGCGTGCCCTCCCCGCCGGAGAGTATGACCGCTTTCATCCTTTCACCTCGGCTGTAGTGTTTGCCGGCGGCGGGAAAATATGTGGACGGCCGTGCGGGAAAAATGTGTTTGTATTATGTTGGTAAACCTGCTATAATCTCCATGTATATTTATTTTGGAGCAGTATGCCATGAATAAATTTACCCAGCGGCTGGGAGATAACGCCTCCCGGATCTATATACTGTGCCTGGCGCTGTTCGCGGTGGTCACGGCGGTGTTCTTTGAGGAGTACACCCTGGCCATCGTCGAGGGGGCCGTCAGTTTCGTTCTGCTCATCGTCCACATGGCCCTGCAGCGCCGGCAGCAGAAGGAGCTCATGCAGTATATCCAGTCCGTCACTTACGATACGGAGGCGGCCCGGGACAACGCCATGATGAACTTTCCCCTGCCCATGGCGGCCTACTTTGCCGACTCCGGGCGGCTGGTGTGGGGCAATCAGCAGTTCTTCGCCATCTGCGGGCGGAAAGAGCCCCTGGTGAACACCGGCATCGCCGACCTGGTGCCCGGGTATCAGGGCAAGTGGCTCCTGGAGGGCAAGGTGCGCTGCCCCGGCCTCGTGGAGGTGGGCGGACGGCGCTTTCAGGTCCACGGCAACCTTGTCCGCGGCCAGGAGGGCGAGCGGGTCAGCGGCACCATGGGCATCACCTACTGGGTGGACGTGACGGACTATGACGACACCCGCCTGGAATACGAGGCCTCCCGGCCCGTGGTCATGCTGCTGATGATCGACAACTACGACGAGCTTATGAAAAACGTCCCCGAGCGGACCCGCAGCGAGATGCGGGGTTTGGTGGAGGACAAGTTCGCCCAGTGGACCGAGGATAAGAAGGGCTTTCTGCGCCGGTACGACCGTGACCGGTATATCTACCTCTGCGAGCGGCGGTATTTTGACCAGCTGGCCGGGGAGAAATTCACCATACTGGACGCGGTCCACAGTATCGCAAATACTTCCGGTATCCACGCCACCGTCAGCATCGGCGCGGGCCTGGACGGAGGAAGCCTGGAGGAGGACTTCAACTTCGCCTCCATGAGCGTGGAGATGGCCCTGAGCCGGGGCGGCGACCAGGCGGTGGTCCGCAACCGGGTGAATTTTGAGTTCTACGGCGGCAAGGCCACCGAGGTGGAGACCCGCACGAAGGTGAAAAGCCGCGTGGTGGCAAACGCCCTCAGCGCCTTTATAAAAGACGCCTCCACCACCTACATCATGGGCCACCGGTACGCGGATATGGACGCCATGGGCGCGGCGGTGGGCCTTTGCTGCATCGCCCGGGCCTATGGCAGGCGGGCCCGCATCGTGCTGGGCAGCGGCCCCAACGCCTGCGGCCTCATGATGGCGGAGCTTAAAAAGCATAAAGAGTACGAGGACATCTTCGTCACTCCCAAGGAGGCCATGCTCCAGGCCAACTCCCGCAGCCTCCTGGTGGTGGTGGACACCAACCGCCCCGAACAGGTGGAGGACGAGGCCCTGCTGCAGACCATCAGCCGTCTCGTCATCATCGACCACCACCGGCGGGCGGCCACCTATATCGACAACGCGGCGCTCACCTTCCACGAGCCCTACGCCTCCTCCGCCTCCGAGCTGGTGGCGGAGCTGATGCAGGAGCTGGTGGACCAGGACGATATAAGCCGCTTCGAGGCGGACGCGCTGCTTGCGGGCATGGTGACGGACACCAAGAACTTCACCATCCGCACCGGAGAGCGCACCTTCGAGGCCGCGGCGTTTTTGCGGCGCATGGGGGCCGACACCGTGGCTGTCAAGCGCATGCTCCAGAGCGACATGGCCCACACCGTGGGGCGCTACGCTATCCTGGAGCGCTCCCGCATCTACCGGGACAACATATGCCTGGCCGTCATGGACCGGGAGGTGGACCGGGTGGTGGCCGCCCAGGCGGCGGACGAGATGCTCAACATCTCCGACGTGGAGGCGTCCATGGTGCTCTACCCCGTGGGGGACGATGTGTACATCTCTGCCCGCAGCATCGGCAGCATGAACGTGCAGGTGGTGCTGGAAAAGCTGGGCGGCGGCGGCAATACCTCCGCGGCGGGTGCCCAGATGCCAAATGTCACCGTCCGGGAGGCGGAGGAAAAGCTCAAACAGGCGATCGACGAATACCTTGCATCATAAAGGAGGAGACAGATATGAAGGTCATTTTACAGCAGGACATCAAGGGCCAGGGGAAGAAGGGCCAGCTGAAGGAGGTTTCCGACGGCTACGGCCGCAACTACCTGCTGCCCCGGGGCCTGGCCGTGGAGGCCACGGCGGATAACCTCAACGCCATGCGCCTGAAGGACAAGGCCCGTCAGGCCCAGATAGCCCGGGAAAAGGCCCAGGCTCAGGAATACGCGGAGAAGCTGGGGGCCGTGGTGGTGCACCTGAAGGCCAAGGCCGGCGCCGGCGGCAAGCTGTTCGGCTCCGTCACCAGCAAGGAGATATCCGAGGCCCTGGCCGCCCAGCACGACATCATTGTTGAGAAGAACCAGATCGTGCAGGCCGAGCCCATCAAGCAGTTCGGAACATACCAAGTCAAGTGCAAGCTTGGCTATGAGATCACCGGCACCATCAACGTGATAGTCACCGAGGAGAAATAACCGGTCCGGGAGATAGCTATGGACGAGCTTATGGGACGTCAGGCCCCCTATGATGCAAAGGCGGAGCAGGCCATTCTGGGCGCGATGCTCATCGAGCCTGCCTGCATTGCCGACGTGGTGGCCAGCGTCAAAGCTTCGGAATTTTATATCGGCGCCAACCGGGAGATCTTCGAGACCATCTATGCCATGTTCGGCATGGGCGCGAAGGTCGACCCGCTGACGGTGCTGGATGAGATGCGCGCCCGGGGCGTGTGGAAGGAGAATTCCGCCCAGTACCTGAAGGAGGTCATGGACGTGACCCCTACGGTGCGCAACGTGCAGGACTACTGCGCCATCGTCCGGGACCGGGCCATGCTGCGGGCCCTGGGCGAGACGGCGGGGGAGATCGGCGATCTGGTCTACCAGAACGGCGCCCGTGGCCGGGACATGCCCGAGGTGGTGCGGCCCCAGGACGTGCTGGAGCTGGCGGAAAAGCGCATCTATGCCCTGCGGAAGCAGAGCATCTCCGGCGGACTCATGCCCATGACCCAGGTTCTGATGGACGTGCTGAGCCAGATCTCCCAGGCCGCGGCGGGGGGCAGTAAGCTGCCCGGCATCTCCACGGGCCTGGCGGACCTGGATGAGTGCCTGCAGGGCCTGAGCGGGGGGAACCTGGTGGTCATCGCCTCCCGTCCCGGCATGGGCAAGACCAGCATCGCCCTGAACATTGCCTCCGCGGCGGCCAAGAGCTCCGGCAAGACCGTGGCCATCTTTTCTCTTGAGATGAGCCGGCAGGAACTGGTGCTGCGCATGCTCTCCGCGGAGAGCCATATAGACAACTACCAGCTCAGCCAGGGCCGCCTCAGCGCCGACGAGTGGAAGCGCCTCAACGACGCGGCGGGGGCCCTGTCCACCATGGACATCCGGGTGGACGACAACCCCACCATGACCGTGGCGGAGCTGGCGGCCCAGTGCCGCCGCATCGAGAACCTGGGCCTGGTGGTGGTGGACTACCTGCAGCTGATGCAGTCGGCGGGCTCCGGCAACTCCTGGGCCGACGAGAGCCGCACCCAGGCCGTGGCGGACATCAGCCGCATGATGAAGATCACCGCCAAGGAGCTGGGGGTGCCCTTCATCTGCATGAGCCAGCTGAACCGCGCCAACGAGGCGAGAAAGGACAAGCGGCCCATGCTCTCGGATATCCGGGAATCCGGCGCCATCGAGCAGGACGCGGACGCGGTCATCGGTCTGCACCGGGAGGGGTACTATGACCGGGAGTGCGAGGACCCCAATGCCGCCGAGGCCATCATATTGAAAAACCGCCATGGCCGGACGGGCGTGGTATATCTGCGGTGGATCCCGGAGTACACCACCTATGTGAACGACGAGCGCCGCCGGGACGAGGATGGATACTAAGCTGCTGCCCCGGGAGGGCCTCATTCTGTGCGCAGTGTCCGGCGGGGCGGACTCCATGTACCTGCTGGCCCGGCTCCATGAGCTGGGCTATCAGGTGGCCGCGGGGCACTATAACCACGGCCTGCGGGGTGCCGAGGCGGACCGGGACGAGGCCTTCGTCCGGGATTTCTGCGCGGCCCGCGGTATCCCCTTCGTCAGCGAAAAGGGAGATGTGGCCGCCTTCGCCGGGGCGCAGCACATGGGCACGGAGGCCGCGGCCCGGACGCTGCGGTACGCCTTCTTGGAGCGGGCGGCGGATGAGCTGGGCGCGGCGGTCATCGCCACGGCCCACACGGCGGGAGACAACGCCGAGACGGTGCTGCTGCATCTGGCGAGAGGCGCCGGCCTCAGGGGCCTGGGGGGCATCCCGCCCCGCCGGGGGCGCGTCGTCCGGCCCATGCTGGACGTGACCCGGGACGAAGTGGAGCGCTACCTCCGTGAGCATAGTATTGGGTACGTGACCGACTCCACCAACGGCGAGGACGGTTACGCCCGCAACCGTGTGCGCCACGGGGCGGTGCCTGTGCTGGAATCGGTCAACCCGGCCTTTTTGCGTGCCGCCGGGCAGACGGCGGCCCTGATCCGGGAGGACGAGGCGTTTTTGCAGTCCCTGGCGGAGGACTTTTTGGAGCAGTACGCCGACGAAAATTCCGTGGACGCCGCGGCTCTGGCGGCCCAGCCCTGGCCGGTGGCGTCAAGAGCGGTGCGGCTCATGGCGGGCCGGGACATGGCCCTGGTCCACGTGCAGGCGGTGCTGAAGGCGGCGGCCGGCGGCGGCGCGGCGGATGTGCCGGGCCTGCGGGCGGCGGCGTCCGGCGGCCGGCTGGTGTTTGGCCCGGTCAGGGCCGAACCCATCCCGGAGAGGACTTTGCCTGTGCCGGGAGAGGTGTATGTGCCTGAGGCGGGCATGCTGGTAAGGGCGCGAAAATTCACGGCCATGCCACGGGATGTTCACAAATCGTACAACATTTTTTACTTCCAATGTGAGAATATATGTGGTAGTATATCTGTCACCGGCCGCCGGCCGGGGGACGCTTACCGTCCTGCGGGGCGGGGCTGCACCAAGAAGCTGAAGCAGCTTTTCCGGGAGGCCGGCATGCCGCCCTGGGAACGGGACGGCGTGATCGTCCTGCGGGATGAGGCCGGTATCCTGGCGGCGGAGGGCTTTCCCGCCGCGGAGCGGGCCTGCGCCAGGGCCGGGGACAGAGACATCATAGAAATAGAGCTGCGGCAAGCGCCGGGCGAGGGAGGATAACGGGTATGCACAAAGATATAGAGCGGTATATCGCCACCGAGGAGGAACTGAAGGGCATCGTTCAGCGGCTGGGCCGGCAGATCAGCGCGGACTATCAGGGGAAGAACCCCCTGTTCGTGGGCGTGCTGCGGGGCTGCTTCATCTTCATGGCGGACCTGGTCCGGGCCTGCGACATCCCCTGCACCGTGGATTTCATGGTGGTGTCCAGCTACGGATCGGGGACTACTTCCACCGGCGCGGTGAAGATCATCAAGGACCTGACCGAGAACATCGAGGGCCGGGACGTGATCCTCGTGGAGGACATTCTGGACAGCGGCAACACCCTGAGCTATCTCAAAAACTACATGATGGCCCGCAAACCCAACTCCATCCGCATTGTCACCCTCCTGGACAAGCCGGAGCGGCGCACCGCCCCCATCAAGGCGGACTATTCCGGCTTCACCATCCCCGACGCTTTCGTGGTGGGCTACGGCCTGGACTACGACGAGAAATACCGCAATCTCCCCTATATCGGCCTTCTGAAGCCGGAGGTCTATTCTTAAATCTATTCTTGAGGTATATACATGAACAATATGCCTGGCGACAACAACAATAATAACCGCTCCCCCGGGCCCGGCGGACCGGGGGGACAGGGCGGACAGGGAGGCCCCAACCGTCCCGGCGGCCCCAACAAGCGGGCCCGGGACATCGGCTTTTACGCCCTGGTGCTGGTGATCCTGCTGGCGGCCATCTTCTCCCTGACCGGGAACCAGAAGTCGGTGGAGCTGCCCTATTCCACGGTCATCGACCTGTTCGAGGCCCGGCGGGTGGAGTCCTTCGTCATGAGCGGCAACGAGCTGACGCTCTACCTGCGGGAGCCCTACGAGGGCCAGCGGGAGCTGACGCGGACCATCCGGGACGTGGACATGTTCTATAACGACCTGGGCAAGACCATCAAGGAGCAGAAGGACGCGGGCATCCTCACGGAGTATGACGACAACCAAGGCTTCGTGGCCCCGTGGTGGCTTTCGTTCCTGCCTTACCTCATCGTGGTCGTGGTCTTTGGCGTGCTGTGGTACGTGATGATGAGCCGGGCTACCGGCGGCGGCGCCGGGGGCGTGGCCAAGTTCTCCAAGGCCCGGACCAAGGTGGCCCAGGAGGGCCAGACAAAAAAGACCTTCGCCGACGTGGCCGGGTGCGACGAGGAGAAGGAAGAGCTGCAGGAGGTGGTGGAGTTCCTCAAAAATCCCGCCGCCTATACCGCCATGGGCGCCCGCATCCCCAAGGGCGTGCTTTTGGTGGGCCCTCCGGGCACCGGCAAGACCCTGATGGCAAAGGCTGTGGCCGGCGAGGCCGGCGTGCAGTTTTTGTCCATCTCCGGCTCCGACTTCGTGGAGCTGTACGTGGGCGTGGGCGCCAGCCGTGTCCGCGACCTGTTCGACCAGGCCAAGAAGGTGGCCCCCGCTATCATCTTCATCGACGAGATCGACGCCGTGGGCCGTCAGCGCGGCTCCGGCCTGGGCGGCGGCCACGACGAGCGGGAGCAGACGCTGAACCAGCTGCTCGTCGAAATGGACGGCTTTACCAACAACGAAGGCGTCATCGTCATGGCGGCCACCAACCGGGCGGACATCCTGGACAACGCCCTGCTCCGGCCGGGCCGTTTCGACCGGCAGGTCTATATCGGCCTGCCCGACGTGAAGGGCCGGGAGGCCATATTGAAGGTCCATGCCCGGGGCAAGCCCCTGGGGGACGACGTGAACCTCAACTCCATCGCCCGGGGTACCGCCGGCTTCTCCGGCGCGGACCTGGAAAACCTTCTGAACGAGGCGGCGCTGCTGGCCGTGCGGCGGCACAGACGCTTCATCATCAACGACGACATCGACGAGGCCATATTGAAGGTGGCCATGGGCCCGGAGAAGAAGAGCCGGGTCATCACCGACAAGGAGCGGCGGCTCACCGCCTACCACGAGTCCGGCCACGCCATCGCCGCCAAGTACCTGCCCCACGTGGACCCGGTGCACTATATCACCATCATCCCCCGGGGCCAGGCCGGCGGCTTCACCCTCATGCGCCCCAGCGAGGACAAATCCTTCCAGGCCAAGAGCGATATGTTCGAGCAGATCGTCATGGCTCTGGGCGGCCGGGTGGCGGAGAAGCTGTTTTTGGACGACATCTCCACCGGCGCCTCCGGGGACATCCAGCAGGCCAGCAAGATCGCCCGGGCCATGGTCATGCAGTACGGCATGTCGGAGCGCCTGGGGCCCATCAGCTTTGACGACTCCGGCCACAGCCTGTTCATCGGCCGGGACTTCGGCACCACCAAGTCCTATTCCGAGGAGACCGCCGGCATCATCGACGAGGAGGTCAAGCATATCTTCGACGAGGCCATGGCCAGGTGCGAGGAGCTGCTGACCGAGCACAAGGATACCCTCAAAGCCGTGGCGGAGTACCTTTTGGAGCATGAGTCCATGGACGGGGCGGACTTCGACTACTTCTGCGACCACGGCTGCCTGCCGCCCAAGCAGGACCCGGCCCCCGCGCCGCAGCCGGAGCAGTCTGCGCCCGCGCCGGAAGCGCCCAAGGCGGACGCCCCCGCGGCGGAGGCTCCCGGGACGGGGGAGGACAGCCCCGCCGGGGAGGATAAAAAGCCGGATGAGCGGCCCCCTTACTGGACAGACGACATCCGCAAATAAGAAAAACGCGCAGGGCGGGCATATGCCCGCCCTGCTGAATGGAGAGGCAAGAATGTCTGTTGTTTTGATAGTTCTTTGTGCGCTCAACGCTGTCGTGGCGTTTTGCAAAGCAAGTGACGTCAAGAACGCAGCGCTCGCCTCGTCATCCATTGTAACGGGAATCATATGGGCTGTCGTTGCTGTGGCCGTAGCGTTGCTTTTTGCGTGAGGAGACGTTATGTGGGAATTTTTATTCGCGATAGGCGCCATCGTGGTGCTGGCAGCCATCAACCTACCGGGTAAGGTATACGATATAACGGCGAAGCGCTACGATAAGGCGCACAAGGAAAACGTCGAAGCCTGGAAAAAGCGCGTGACGATAGATTCGGATGAAGAGAACGGCCTCATGCGGGATATCATGTCGCACATGGCGAACTACTACGATGATTTCCAATCCGTCATAGACAGCATAAAGGCGACCAACCCAACCTACACGGGAAGCTATGGCCACGAGACTTCCAATGGCGGGATCACAAGCATCGAGAACGGGATAAAGCGTGTCGTCCTGGCAAAGAGAGGGAAGATGCCGCTGGCTGACTCTCTGTTCGGTATCGTCGGGGACAGCACGGACGCCCCGTTCGTGAAGTGGGTGGACAGGCAACTGAAGGAACACGGGATAAACGAGAAGCTGTACTTCACGTATCGTTCCGAGATACATCCGATGGATAACATTCCGAAGAGAACGATAGGCGAGTACATGTGGGACCCGCAAATCAACGGTATGTATAAAAGACCGTGAGTATATACAGTCCCGGCATAATACTGCTTCCATTGACGTGTGTGCGCAAAAAGCAGTGAAAGAAATCCCGGTGAAATGCCAAGGGATGTGGAAGGATAAATACGCCTGGCAAAGGACGCGATGCTCGTTTTCATCAGTCCTTTTGAGCAGTATGCGCAGCGGGGCTCGGTATAAAATCGCGTAAATCGCAAGACCAAAAACCCGTAAGCCATTGGAAATAGGGAGGAAATGAGGAACTATGAAGCTTGGCATCGTGGGACTTCCAAATGTTGGAAAAAGCACCCTTTTCAACGCCCTGACCAACGCCGGCGCGGAGTCGGCCAACTACCCCTTCTGCACCATCGACCCCAACGTGGGCGTGGTGGCCGTGCCGGATGAGCGGCTGGACTACCTCGCTGAGATGTACCATCCCAAGAAGTTCACCCCCGCCACCATCGAGTTCGTGGACATCGCGGGCCTGGTGAAGGGCGCCTCCAAAGGCGAGGGCCTGGGCAACAAGTTTTTGGGCAACATCCGGGGCACCGACGCCATCATCCACGTGGTGCGCTGTTTTGACGACGCCAACATCGTCCGCCATGAGTGCTCCACCGACCCAAAGGGGGACATCGAGACCGTGGACCTGGAGCTGGTGATGGCGGACCTGGAGATGGTCCAGCGCCGGTTCGAGAAGGCCCAGAAGTACGTAAAATCCGGCGACAAGAAGTACGCCAAAGAGGCGGACCTCATGGAGCGGCTGGCCGCCTGGCTCAACGAGGGCAAGTCTGCCCGCAGCTTCCCCTGCGAGGGGGACGAGGCGGAGATGGTGGCCCAGTCAGACCTTCTGAGCCTGAAGCCCGTCATCTATGCCGCCAACATGGACGAGGACGGCTTTGCCAACGCGGAGCAGAGCCCCTATTTCCAGCAGGTGAAGGCCATCGCCGACGCGGAGGGGAGCATGGTGCTGCCCGTGTCCGCCCGGTTCGAGCAGGACATCGCAGAGCTGGACGATCCGGCGGACCGGGAGATGTTCATGGAGGAACTGGGCATCCGGGAGTCCGGCCTGGAGCGGCTCATCAAGTGCTCCTATGAGCTTCTGGGGCTCATCAGCTTCCTCACCTGCGGACCGGACGAGTGCCGGGCCTGGACCATCACGAAGGGCACCAAGGCGCCCCAGGCCGCCGGGAAAATACACACCGACTTCGAGCGGGGCTTCATCCGGGCCAATATCATCGCCTTTGAGGACCTGCGCGCCTGCGGCAGCGAGGCCGCCGCCCGGGAGAAGGGCCTTCTCCGGGCCGAGGGCAAGGAGTACGTCATGCAGGACGGGGACGTGACCCACTTCCTGTTCAATGTCTGAGCGCATCCGCTGGCTGGACGGCTGGCGGGGGCTGGCCTGCTGGCTGATGGTGGGCTACCACCTTTTCTTCGACTGTATCATGTTCGGGTGGCTGCCGGAAAACGCCACGGACTGGTGGCCGGTGTACCTCACCCAGCGATTCATCGCGCTCAGTTTCATCTTCCTCTGCGGCGTCAGCGCCCGGTTCACCCGCAGCAATCTCCGCCGGGGATTCGTCACGCTTGCGGCGGGATGTCTGGTGCAGGCGGCGGCTGAACTGGTGGGCGCGCCCATCCGCTTCGGCATCCTGCAGTTTCTCGCCTGCGCCATGCTCTTTTGGCATTTTTTGGGCCGGTATGTTGAGCGTGTCCCGGAAAGGGCCGCGCTCTGGCTGTGGGCGGCGCTGTATATCGTCACCCGCGTCGTCGCATACGGCGTCACGGTGGGGCCCAAGTGGCTCTATCCCCTGGGCCTGCGGCCCCGGGGGTTCGTGTCCTATGACTGGGTGCCCTTTTTCCCCAACATCTTCATGTTCTTTTTGGGGACCTGGTTCGGAAAGCGGCTGCTGGCCGCGCCGAAGGAGAGCCGCCTGCGTACCTTGGGTGCGCCCCGGGCCCTGGAGTGGACAGGGAGGAGGACGCTGATCATCTACCTCATTCATCAGCCGGTGCTCTACGGCGCCTGCTGGGCGGTGGACCGGTTTTTGACTTGACAACGGTTTTTGACCGTGCTATATTGCATGAGAACAAAGGCGATGACGGGAATTGCGCCGGTACACGCTCCCCAGAGAGAGAGGGCCATGGGCTGGAAGCCCTCTCGGAAAACGGACCGGACGCTGACCATCTCCGAGCCGCGGGACCCAAAGGATGACGAGTAAGCCCCGCCGCGTGACGCCCGTAAGGCGTTATGAGTGAAAGTTTAGGGTGGGACCGTGTGTATTTTACGCACCCCTGACATGCGTCAGGGGTGTTTTGTTTTTACGGAGGAGGACACTATGGAATTCAACTTCAGCGACGCCGAATACAGAAAGATGTACCGGCACACCACCAGCCATGTGCTGGCCCAGGCGGTGAAGCGCCTGTACCCCCAGGCCAAGCTGGCCATCGGCCCGGCCATCGAGGACGGGTTCTATTACGACATCGACATCGAAAAGCCCTTCACCCCCGAGGACCTGGAGGCCCTGGAGGCGGAGATGCGCAGGATCTGCAAGGAGAAGATAAAGCTGGAGCGGTTCGAGCTGCCCCGGGAAGAGGCCATCGCCTTCATGCAGGAGCGTGAGGAGCCCTACAAAGTGGAGCTCATCCAGGACCTGCCGGAGGACGCGGTCATCAGCTTCTATAAGCAGGGGGACTTCACCGACCTCTGCGCCGGGCCACATCTGGACTCCACCGGGCGCATCAAGGGCAACGCCATCAAGCTCACCACCGTCAACGGCGCCTACTGGCGGGGCGACTCCAACCGGCCCATGCTCCAGCGTATCTACGGCACCTGCTTCCCCTCCAAGGCGGAGCTGGATGAGTACCTGGCCCGCATCGAGGAGGCCAAGAAGCGGGACCACCGGAAGCTGGGCCGGGAGCTGGGCCTGTTCGCCTTCCGGGACGAGGCCCCCGGCTTCCCGTTCTACCTGCCCAAGGGCATGGTGCTGAAAAACACCCTCATCGACTACTGGCGCCAGGTCCATAAGAAGTGGGACTACCTGGAGATCAGTACGCCCCAGATCATGAAGCGCACCCTCTGGGAGACCTCCGGCCACTGGGACCACTACAAGGACAACATGTACACCACGGTCATCGACGAGGAGGACTTCGCCATCAAGCCCATGAACTGCCCCGGCAGTATCCTGGTCTATGATCTGGAGCCCCACTCCTATCGCGACCTGCCCCTGCGCTACGGCGAGCTGGGCCTGGTCCACCGGCACGAGCTGTCCGGCGCTTTGCACGGCATGTTCCGCGTCCGCTGCTTCACCCAGGACGACGCCCATATCCTGCTGGCCAAGGACCAGATCAAGGACGAGGTCATCCGCATCGCCCAGCTCTTCGACGAGGTATACACCCTCTTCGGCCTGCCCTATACCATTGAGCTGTCCACCATGCCCGAGGACCACATCGGCTCCGTGGAGGACTGGGACGTCGCCACCGCGGCCCTGGCCGACGCCATCACCAGCATCGGCAAGACTTATGAGATCAACCCTGGCGACGGCGCCTTCTATGGCCCCAAGCTGGACTTCCACATCGAGGACTCCCTGGGCCGTACATGGCAGTGCGGCACTATCCAGCTGGACTATCAGCTTCCCGGCCGGTTCGACCTGGAATACGTGGGCGCCGACGGCGAGAAGCACTGCCCCGTCATGATCCACCGCGTGGTGTTCGGTTCCATCGAGCGGTTCATCGGCGTCATCACCGAGCATTTTGCCGGCGCGTTCCCCACCTGGCTCAGCCCCGTGCAGGTGAAGATACTGCCCATCACGGACCGGACCATGGACTACGCCAACGACGTGGCCGCGAAGCTGGAGGCCGTCGGCGTTCGCACCGAGGTGGACACCCGCAACGAGAAGCTTGGCTTTAAAATCAGAGAGGCCCAGATGGAGAAGGTCCCCTACAAGCTGGTGGTGGGCGACAAGGAGGCCGCCGAGGGCACCGTGGCCGTCCGCACCCGTGACGCAGACAAGGGCGCCATGAGCCTTACCGACTTCATGGCCAAGCTTCAGGAAGAGATCGCTACGAAGTCCAAAACTTCACTTTTTTGACATGGCATAATCGGACAAGTCCCCTCGTAGACTAGTGATAGTCTGCGAGGGGGTTTTGTCGTTATGAGTCGAGCAAGAAAAAAGCTGTGCCTGTCCCTGGCGGTGTTGTTTGCCATAAACATTTTGTTCATCGTCCTGGCCCAGAACGCCCAGGCGGTGACGTATCAGAAGGGCTCCACCGGCTCCGTGGTCACCACCATCCAGGACAAGCTGTCCCGCTGGGGCTATTATTCCGGGAAGGTGGACGGCGTATACGGGTCCAAGACCGTGGAGGCCGTGAAGTATTTCCAGCGGAAAAACGGCCTTTCCGTGGACGGAAAATGCGGGCCCAAGACCCTGGCGGCCCTGGGGATCAATGTGAGCACTACCAACCAGAGCACGTCGGGAGACGTGGACCTGCTGGCGCGGCTCATCTCCGCCGAGGCGAGAGGGGAGCCCTATACCGGCCAGGTGGCCGTGGGCGCGGTGGTGCTGAACCGGGTGAAGAGCCCGGCCTTCCCCGGGTCCATCTCGGGGGTAATCTACCAGTCGGGAGCGTTTTCCTGCCTCCAGGACGGCCAGTTCTGGAAGCCGGTGGCCGACAGCGCCTATCGGGCGGCCCGGGATGCCCTGAACGGGTCCGACCCCTCCGGCGGCGCCCTGTACTATTTCAACCCAGCCACCGCCACCAGCAAGTGGATATGGTCCCGGCCCCTGATCACCGTGATCGGCAAGCATCGGTTCTGCGCCTGATGACCCTCTCTATGAGAGGGTCATTTTGCCCGCCGGCAGGGGAGAAAAAATTTTCAAAAAAGCCGCGAAAAGGTGTTGACAAACGGCGGTTTGGATGGTATATTAGCAAAGCGCCTCGCGGGAGGGCCGCGGACGCGCGTGTACCTTGTAAATTAAACAATGCAAA
>CANRKN010000034.1 GCA_947631215.1 uncultured Oscillospiraceae bacterium | reverse complement strand
GTGGTCCGGCGGGCCGCCTGGCCCTCGCTGATGACCTTCTCAAAGAGCACCCTGCCGTCCAGCTCGCCGATGAACGTGTATCGGTTCCCGCCGGCCTGGCGGCCATCGTCCTGCCTTTCCAGCAGCGCCCGCAGGGCCCGAGCCGTCTCGCCCATCTCCTGCTTTTCCCGGGCGGCATAGCCCGCGTAGGGCGGCGTCACCGTCCCCGCCGCCAGCGCCGGCATGGGCATGGCAAGCTTTTCCAGCGCCGCCGGTATGCGGCCCAATCTGTCCGCGATATCCTCCAGCGCCGGGGCCAGCTTCTCACTGCCCAAGAGCGCCGCTATCTTCACCGCCACCGCGTCTATCCACTCCGTGTGCCGTTCCAGAGGCACGATGGCCTCCTTCCCGGCCTCCCCGGCGCCGATGAGGGTGGCCCCGTCCACGATGCCGCCCTTGGCGTACCACTGGATGCTGAAATGGGGCACCGACGGCGGATTCAGGGAGAACTTGCCGGTGATGGACAGGTGAGGCAGCTTCAGTTTGGGCAGGCTCCAGGAGAAATTGAAGCAGTCCTTGATCTTCTGGATGACCTCCGACACCTTTTTCTTGGCGCTCTCCAGCTTTTCCTGGATGGTGGAGCGGATGGACTCAAAGGTGCCCGCCACCTTGTCCCGGGCGGCCTCCACCTTCTCCTGGATGGTGGACCGGACGCTCTCCAGGAGCGTGTGCACCTTGTCCCGTACGGCGGTGAGCTTCTCCTGGATGGTCTCCTTCATCTCCTGGAACTTCTCCGTCACCTTTTCCTTGGCCTGGGATATCTTCTCCTGGAGCTGGGTCTTGATGGTGTTGAAGATGGCCACGGCCTTGTTCTTCAGCGCCGTGGCCTTCTCCGTGACCGTGTTCTTGATGGCCTCCCACTTCTCCGCCGTCCACGTCTTCAGCTTGTCCCATGCCTCCCGGACCAGCCTTCCCACGGTCTGGGCGCCCGCCGATGCCTTCGCGGCGATGGTCTGGAATATCTCCCTCACCTTTTTGGGCAGCTCCCTGCCCTGCTTCACCGCCCAGGTGACGATCGCGGCCAGCCCGCCGATGAGCAGCGGTATCCAGGAGCCGGTGAGCAAAGCAATGGCCCCGCCGACGCCTATGAGCCCCGCCTGCAGCACGTGCATACCGTTCGCGGTCATCTCCCCGGCCCGCAGCCAGTCCTTGATAGCCAGCACGATGGAACCGATACCGCCCACCGCCAGCGCCACCGCGCCGCCGGCCGGTCCAAAGACCATCAGGGCCCCTGTTGCCGCTGTGGCGACGCCGCCCAGCAGGGTGATCATGTTTTTGAGCCCGACGCCGTTGGTCCAGGCGTCCATATACCCCTTCACCGCCAGCACCGCCCCGCCGATGGCCAGGGACAGGCCCAGGGCGCTCTTCATATCTGCCCCGAACTGCCGGGCCAGCTTCCATGTTGCCAGCGCCGCGCCGATGGCCCCGGCATACCAGAGAATATCGGCCAGGAGCGCCTTCACCGCCTCCACGTTCTCGATGGGCACGTCCTCGAAGTAATCCTCCGCGCCCCCACCGCCGCCGGAGCCGCCGCCCCCGCCGGAGCCTGATCGGGTCTCCCAGAGGTTCAGCTCGTCCAGCCCGGACAGCTCGTTCACCATTTTCCCCGCCGCCTTGGCCCCGGACTTGAGGCTCTTGTTGTAGCCGTTCTGGCCCGTTATCAGCTTTTTATAGGACCTGGCACCGCCCAGCACCGCGAAAAACAGCGCGATCATATTGATGGCGCGGGCCAATATATCGCATAGCGCCGACACCAGCGGCGCCACGGTCGTGAGCACCGGCACGAAGGCCGCCGCCAGGGCGTCCTGCAGGCCGTTCAGAGAATCCCGCAGGGCCCGCACGCTGGCCCCCGCCGCGTCATCCTCCCGGCACAGCAGCGCCATGGTGTGGCCCAAGCTTTGCAGCTTCGCCGCCGCGCCCCGGCATGCCTCGCCGTAGGCCTCTATTTCCTTCCGGGCCGCGGTGACGCCCCCTGCGTCCACCTGGCACCGGATCACCGTCTTCTTCTCCGCCATGATCTCTCCCCTTCCGCCTTCACACGAACAGCTCCTTCAGCGCTTCCCGCCGGGCCTTATCGGCCTCGGTGTCCGGCTTTTTCAGCTCTATGAGCGCCCTGTTCGCCTTATAAAACTCCTGCTCCCATGTCTCCAGCTTCCGGCCCTTGGCCCGCTTGTCCCGGATGGACAGCACCGTGGAAAAGAGGCTCTCCCCAATCTCCATGTACGCGCCCAGGAAGGTCCACCAGTGCAGATAGCCCTTGGCCCGCACCTCGCCCCCCAGCACCCGGTTCACCGCCGGCAGGATAAGCCCTGCGTCCTGCTCCCAGTCCATGGTCCGGGGCCCGGAGCGCTTCTGCTCGCCCCGTATGCCCCCGTCTATGAATCCCGCGGCCTTTTCCAGCGCCTCATCATACCGCTCCCGGGGAATATCCTCCCAAGTCTCATACAGCACCCGCAGGGCGATGGCCCCCTTCTCGTCGGCCTCATACTCCGGGCTCGACAATATCTGCAACAGGTAGAGGATATCCCGGAAATCCGTCCGGATAGGATAGTCCACATCCCCCACCCGGAGGGATGTGGACAGCTCATAGGGGTTCATTTCTCGTACTTTTCCGTGGCCTTTTTGATCTTGGCCAGCTTCTTGTCCAGGCGCTTTTTCGTCACGCTCTCGATGAGCGCGCCCACGCCCTCCAGCACCTGCTCAAAGAAGAAGTCGCCGTTTTTCGTGACGGTGAGGGGCCCGCACCGGGAAAACAGCCCCTCCGCCACCCCGGCGCCCAGCAGGTAGTCGAACTGGCCGGCGATATCGTCGGCCAGCTTGTTCATGGCGGCGATCTGCTCATCCTCCGGCATGGCCTCGTCGAAGCTGACGCCATTGAAAAAATCCACCACCGCGCCGTAGCGCTTCAGGATATTGGAGTCGGCGGGGTTGAAGCTGAACGCGCCGATGACATGGCCCAGCTCGTCCTCCACCTCCACCGACAGCGCCCCGGTCTCCACCCGGAGCTTGGATACCTCTGCCATACTGCCTCCTTACGCTTTCCCCGCCGTGAACACCGGCTTGCCGGCCTTCATGCTGGCCGCCGTGACGGTGCCCTTCTGGCTCGCGCCGTCCTCGCTGACGGTGAAGGGGATGTTGAACCCGGCGGTGTCGCCGCCGTAGCTCTGGGGCTTGACCATGACCTCCCGCAGCCAGGCGGTATGGGTCTCAGCCCCGGTATCCTCCACGATGACCTCCAGCATCAGGCTCTTGCATGCGTCCCCCGTGAGCCGGTCCATGGCGATATCCCGCAGCTTGGGATAGATGGCCTTGTCCGGGTCGGCGTAGAAGGGATCGGCGTCCATGCTGGGGGCATAGCCGTTGTCCTTGGTCTTGGTCTGGCCCAGGATATTTTTGATCTGCTCGGTGTCGGAATTGAGCTCCACGCTCATCTCCTCGATGTCGTCGCCGATGATCTCAAACACTGCCTCGGCGGCCTCAGATACCTTGGTATGGAACTCCGTGTCCAGATAATGGGCCATCGCTTCCCGTTCCAGTTTCATGCTCTTTCCTCCTGTAATTTAATAGGTATCGATCTCATATCGCGCGGTCATCTCCATGACCCACGTCTCGGTCCTGTCGGCGGGTCGGACCGTCTGCCGGGGCATACCGGCCCGCCGGAGGGACAGTATCCGCCGCCCCTCCGTGAGGGCGGGAGCCTCCTGCGCCTCTATCCACCGGCCCAGCTTATCCAGCCAGTCCGCCATGGCCTGCCGCCGGCCCTCGTCGGGCCCACCCACGCGGCACACCGCCTGAAAGGCCCAGCTGCATATCCGCCGGACCCTGCCCGTCACGGACCGATGGACCTCTTCCGTCGCCTCCCCCTCCACGGGAAAGAGGGCCAAGCCCTCTCCCTCATCAAGGCTTGCAAAGGCGAACCGTTGCCCCTTTTTCAGGCCAGGAAAAGTATTGGCCAGGGCCAGCACCGCCCCGGCCACGCTGTCACAGCGCTCGTCCATGCGCTTCACCGCCCCTCTATCTCAAAATGGGGCAGGGCCCGGAACCGCCGCACCGCGGCCACGGCATACACCCCGTCCCGCTCCCGGCGGAGCCGGGCAAAGAACCCCTCCGGCCATGTGTCGTCCCGGATGGGCTCCGTACCCTCCCAGGGGCCCAGCAGCAGCGCGTCGAACCGCTCCCCCGCCGTGAAGGTGACGTGGTCTTCCGGCTCCTTGGAATGCCGCCACCTCTTGGGCGGTAGGTACGCCTTGCCCGCCACCATATCCGGCTCCCCGGGCACATAGGGCACGAGCACCGTGACGGCGCCGGTCCGCTCTCCGCCCAGCGCCGCCGGCTCTGCCCCCTCCGACGCCTGCACCTGCACGCCCGTGAGCACCGTGGGGTACCACAGCCCTTCCCGCCTGTTGAAGACCGTCGCCACATCCTGAAACATGACTCACGCCTCCCCCAGCGGGACGGGATACTTCCCTCCGTACAACAGCGGCACGCCGTTCGCGTCCGCCACGCCGTCCAGGTATTCCTCCGCCGTCTGCCGGAGAACCCTCTGCTGCTCCGTCCTATCGCCGCTCACCGCGGCCGGGGCCGCGAAGGTAACGCTTTCCGCCCCGGCGGTGATCGACGTCACCGCCCGGCCCGTCACCGTGCCGTCGGCCCGGACCACGGTCACGGCGGCGGCTTCCGTCTCATGGAGCATATGCACCAGCGCCATCTGGCAGCGCTTCACCGCCTGTACGCCGTACTCCTCCGTCGGCGGCGCCGCGGCCAGCTTGCGCACCCCGTCCACACCGGTGGTGACGCTGTCCATAGCCCGCTTGGCCTGCCAGGCCAGGCGGTCATATCCCGCCTGGTCCAGCTCCTCGCCGTAGAGCGCCTTGTACTCGTCGAAGGACGCCTGCTCCATACTCACGCCCCGATGGCGGCGATCACCACGCCGTCCAGCCGCTCAGCGAACAGCGCCATGCCGCACACCACCGTGTCGGCGGCGGTCATGTTGGTATAGTCCGCCTCCTCGTGGATGCCCACATAGCCGGTGTCGTCGGCGGTGAAGTCGAAGGCCCCGTTCAGGTCCGCGCCGTTCACCGGGATGTAGTACAGCACCAGATTCTCCTTGGCGGTGGCGTAGATGCTGCCCTTGGGAACGGAGCTGTTGAGGATGACGGTGCCCAGGCCCATGAAGTTCTCCACGTAGCTCATGCCGAAGGCCGTCTGCATGGTGATGGGCGCGGCGGCCAGGTAATCCGCCACATCCAGGGGATTGAGGAAGTACACGGCGTTGACGCCGTCGTCGTCGAACAGCACCTGCAGCTGACCCCACGCCTGGGCGATGGCCGCCTGGAAGCTTTCGCCCTTGGCGGAGCCCTCGCCGGTGGCCAGCAGGTCGAAAAAGTCCTTGCGGATGCCCTTCTGCACGTCCCGGAGCATCTCGTCGGTGAGCATATCCACCGCCTGGTCGTAGCCCCGGTCGATGATGGCCTCGGCGGAGGCCGCCTTGCGCCACTTCTTCAGGGTGATCTCCTTGATGGACACCGCCTCGGTCTGGTACTTGCTGAGAGGGATGGTCTCGCCCTCGGCCACCTCGCCGTCCTCCAGATTGCCGGTGGCCTTGTAGGCCTTCAGGATGGTGCCCGCCTGCTTGGGGATCTGCCGGGTCACGCCGATGGCCTCCATGAGCTTGGCGATGGAGCCGCCGAAGGCGGTGACGAAGTCGATCTCCCTGGCCCGGGCCAGGCTGTCTCTGTTGATAAGATTGGTTTCCGCCATATCAGTTCTCTCCTTTGAAAAGTTTGATATTTTCCGCGATCGCGGCCCGGCGAAGGGCCCGGTCGGGGATGCTGATGATCTGTTCGCGGGTCACAGGCCCGCCGTCTGTGACCGCCGCCGTGAAGACGACCGTCGGCTTTTGGGATACGAACGCCCCGGGGTCCCGCGCCCGCATGTCGTCCATGACCGCCTCCAGTCCCTCCAAAGCGCCATCCTGGCCCAGCGTCAGGCCCGCCTCCCGGGCGGCGCCCGCCGCGGCCTGTCTCGCCGCATGGGAGGAAAACCCATACCCATCCAGGGCCCTCCCCAGCGCGTGGTCAAAGTCCCGCCGGGCCAACTCCTCCCCATGCCGGGTCTCCGCCTCGCCCATCTCCCGCTCATGCCGGGCCAGCACAGCGTCTATCGCCTCATCTGCCAAGCCCAGCTCCTGCAAAAACTCACGCTCCATCTTCCCCGTTCTCCTTTCCGCCGGCCGCGGCCAGCGCCTTGGCCTCCTGTTCCGAATACCCCTCGAATTTTACAAGGTAATACCAAAACGGCAACCGCCCGTCGGCCACATACCCGTACCACCGGGCCCTGTCCTCCTCCCGGTTGTAGGTCACGTCTCCGAAGTCGTACACCGCCTGATACGCCCCCTCCGGTGCCAGGCCCATGGCGTCCGCCGTCCTGTCCAGGGCGTACAAAAGCCCGTCCAGGGCCTCCTCCAGCCGGTCCCGCACATCCTTCACCAGCTGCACCGTCCGCCGGTCGTCGGCCTCCACCTGGGTGGCGGTCATGAGTCCGGACCGCTCATTGAACACGAAATACCCATTGGAAAAGCCGCACTTGAACCCGATCTGCCCAAGCAGCGCCCGGATGCCCGCGAGCCTCTCCTCCGTATGCAGGGACGGGTCGATGGCCTGGTAATACTCCTCCGGCCCCGCGCCGAACACCCGCCGCACGAACCGGGGCAGCTTCACCGCCTGCCCCAGGCCCGGTCCCGGCCCGGTCTGGTCCGTGAGCCTGTCGTCGATGAGGCATATCCGCTGGCTCTCGTACACCTCCTGGACGAACCGGCTGTAGGCCACGTCCAGGTCCTCCAGCTCCCGCAATGCCTCCGCGAACACGGGCAGCCCCAGGGCCGACCCTGGCGAGAGGTGATTGGCCCCCGGCATGCGCAGCACGGCGAACAGGGGCCTTTCCACGCCCTCCGCCGTCACGTCCGCCGCCAGCCCCGCCCAGGGCGTGGCCTCCATGGCTGCCGGCCGCCCCCGGTCGTAGGGCCCGTCCCCCACGAAGCACCGGTTGCTGACGGCGTACCGCCCGTCGGCCAAAAACCGGTGGTACTCCAGGCGGGTATAATACCGCTCTTCCTCCCACCGGCCGCTCTCGAACACCGCCCCTGTCACCGCGTCCCCCCGTGTCTCCGTGATGAGGAACTGCTCCGGCGTGAGCACGTCCACGCCCTCCCCGTTGGGCTTCAGGATGACCGTGCCCCAGGCGCAGCCCAGCTCCGTCCACTGGCGCAGCCGGAAGTAGAATCCCTCCACCTGCTCCTGGAGCCACGCCGCCCGGGCCGACCCGGACACTGTGACCTTCACCGCCAGCGTGGCGAGACGCGCAAGCTCCGCGCACACGCTTTTCGCGAAATTCACCGTCTCCACGCTCTGCTCCCTGTCCTGCCAGGGCGGCCTGCCCCGGTACACCTGGGCGCACAGCCCCATGAGCCCCGCCGGCCCGGCGGCCTCCCCCTTCACCCCGAACAGCTCCTCCGCCCGGGAGCGAAGGTCCGCCCGCTTTTCACTTCTCTTCTGAAAAAGCCCCATATCTTCTCCTCTCCTCACGCGCAGGTGCCCCGCCGCGTGAAAAAGCTCTCCATAGCGTACCGCAGGGCCGAGATGGCGTGGTCGTCCCTGTCGGGATACCCGCTCACCGGCCTTCCCTCCCGGTCCCGCTCGTACTCATACCGGCTCAGCTCCTCCCATGCGCGGGGCGTCCTTCTCACGTCTGCCACGATGGTCCGGCTCTGGAGCCACTTGAACCCGTAGGCCACGCTCCCCGGCCCCTTCACCGCTCCCCGGGCGGGCAGGCCCATGTCCCGGTAATCCGCGATGCTCTTGGGCTCCGCCGAGTCGCAGGTGATGGGCCTGTCGAAGTACCCCTTCTCCCGTATCCACGCGCCCGTCTCCCGGTTGCTCTCGCAGTTTACATAATGTTCGTCGATCAGATATATCCGCTCCCGGGCGCTGTCGTAGTGGACCCGCAGGAAGGCGAACTTGTCCGGGTACCAGCCGAAGTCAACCCCCTGGTATATCCGGTCCATATGAGATATCTCCTCATCGGTGATGGTCCTCTGTTCCAGCCGCTGGAACACGTTCCCGCCGGTGCCCACCGCCTCGCCTATGTACTCGTGCCGCCAGGCCCGCTCATCGGCGGCCCTGAGCCTCTCCGCCTCCCGGAAAAACGCCTCCCCCAGCCACGCCCGCGGCGCGTCCAGATAGCAGCTTTTGTGGCACAGCCTGTCGGGCCGGTCTATCATGGCATCCAGGTTGGCCCAGTTGTCCCGGCTCAGAGGCGGGTTATAGCTCTCGAAGTTCCAGAAGACCTCCCCGCCCCGCATGGTGGACTGGAGGATGGTCCTGATCTCCTCCCGCCCGGCAAACTGGTCCTTCTCCTCGAAGTGGGTGACGGCGATGTACCCAAAGGGGACCTTGATGCTCTTGAGCTTCATGGGATCATCCGCCCCCCGGAACAGTATCCGCTGCCCGGTCCTCTTCCGCACCAGCTCCAGCGGCGACAGCCGCGCCTCCCAGGCGTCCGCCTGGCCCAGCTTGTCCAGCGCCCAGCAGTACTGGGCGAACACGCTGTCCCGCAGCGTGGCCCCCACCTTTCGCATCACCAGAGCGTGAGCCTCCGGGTGCCGCATCAGCAGCACCGGCACCATCAGGCTCACGGCGGAGCTCTTCAAGCTCCCCCGCCCGCCGCTCAGGTCATAGTGGGTGTGCCCGTGTCTGAACACATCCCCCGCCAAGTCGTAAAACGACGGCCCTAATACCTCCGACATCCGTATTTCAGACATCCACGATCACCGTCGTCTCTTCCCCATCGTCTTTCTCCTTCTCCTTGGGGTGCTCCTGCCACTTGTCCCCCCGCCGGTTGTTGAGCCAGTACATCTGTGCCCGCAGGTCCCCGCCCAGGGCCTTATCCAGCAGCGCCTGCTCCACCTGGTAGTCCACCGTCTCCCGGCCCTTGCGCACCGCCTGGGCGATCTGGGGATACTTTTTCTGCCACTTATAAAAGGTGCTGACGCCCACGCCCATGAGCGCGGCGATCTTCTCCCCGCTCAGGCCGTCCCTGGCCCAGCCCTCCAGCAGCACCAGCGCCTCCTCCTCAAGCCAGCTCTCCGCCTTTGACGGCATCGGTCCGCCTCCTTCCCACGCCATAAAAAACGCCCCGGCGGTCTGCCCGCCGGAGCCTTGCTTCCTATTCAAGTGTACGCAGTATAGCACCCCTTCGCCCCAAAGTCGTCTCCCGGGATTATCATTTTCCCGCAAAAAAGAAAAATTCATCCTCCTTCTTTTCAAGGGTGGCTCTGATCCTTTGAAACGCAGTTTCTACGTTCTTAAACAGTGTTTCAGTACCCAAATTACGAATGATCTTTCTTTGATCGTCCCCGTCTACGATAGCAGATTCCTGATTTTGCAGCATGATTGCGCAGTATTTAAGATCAATGGCCTTCATCGCTCTTGCACGGAGCAGGATCTCTTCTTTGACCTTTTCGATATAAGCTTCATCCTCTGTATCAAAATAGCCTTTTAAATAAGCATCCCAAAGTGCATAATTCTGCTTTTTAGTCAGTCCATTGAATGCAGACACAAAGTCTTCTTCCGGATGATCTTCCACCGCCCCTATGACAGGCTGCGTGAACGATATAAGATCAAAGATCGGATGACCGTATCCCGAAGCTGAATTTCCCGAAAATGCCATATCCAATAATAACTCATCATCCCGAATCAATACATTTCCAGGATGGAGATCGCCATGAACAAAAGTATGTGATTCAGGTATCACTTCAAAAAGATGTCGTACCATTTTATGATCATCTTCGCCAAGGACATCTTTAGCACGGTCGATCTTAGCCAATTGCAATCGTTTGATATCATCAAAAGTATCATCAATAACCGTATTGTTAATGCGGCGAGTAAATCTACCGAGTTCTTTTCCCAGTTCTTCCAGTTTATCCTGGTTCTCCTGAAGTTTTTTCGTATAGGATTGAGAATTTAATAATTCATAGATGATTCCATAGTGATTACCTACTTTGACTACATCATAAGAAATAGCTGTAGGAATACCCAAAAGGAAAGCTTTTTGAGAAGTATCTCTTTCTTTCTGAATAATTTCAAGGGGGATCGCTTCGTCGATGACCTTAAGGATCGTTTCATCGTCAAGACGATAAACCGTTCCGTGAAAGCCGGCTCCTATTTTTTCAAGCCCGTCAACAGAAAATTCTCTCATTTTCTCAGAGCCAACAGAAACTTCTCCCATTTTCTTTGATATAGGGAGCAAAGTTGTTATTCCTGTCATTTCCAAGATCTCATAAACTTCTGACGACGTATTCTCAATTCTCAGATCGCCATAAGCCTTTATGAGCCTTAATAAGACACGAATTCCAGCACTGGAAATATACATAAGATCACTAAAATCCAAAATCAGTGAATCGAATTCATTGGCTGCGAGTATTTCATATATATCAGTTTCAATTCCTGGAGCGGTATTTGTATTAACTCGGCCTTCTACTCCTAATCTTAGAATACCGTCTTTATTTGATAGAAATCTGCCCCCCGTCTTACTGGATTTTAAAGAATTACTTGAATCATCTTCTTTCTTTATCCCTTGTTCTTCAGGTAGGTTTTTCTTTTCTTTTAACATAGTTTGAATTCCTTTCTTTTTTACACATGAACACCCATGATGTTCATAATGAATGCCAACTAAACCAAACCAGACTGAGATCTGCACGTCTGGTCAGAAAGGTACAGTTTAGTGGCCAGAAGGGTATTGCACAGGTTAGCAACCTTTGCTATAATAAATCGTCAGTATATGTATTAGTATCAGTGTCTTTTTTGGTTTCCTGTTCATTGGAATTCAAACTGTACTTTTTTGTCCAATTGCATTAGTTGATGCCCATTTTAGGAACGTGCTGTGCGAAACTCCTAATAGCTGTCCCGCCTTTCTGGCCGAGAGTCCGCCGTCCTTCCATCTCTCACAGATCTCCGTGAATCCCTCCGGCAGGGGAGCGGCCGTCCGGCCGAAGTGGACGCCCCGCGCCTTGGCTGCCGCTATGCCCTCTGCCTGGCGCTGCCGGATGAACTCCCGCTCTGTCTGCGCCACATACGAAAGAAGCTGCAGGACGATGTCGGCGATCAGGGTCCCGGTCAGGTCTTTCCCCCTTCGCGTGTCCAGCAGCGGCATATCCAGGACGACAATGGCTACCTGCTTCGTTTTGGTGAGCAGCCTCCATTGTTCCAGTATCTCGTCATAGTTCCGTCCCAGCCGGTCGATGCTCTTGATCACAAGAGTGTCGCCCGGTTTTAGCTTTCTCAGGAGCCTCCTATACCCGGGCCGGTCAAAGTCCTTTCCAGATTGCCGATCTACGACCACGCAGGCCGACGGGACGCCGAAGTCCTCCATGGCGATCAGTTGGCGGTCCGTGTTTTGTTCCTTGCTGGAGACGCGAACGTACCCATACGTTTTCTCATTCATACTGTTTCCTCCTATCTATTCCTTAGCATGCCTGGTTTAGAGGAAACCTATAATACGCTGATAACTGATCGGATCTCATTTATTGGCTGTTCCCAGTTGTATTACCTCGTGGTTTATTTACCAGTTGATCATTCAAATAAAAAAATGACCCCATCTGTATTCCCGAAGGAACCACAGATGGGGTCATATGATGCGCCCATCATGCTGGGGCGCTTACTTCTTTCTGCTTAAGAATGGAGTGCAATTCGTGAATCCTAAAATTACCCTTGACAACTACTCTCATGGGGAAAAGGAAGAACGGTCCTGACCGATGAGGGGGCCTGGCCTGCCAGGACCTCGGATCTTCAGGACCGTTCTGACGTCAGCTGCCGCTGTCGTAGAATATCTTCTCCTCCGGCAGCACCAGGCCCAGCTTATCCCGGGCGATGTCCTCGATGGTCTTGTCGTCGTAGCGGTTGTCGATGGCGTACTGCAGCGCGGCGTTGGTCTCCTGGATCTCCTCCGCCTTGGCCCGCAGCTCCGCCTCCGTCTCGCTGGCCAGCGCCACTTTTGTCCGCATATTCATCAGGGCGATACACGCGTACACGATCACGCCCACGATGACCAGCCCCGTGATCCAGCTTGCCCTGCGTAGCTTCATGGCGTCTGTCCTCCTTCCGTTTCCGGCGTGTCTCTTTCCTTTGAGTGGCTATTATTGTAAACCTTTTTTTGCCGTTTGAAAAGAGTTTTTTCATCTTTTTTTGAATATATTCATAGCCCTTCCACACCGGCGCGGCCAGAAACCCCGCCCCCCGGGCCGCCAGAGCCCACAGCTTCCCCATGGCGGGCCGTGCTATCGGCGACGCCCCCAGGTGCCAGAACCCCAGCCCCAGCGCCGTTATCATGGCCATATAGAGCCGGGGCCGCCCCTCCAGCGAACCCATCCCGCCCAGGAACAGCAGCCATAGCACCACGAGCGCCCAGAGCCCGTCTCCCAGGGCCTTGGGCAGCTTCGCCCCGTCCCGGGCCCCGCCCAGCAGGTCGTAGAATAGCCCCAGCCCCGCCCCGGCGAGAAAGAACCAACCCGCCTCGAGCAGCTGGGTCATGGCCGGCAGCGCCATCAGTGGAACAGCCGGGACCAGAGCCCACCCCCGGGCCCCACGTCCTCATAGTCAAGACTGGCGACCTGCCCGGATATGTTCAGCTCACCCGTCTCCTTTTCCAGCTTATCCACCTTCAGCCCCTCGCCCCGCACATAGAGCCGGCCCTTCACCGTCTTCACGACAACGGTCTGGTCGTCGAAGCTCTCCACTTCCTCCACGCCGTTCATCCAAAGGCGCTTTCGCTCGTCCATAGTCAGCCGGTGCACTTGCTGCTCCGCCGCCGTCTTGTCCTCATAGGCCATCGTCAGCCCTCCCATGTCTTTTTCTCAGCCTATGCCTCCCCCCGCCCCAATATGCCATGCCATACAAAACGGAGCGGCATATGCCGCTCCGCTCAACCGTTATAGATGCGTTCTTGGATATTCCGCGTCGTTCTTTGTCAGCAGGTACAAACAGTATTGATTCATACTGATGCCCTCCTGCTTGGAGTGTTCCGCCAGCGCCCTATGCAGGGACTTGGGGATACGTAGCTTGAACTGCCCGGAATACTCGCTGTCCGTAAACGGTTCCGGTATCTCATACCCGTCCTCCAGCGCGGCTACCAGCCATTCCCGCTTGCTGTCCTCCGCGTTGGCGGCAGCGGCCTCCACCGTCTCGCCGCAGGTGATGCAGCCCTTCAAGTCCGGGAACGACGCCACAAAACCGCCCTCATCCACATCCCGAACGATCTCCATGCGGTACGGCAGGCTCATATAATATTCAATCGTCTTCATCGTTCAACGCCTCGCTTTCTATGACCTCTTTCATAGTATATCGTGGTGTCAAATATGGTGTCAACTATTGCACAGGGTTCACCACATGGAAGGCCCAAATCAAGCGCAAGGGCGGGAGCATCTTACCGATGCTCCCGCTCTCGTCATCTCCCCGTACAGGGGTCATTCAAAGCCAATCAGTTCTATTGTGTTATTTTGATAACTTGCGATACCATAAGCTGTTTTCTTAATGGTGGCATTAAAAGCATTCTTTGCAGAAAACTTTGTCGTGATAAAGAGATCACCAACCTCTACACGCTGGGAATATCCGGCATCCGATAGGACGCTGTTGATCAGATCGCATGTTGTCTGGTCATCGCAGTCAATATAGGTCGTCTCGATGTGCTTATAGGATTTTTCATCGTTCAGATTCTTTTTTATGAGATCCTCCAGTCCCTTATGTTTCCCGTTCCAAATACTGAACTGGCTGTTTATCCAATCCTTTCTCGCCTGACTGTCAGAATATGACGGTGTTTCTTCACCTGTTGTCGACGGTGTTTCTTCGGCTTTTGTGGTTTCCTCCGGGATGGCAGAGGTCTGTTCAACAACCTCGCCCATCAGCATTGCGGGTGACACGGTCAAGAATGGTGTGTCTTCCGAAGGCTCCATTTCTTCTACATTCAGACTGGATAATTTTTTCCAGTCCAAATTGGTTTTCTTCCCCATGGTCCTTGTGACGCCGGATAGCACATAGTTCTCCCCGTCAAAGGTTATATCAAGGATTAGTTCCGCATAGAGGTCTTCGGCCCCCATATACTGTATCAGCATATCCTCGATATGCCATGCATCTGTGCCGGTCTGCTCCCATTCTCCGTCCTCACATACCACCGCATGCAGGCCAGCAGTGTATGTATAGGTGTGGAATTTACTCGTATCATAGGTGTTGCCATCAGGGGCAAAAACATCGGTAGACTGGCCATTCGTCATCGCCACTACGATGGCCCGCTTGGCATATGCTTTTATATCCTGCTGGAGAGCCTCCACTTCTTTCTCAGTGACAACGCCGGTGGCTTCAAGCCCGTGAGCATTCTGTAGTGCCTGCACAGCACCCAGTGTCCGACTACCGAAATCGCCGTCTGCACTACCGTTAAGATATCCAAGCGCGATCAGTCGCTGCTGCAGAGCCAACACTTCCTCGCCCTTTGCACCAAACTCGATGCGCACGGGTTCCTCCTGTCCAGCTTCTGCCAAAACAACGTCCCTGCTTCCCGTCATCGCGAGCGACAACACCACCCCAAGAACAATTAGCAGTCGATAAAAACGCCTCATACTTTTTTCCTCCTCTTTGTTTTTGTTTCGACGCAATAAAAAGTGCGCAGCCGGAGCTGCGCACGAAAAACGCAGAGCTCCGTTTGCTGCGACACAAACCTCTTGCCCTTGCGGATGCAGAGATGGAGATGCATTTTTACCTGATTAGGCTGCATCCCGCAAAGACAAAGTATTCGGTTTGTGTCGCAAATACATTTTACCATATGCGCTTTTACAAAACAATCCCCCATGAAAAAAAGCCCCCTCCCCAGCGAAAAGAAAGACACGCCTTTCGGCGTGTCTTTCTTTTCGCTGTCCGAGTGACAGGGTTCGAACCTGCGGCCTGGTGGTCCCAAACCACCCGCGCTGCCAACTGCGCTACACCCGGATAAAGGGCCGCCGCGTCTTGCGGCGGCCCTCTTACTATATCCTCTCATGCCGGGGCTGTCAAGCAAAAACCGCCCCGCGCGGCGCTTCAGTCCTCCCGCTTTTTGCCCCAGAAGAACAGCGCCACGGTGCCGGGCCCCGTGTGGGAGCCAATGACGGTGCCGATGTCGTTGATGAGCACCTTTCCGTCCAGCCTGGGGAACCGCTCCTCCACCAGCCGGGCCACCTCTTGGGCGTCGGCGAGGCAGGCGGAGTTGGACATATAGCACTTGCCGTCGTACCCCAGCCCCTTGTCAGCGCACTTCTCCATCTTGTCCACGATGGCCTTTATCACCTTGGGCTTGGTGCGGACCTTCTCCCGGGGGATGAGCCGGCCCTGGAAGTCCACGTTCATCAGCGGGCATATTTTCAGCGCCCCGCCGAACACACCCGCCGCCTTGGAGATGCGCCCGCCCCGGACGAAGAAGGTGAGGTCCGTGGAGAAGAACCAGTGGTGCAGCCGCAGGCGGTTCTCCTCTGCCCAGGCTTTCAGCTCATCGATGCCCATCCCCTCGTCCCGCTTATCCGCCAGGGCGTCCATGAGAAGGCCGTAGCCCGAGGAGGCGGCCAGGGAGTCCACCACGTATATCTTCCGCTCGGGAAACCGCTCCCGCGCGATGGCGGCGGCGTTCACGGCGGAATTATAGGTGCCCGATATGCCCGTTGAGAGGGTGAGGTGCAGGATGTCCTTCCCCTGCTCCAGGAAGGGGGTGAAAAAGTCCAAGTACTCGGATATATTCACCTGGGCCGTCTTGGTCATGGCCCCGTCGGCCATGGCCTTATAGAACTTGTCCAGAGGCATGCTCTGCCCCAGGTCGTCCATATACTCCTTCCCATCCAGGAAGTAGTGGAAAAACACGCACTGGATATCCCGGCGCTGAAGATGCTCCCGGCTCAGGTCCGCGGTGGAGCAGCAGCTCAAAACATAATCGCTCATGTGTTCCTCCTTGTAAGGGTCCGTTTCCGGCGCCTATTATAGTCCCTCTTTTTTCCAAAAGGCAACCTAAACCGCCGGAATCGGCCTCTCAAAAAAACGCCGGGGCGGAGAATCGCTCTCCGCTCCGGCTATTTTTATTCTACGATACGGAGAATGTCCCTGTTTTCAGGCCCTGCGCCCCTGGATGTGGAAGCACAGCACCACCAGGATCTCCGCCGGTATGAGTATCAAAAAAAGCTGCCAGGGCGTATACCGCCGCAGGAACAGGAATATCAGCGTGATGATGGTGGCCACCAGCGCCATGACGATGATCATATTGTGCCGCCCTTTATTCCACACGGAGTTCAGCACCAGCAGCGTGATGAGGCTCACGGGCACGGCGCAGGCGAAGATGATCCAAAGCCTCGCGTCCATCACCAGCCAGAACACCACGAACATGATGACCGCCATGGTCCATATGCCCACGATGGCCACCATGGTGACCATCCGGCTGGAGAAGGTGGGGGCCGCGGCCCGTTCCGCCGCCTTGGCCTTCTCCACCGGGTCCTGCCAGGCCGTGTCGTCGTGGAGAAGCTCGTCCACGGTCAGGCCGTATATCTCCGCCAGACGGGTGAGGCTGTAGGCGTCGGGCATGGACTCGCCCCGCTCCCACTTGGACACGGTCTTGTCGGAGTAGTTGAGCTTCTCCCCCAGCTCCGCCTGGGTCATGCCCGCCTTCTGGCGCAGCTTGATCAGGTTGCTGGCCACCACCAGCTTCAGCTCGTCCATGGATACGCCTCCTCTCCCTGGAAAATGGTCGTCTTTATTTTAACATACCTGCCCGGAATGCGCAAGCGCCGGGACCATTTTCGCCGCCTTGAACGCGGTCACCCGCTCCGTGGGCTCCCCGTCCAGGTTGTTGCCCATGGGCCGGTCAAAGGTGATCTCGATCTCATGGCCGAAGCGCACGTCGCACTCCTTCATCTTCACGTGCCCGCCCCACAGAACTTTCGCGATATTTGCCAGCGCTCTCGGCCTGCTCAGGCTGTGGAGCACCACGCAGCAGAGCTTGTCGCTCTTCCGGTCCTGGCCCGGGGCCAGCTTCATGCCGCCGCCCACATACCGGCCGTTGAAAGCGGAGGCCACCCACACCTGCTCGTAGTCCTTTGTGACCCCGTCCACGGTGACGGAGGCCTTCGCAGGCTGATAGTCCTTCAAAAGCAGCCGCAGCGCCACCATGATATAGTTGGCGGGCCTACCCAGCCGGGCCTTCTCCTGCTCCGCCTGCTCGCAGGTCTGGCCGTCCAGGCCGAAGCAGACGTTGTTGATGAACCGGCGGCGCTCACCGCCCACCTCCGCCACCGGCAGGTCCCGGAGATAGGGATTGAGGAGCACCATCTGCTGCTGCTTCTTTCCCAGCACGTCCCGGAGAAAGTCGTTGCCTGTGCCCATTCTCCATAAGTACAGCGGCGCCGCCGGCACCTGCCCGTCCAAAGCGTTCACCAGATAGTGGAGCGTACCGTCGCCCCCGCAGAGGATGGCCTCGTCTCCCTCGCCCATAGCCATTAAAACGGCCGCCTCGTCCTCGCGGGTCACGTCCACCAGCTCCGGCGTCTCGTCCTTATGCCGCTCGCCCGCGGCGGCGATGACCCCGTCCAGGCCCTCGGTGCCCCGGCCGTTGTTGGCCAGGGGGTTGTAGAGGATGTATATCATCGTCTTTCTCTCTCCGATAATATAAGATTCCTGGACTGATTATACCCCATCGGCCCCATTTCGTAAAGCCCTTTTGCTGTCCGGTTTATGGGACTTCCTCTCCGGTATCCTACAGTCAGAAAGAACAAATAATACGTAAGGAGGACAGCACAATGCGCGGATACTTCACCCCTTCCGGATTCTATGGCCTGGTGGACGGCCGGTACATGCTCTTCGCCGGCGAGGCGGAGTATTACGAATACCTGGAAAATGAGGAAGAAGACTCTTGACAACCGCACTTTCATACTGTATAGTATGAAACAGCCAATTTCATAGAGGCTAACTGGGC
>CANRKN010000033.1 GCA_947631215.1 uncultured Oscillospiraceae bacterium | reverse complement strand
ATCAGGTCCCCCATGCCGGCGAGGCCGGAGCAGGTGGTGCGGTCGCCCCCCGCCGCCTGGCAGAGGACCGCGATCTCTGCCATGGCCCGGGTCATGAACAGGGCCTTGGCGTTGTCGCCCAGGGCCAGGCCGTCCATGATGCCCACGCCCAGGGCGATGATGTTCTTCACCGCACCGCAGAATTCCACGCCCACCACGTCCAGGTTCACGTACACCCGGAACATCTCATTCATGAAGGTGCGCTGGACCAGCTCCGCTACCGCCTGGTCCTCGCAGGCGGCCACACAGCCCGTGGCCATGCGGCGGGAGACCTCTTCCGCGTGGGAGGGGCCGGACAGCACCGCCACAGGGCAGTCCTTCCCCACCTCCTGGCGGATGACCTGGCTCATGCGAAGCTCAGTGCCCTCCTCGATGCCCTTGGTGGCCGAGACAAGCACTGTGCCCGGCTTTATGTGGGGCGCGGCGGTCTTCGCCGTGCGCCGAAGGATGTTGGACGGGGACGCGAACAGCACTAGCTCCGCTCTCTCCGCGCCGCCCGGGTCGCTGGTGATGGCCAGCGCCGAGGGCAGGACAGCTCCGGGCAGGGCGGGATTTTTCCGCCGCTTCGCCATGGCCGCAGCCTTCTCCGGGTCATGGGACCAGAGCGTCACGTCGTGGCCGTTATCCACCAGCAGCATGGCCAGGGCCGTGCCCCAGGCGCCGCTGCCGTATACGAATATGTTCATGCTATATCCTCCAAACGGCGGTCATCCGCTGTCAGTCTTTATTCCCAGGTCTTCCACACGTCCGGGCAATAGCCCACCGTGGCCTGCTTCCCGTTTCGGACAATGGGTGTCTTCAAAAGCTCCGGGTACTCAAAGAGCTTATCCAGCTTGTCCTCGTCGTAGGCCAGATAGCTTATCTCCGGCGCGTCGCTCATGGCGGCGAGGCCCACCGCGTTCTTCACGCTGGTCAGCTCCCCACGGCTCATGCCGTAGCGCTGGACGTCCACATACTGGAACTTGATACGACGTTCCTTGAAATACCGCTGTGCTTTTTGCGTGTCGAATCCTTTGCCGCCAAAAATTTGGATATTCACCTGGCATACCTCCGTATAAGCCTGCAAGCCCCGGAAAGGGGCCCGCTCTGACCATCAGTATAGCCCCTTCGGGCTCACCGTGTCAAGGCAACAGAGGCCGGCTCTCCTCTCCGCCCGTGGAGCGGAGACTGGTGCCGCAGGCTGAGATAATCCGTAATGTCCAGATTTCAATCCACTTCGCCCGTAAGGGAGAAGACGCAGTCGCCGGAGGTCGCCTGGACGATATTATCGACATTTCAATTCTCTCCGCCTCACGGGCGGAGGCGCCGGTCAGTTCATCAAGTTATTGCGTTTTCATATTTCAACCCACTCCGCTGCATGGATGGAAACTCACACACCATGCCCTATAGCTGAAGGTGTCGGGATTTCAATCCACTCCGCCAATGTGGGCGGAGACACCTATACAGTTACCGAACAGGTCCCCGCCGGATAATTTCAATCCACTCCGTCCATACGAACGGAGACAAATCAGCGAAGGTCTTGACAAAACATCAGATTTTTTTCAATTCGTTCCCGCTCTTCCGCCGTCACTTCCTGATACATGTGACCCCCGCCGGGAGACCGGCCTCATCCACGGTGACCTCATAGTCGCCATAGGTGCGGGGCGCGGTGACGCCGGGTTTCTTTTCCGCTTTTACCAGGTCGAACAGCTTATGGGCCGGGGCGTTGCCCAGAGCGCTGTCGTGCCTGAAGATAATGAGTTCCCGCACGGCCATCTTGCCCCTGCCCGCGCTTCGGTCGTGCTCGAACATATTGAGGATGGCCTCCCACAGCAGTTCCAGGTCCTCCCCGGAGAAGCCGGTGGTCTTTTGTGCAAGGTTCGCGGAGATATACCCCTCCGCCCGGTACAGGCCGTAGGGACCGATATATTTTCTGCCCATTTCCGTATTCTTGTTCTCCGCGTCGGCCTCGGTGGTGATGGCCATGCGGGTAATGGTGATCTCCTGGGGCAGGATGGGGTCTACGCTGCGGGCAAAGCCCAGCTGTACCGGACCTCGCACCTGGCCGCAGCTGAGCGCGCCCTTCATAAAAGTGGTCATGACGGCGCCGAAGGTGCGGACGTCAAAGAAGTTGCCGCACATGAAGTCCCGGATCTTCACGTCAAGCTGATCATCCTTCTTCCTGGCGTCCTTCAGGACCTTTTCCGCGTCCCTGCTGTCCCTGACGGGCAGGCCCACATAGACGCACGCCTCCATATCGCTGCGGTTCAGAGGCACGCCGTCCTTCACATAGATGCGGTATCCGGGGCAGCCCTCTCCCTTCACCATCTCCACGTAATTGCGTATCTTCCGCTTGAGGCACACATCCGTGACGATGCCAAAGCCGGTCTCCGGGTCGGTGCGGGGCATGTTGCCGGCATCCGGGTCGCCGTTGGGATTGCCATTTTCCACGTCGAACAGGATCACAAATTCATAGCGATTCTTGATGGGCTCCATGTTATTTGACCTTCTTTTTTTCAAAACGCTTTTGTCTCTGATGATAATAGCCCAGGTTGAACGAGCCCTGCTGAGGCAGGGTCAGCCGCAGGGGGTATTCCTCCCCCAGTACGTCTTTGAGCGCGTCCACCTGTCTGTCCAGGCTGATCCGCCTGCCGGCGGGCAGCTTCCGCAGATGCTTCTGGCATAGGCTGTCCAGGATCGGAAAGATCATGGCCGGCGCGGCCGCCGCGGCGTTGAAATATTTGTCCTTGATGGTGGCGTTGATGCCGGGATTGGCCGCCTCCTGTATGGTCTCATAGACATAGAACATCCGGCCGAGAGTATAGGGGATGTTTGTGCTCGCTTCATTCAGACTCACTTGCAGGACCTCCTTCGGGCAGTCTTCATTTTGATTCTTCAGGTAATAGGCTTTCAGGATCGCGGCCTTCTGCCGGTTTACATCCCGCTCGGCGCGGATGCGCAGTGTGACAGCCTCCAGCAGCGCGGCGGGATAGGGCGTCCCGGCAAGGATCGCCCGGGTCACCGCCCCTGCCAGTACGGGGCTGGCCTGTTTGTCCCCGCTCTTCTGGCTGGCGGTCTGGCGCAGCATATCCCACAGCGGCACCAGCCTGTCCCCGGCGTGGTCGCTATCCGCGATGCGCATGCGCTCATGGTGATCCCGGATATTCTTCATCATCCCGCCGAAGGTGTCCTGCAGGAAAAAACGCACAGACAGCCTCGCCGCGTTCGGCGCCAGCCCCAGTACGTAAAAGTGTCGCCCGGGATCCAGCGGCAGGTCCCGATAGGGCTTCATCTCCGCCAGACTTTTGAGCGCGGCCTGCAGGTCTCCGTCCGTCAGCCCCGCCGGCGTCGATGCACAGGGCATAACTGATCTTCGCCGGACCCCAGCCGGGCAGAGCGATCCTGCCCCGGCCAGCCAGGTCCTCATAGAGTTTGACCAGCGCCTGCAGGATCATCCGACCACCTCCCAGTCCGTCATCCTTGGCACCTCCATCACGCCGTCACGCAGGCGCGCCCGGAAAAAGCGGGGTCTGATGTCTGCCGGGTCGGTATAATCCATGTCCAGCAGCACCCATCCCAGGTCCCGCTCCCCTTTCAGCTCCTCCGGGCAGGGCGGGATGACTTTACAGGGGGCAAAGCTGGCCGGGAATTCCCGCACGCCGAAGCAGGGCTGGTGATAGCACCCGCCCCGTTCCAGCCGCCGGCGCATGATGTCCTGGAACTTTCCTGGATTATCCTCCGGCGCGGCCCTGTTCGTGATGTCGAAATGCGCCTCGATCACATAGCGCACATCCCGCAGCACCATGGCCGCCCGCTGCTGGATACTCTCCGGTGCGGCGAGGTACAGTTCTCCGGTCCCCCGCTCCATTACGGTCCTGACGTTCCGGGCTCTGATGACGTCTTTGACCTCATTGCGCCGGATGTTGGTGAATCGGATAGGTCTGCACACATGGATGCGGTCGATGACCCAGCGAATGCCCGGATGCCAGTAGATGGCCTCGATGATCCCCCGGGCCGCCGACGGGGTCATCACGTCGTAGCTCACCCTCTCCACCTTCATTTCCGGTCTGGTGAAGCAGGCATAGTCCCCCCAGACCTCCACGCATATGGGCATCAGCGTTCACTCCTTCCTGCTTTTTCTCCTTTATAACACAATAGGCGTCCAATAAATTGGACGCCTATCGTTAGCCAAACAGTCCCTTCCCCCAGTCCGCCTTCAGTGACAGGCCGGCAGCCCGGTCGTAAAGGCTCATATCATTCAAAACGGCGCTGTCCTCATCCAGGAACGTAAGCGCGGGGGCCAGGGCCTTGAAGTGCTGCTCATATACCGACACGCTGTACTGTCCCGCCTGACGGTACAGCGCACGGCTCCGTTCCCCGGCCAGCAGCCGCCCTGTCAGCGCCGCTCCCTCGTCCCAGGGAACGTATACCGTCTTAGTGGCGTTGTCGATCAGGTGAAAGCTCTCCGCCGCGGTCCGGAAGGGCATGGCGCAGCCCCCTATGCCGTGCTGAAAGGCGGCCAGCACGCCGCACCGGTCCATGCTCCCGTCTCCCCGCAGGTCGAGCAGACTGTGAAAATACCGGGCCACCGCCTCCGTTGAATCCGGGGCCGCCCCATCTGCCAGTGCCTCCCGGGCCGCCCGGACATTGGCCTGGAACAGGGGCGGTATCCTCTCCCAGCTTTCGAACACGGTCACGACGCTGTCCGCCGCCGGAAGCTTCCCCTCCCGGTTGCATCGGCCGGCGGCCTGAAGCATGGAGTCCAGTCCCGCCATCTGGCGGTACACCGCCGGGAAGTCCACGTCCACGCCGGCCTCCACCAGGGACGTGGATACCACCCGGCAGGGCATGCCATTTTTCAGTCTTTCCCGTATCTGCGCCAGCACCGCTCTGCGGTGGGCGGGGCACATCAGCGTGGACAGATGAAAGCTCCCATCCGCCGGCAGCGCGGCAAACAGCTCTGCCGCCTGCCTGCGGGTATTGACGATACACAGCGCCTGCTCCCGGCCGGACAGCTCCGCCGCCAGTGCGTCAGCGTTCATCCCGCCGCCAAAACGGAACGTCACCCGCCGGAAGGCGCCGGCCATGGCGGCGGCGCCGGGACAGAGCTCTTCCGGCGTCAGCCCATAGGGCAGAAACTGCCTGTCCAGTGCTGGCTGGGTGGCCGTGCACAGCACCGCCATGGCCCTGAAGTTCTTTATCAGCTGGGCGATAGCGGCCACACAGGGGCGCAGGTGTTCCACCGGGAGCATCTGGGCCTCGTCAAAGATGAGCACGCTGTTGGCCAGGTTATGCAGCCGCCGGCATTTGGAGGGACGGTTGGCATACATCGCCTCGAAAAACCGTACCGCTGTGGTCACCACCACCGGCGCGTCTCAGTTCTCCGCTGCCAGGGCCTTTCTGCGCTGCTCCGGCACTGCGTTCCCGTCCATGTCCGCCAGAGAGCCGGCGTGGTGTTCCAGCACATTGCTCCCACCCAATATCTCCTGAAACACTTGTGCGTTCTGCTCGATGATGGACGTATAGGGTACTACGTACATCACCCGGTCCATCCCATTCTCTGCGGCATGTCTCAAAGCGAAAGCCAGCGACGCCGTCGTTTTTCCGCCGCCCGTTGGGACCGTGAGCGTATACAGGCCCCGGGGCAGCTTGCCCGCGCCGCGGCAGGCACGCAGTATTTCAGATCGCTTCCGGTTCAGCTCCCCCTTTGGCTTGTCCCATCCCTTTCGCACTTCATATTCAGCCAGACGCCGGTCGAGCTTCCTCATCCCGTCATATCCGCCCCGCTCCCGGGATGGGTTCATGAACCGCTCTGTGTCCAAATAATCCGCGTCCACCAGACAGGAGTAGAGCATGCGGACCAGAAACGAATCCGTCACGGGGTCCCGCCCCCATCCCGGCAGGACCGGCGGAGACGGCAGTTCACCGTGCCAGCGGGAGGCATAATCCGGGATGCCGCCGGTCAGTCCCTTTTTTAGCCTTCAGTAGTAGGTCGGCGCACCGGGCGCGTCGCCTATATTCCCCACGTCCGGCAGCCCGCTGTGGTGCCCCATCACCGCGCAGGCCGCCCAGTCCGCGCCCCGGCGGGCGCACTCGATGGCTCCGGCCGTGGCATGGTCGCAGGCCGGCCCCTCTCCCAATACCCTTCGCTGAGAGTCGGCCGAACACTTTCCAATGTCGTGCGTGCGGCCCGCATAGCCGGCGGCAGGCGCCGCACCAAAGGCAGCTGCAGACTTCGCCGCCTGGACCGCCGTGCCGCAGTGATGCTCCTCCACCGTCTGTATCCTGCCGTCCTCCGCAATGTGGGCGATATATCTGCTCTCGTCCATATTTTTCTCCCCCTTTTCCCAAAGTCCGCCGTAAGCACCAACAACGACGCAGCCCCATCAGGACGATGGGGCTGCTGTTTTTTCATATATGATTTTTATCCCGCCCAGGAGAAGTTCTCCCTGCCGGCGCCCAGCTCAAAGTGGTACTTCACGATGCCCAGGTCCACTTTGGAGAAGGGGCCCTTCAGGGCCTCCGCCCGGACCCTGCTGTCCGGCTCCAGAGTGAAGCAGAACTTCTGCTGGTTGATGGCCGTGGGCGCCAGCATGGCGCACTCCATCCCCCGGCGGAACCAGTCCGGCATTTCTCCCTCCGCCCGGCACAGCTTTTCCATGGGCTTGTCCTTGTGGGCCGCGCCCTGTGTGGCGCCATAGCCCAGGGAGATCACCATCACCAGCTTCTCCCCCGGGCCCACTTCGATATGGGCCTTCTTTTTGGAGAAGGTCAGGCCCACCCAGCAGGTGTTGAGCCCCAGCATCTGGGCCAGCAGCACCAGCTTTTCGCCGTAATATCCGGTCCGTTCCTCTAAGCTTTCGTCATCCAGTCCGACCAGCACGAAGTAGTTTTTCACGCCGGAAAAGCTGCCGTATTTGGCCATAGCGCAGTCGAACGCGCCCGGCTCTTCCGTCACCAATTGGATATGCAGCTTTCCCTCCCGGTTGCAGGCGTCCACCTCCTCCCGGAGCTTTGCCAGCACATCCGCCGGGATAGGCTTATCCAGATATTTGCGCACACTGTGCCGCGCCCGCATTGCCTCAAAAATGTCCATAATAATACTCCTTCTCAGTCTGCATCCTCAATGACCAGTTCCGACTGCTTCAAAAAGGATACTGCCCGCTCCTTGGCCCGGATGGCGGGAAACTCCTGTATCCACACGTTGGCAGCCTCCCAGACGGAGAAGGAGCCGATGGTGGAGACGATGGCCGCCGCCACCGCGCCCATTTTGTCCGTGAAGACCAGGCCAAGGATGATGAATATCACACCGATGGCCAGGAGCCGCAGGCTGTTGAGCCAACTGCTGCGCTTCAAGCGCCGCACGCTCCGCTCCACCGACTGCATGTACTGGGCGATGGCGTTTTCCAGCCGCCCCTCGTCCAGGTCCAGGGCGCTCACAAAGCACAGCCGCAGCCTGTCGCCCCGCTTCCGGCCCTCCATGGCCTTGGTAATATACGCCAGCACGTCCTCGCTCAGCGTCGCGCCCGCCTCGTCGAAGCCGCAGTAAAGGTCTTCCTCCCGGTCTATCTTCACCCGTATCTCAAACATATCCCAATCCCTCACTTCGCCAAGCCACAGCATATGTCCATAGACCGTCAGGCGTCCTCATCCGGCTGCTGACCGTCGTGGGCCAGCCACCTGCATTCGCCCAGCTCCATATGGGTGAACACGGCCTGGAAGGAGGAGTCCTCCGGGCTGCAGGCATAGACGCCGAAGCGGACCGGGCCTGCCGCCTCCCACATATGGCACACCCGCATCTGGGAAAAGCGCACGCCGTCGGCGGAGCACTCGATGCAGAAATCGTCCTCCCGCCGGCTCAGGCGGTACCACATGCTCTTGACGGAGGCGTCGATCTCCGTGGTGGCCCAGTCCGAAAAGCCGTGGTTCGTGACCACGCTGCCCAGGTGCTGGAAGCGCTCGTTTTCATACTCGATAGAGCCCTTGAGCCAATTCTCGCTGTCCAGGTACAGCACCACGCCGCACTGGTCGAAGCGGTGATGGGCGCTTTCAAACTCTGTCTTCACCGTAAAAGAGAAGAACTTTTCATCCGTACTCATCTGAAGGACCGGAGCATTGTCGTTGCGGAAGTGGTAATAGGTCCGCTGCCACAGGTCCGTGTGGGGCTTGGTGACCACCTCAATGCGGCCGTCCTTGATAACGCAGGACGCGGGCTCTCTCGACCACTCCCACTTAGTCAGATCGATCATGTCGTCTCCTCCATTACTTTTCCAGCATCTGGGCGCACTGGGCGAGATAGTCGGTGATGGCAAGATGCTGGGGGCAGGCCCCCTCACACTGCTTACAGCCGACGCAGTCGCTTGCCCGGTGGCCCTCCCCGGTCACGGCGGCATAGCGCTCCTTCGCCTGGGCCATCTGGCCGTTTCCTAACTGCATGTTGGCGGCGGCGAAGATGTCCGGGATGGGGATCTGCTTGGGGCAGCCGTCGGTGCAGTAGTGACAGGCAGTGCAGGGAATGGCGGAGGAATGACCCAATATGCGCTGGGCCTCGCGGATGATGCCCTGCTCGTCCTCATTGAGGGGCTTGAAGTCCTTCATGTAAGAGAGGTTATCCTCCATCTGGGCTACGCTGCTCATGCCAGACAGGACCGTCAAAATGCCGTCCAGGCTGGCCACAAACCGGATGGCCCAGGAGGCCGGGGAGGCGGCGGGGGCGTAGTCCGTGAACAGCTTTTTCACCGCCTCCGGCGGGTCCGCCAGGTTGCCGCCCTTCACCGGCTCCATGACTACAATGCTCTTGCCATGCTTGCGCGCCGTCTCATAGTTGGCCCGGGCCGTCACCTTGGGGTTTTCCCAGTCTGCGTAGTTGATCTGCAGCTGGACGAAGTCCACCTCCGGGTGGTCAGTCAGCAGCCTGTCCAAAAGCTCCGGCCCCGCGTGGAAGGAGAAGCCCAGGTGTTTGATGAGCCCGTCCGCTTTCTTCTGGCCCACGTAGTCCCAAAGGCCGAACTTATCGTACTTCTTATAGTTGTTCTCCATCAGGGCGTGGAGCAGGTAGTAGTCGAAGTACCCCGCGCCGGTGCGCTCCAGACTCGTATCGAACTGCTTTTTGGCCATCTTTTCCGTGGCCGCCATCATGGCGTTCAGCTTGGTGGCCAAGGTGTAGCTGTCCCGGGGATGGCGGTCCACCAGGGCCTTCTTGATGTCCGATTCGGAGGAACCGTACACATAGGCGGTATCAAAATAGGTAAAGCCCGCCGCCAGAAACAGGTCCACCATCTTCTTCACCTGCTCGATATCCGTCTTGATGCCCTTTTTGGGCAGGCGCATCAGCCCGAAGCCCAGCTTGGGCGTCTCTTTTCCAAAATAGTCGGACATGGTATGACCTCCTTATCGATTTTGCTTGATACAGTATAACACAGCTTGGCCGGACAGTTCAATACATAAGACCCGGGCGGCTCCCTGTCAGGAAGCCGCCCGAAAGCTTTTCCGGATTCACACCGTGAGCAGCCGCTCCAAACGGCGCAGGCACTGGCTGTGGTACAGCTTCACGGTGCTGTAGCCCAGGCCCATCTTCCCAGCCACCTCTTTCAGGGACAAGCCATGGTAATAGTGCAGGATCACCAGGTCCCGCTCCCGGGCGGGCAGCGCCTCCAGCGCGTCGGCCAGGTCCTCCAGCTCCTGGTCATTCTCCGGCGCGGGAAGGGTCTCATCCAGCTCCCCAGTGGGGTGCTGAAGGCGCAGAAAGTCCGCCACCGTGTTGCGGGTGATGGCGTATATCCAGGTGGACAGACTGGCGCGGGATTCGTCGTAGCTGTCCAACTGGGCATACACCTTCATGAACACCGTGGAGCAAAGGTCCTCCGCGTCCTGCTGGTTCTGGACGCGGGCGCGTATGTATCCCTGTACCTTCGGATAAAACCGTCGGTACAGTTCCTCCCCGTCAAGCGCCGTCATGCTTCGTAAGCGTCTCGCTGGGAAGGTCCGGCCGCACCTCTCCCGCCGCGGCCACCAGGCCTGCGTCCTCGTCTGACAGGGCGCTGGCCCAATACCGCTTCTCGGTTCGGTCTATCATACCGGCCAGGTGCGGGTCCGGCGCGGCCCACTGTCTGTCGAACAGCTGCCGCAGCCGCATTTCCATGTCCATTTGTTCTGCCTCCTCCATGAGGATAGGATTGTTCTCTTTGCATTTCCTCTGTCCTTTATTCGTTCGGGACAGCCAAAAGGGCTAATATTATTTAAACTTCTTAAACTTCGGTAATCACCGGCAATATCATGGGGCTGCGGCGGGTCATCTTGTAGAGATAGCCGCTGAGCTGGCTCTTGACACGGCCTTTGATCTCCGCCCAGTCGTTGATGTGGGCCCGCTCGCAGGACTCCACGCTCTCGTACACGACCCTGAGCATCTGCTCGATGAGCTCGGCGTTGTCCCGGACATAGACGAAGCCCCTTGTCATGATCTCCGGCTCACAGAGAAGGGACCCATCCTGGGCGGACATGGTCATGACCACCACCACCATGCCGTCCTGGGCCAGGTGCTGCCGGTCCCGCATGACCACGTTCTCCACGCCGCCGTCGTCGGCGCCGTCCACCAGCACCCGCCCGGAGGGCACGGTGCCGTTTTTCGCGATGCGCTTGGCGGTCAGCTCTATCACGTCCCCCACCCCGGCGATCATGATGTCCGCCGGGCGCATGCCCATCTCCTGGGCCAGGTCCCTGTGGCGGCAGAGCATCCGGTGCTCTCCGTGGACGGGGATGAAGAACCGGGGCTTGGTGAGGGCCAGCATGGTCTTCTGCTCCTGCTGGCAGGCGTGGCCGGACACGTGGATGTCGATGCTCCTATCGTAGATGACCTCCGCGCCCTTGGAAAAGAGCTCGTCGATGACCTTCGTCACGGTCCGCTCGTTGCCGGGGATGGCGGAGGCGGAGATGATGACCCGGTCCCCCGCGCCAATCTTCACCTGCCTGTGTTCGGAAAAGGCCATGCGGTACAGAGCCGACATGCTCTCGCCCTGGCTTCCCGTGGTGATGATGACCAGCTTCGCGGGATTGAGGGTATTGATGTGGTTTATATCCACCAGCACGTCCTTGGGAACGGTTAGATACCCCTCCTCCACCGCGAGGCGGATAACGTTCTCCATGCTCCGGCCGGTGACGCACACCTTGCGCTTATATTTGGCCGCACAGTTCACGATCTGCTGGATGCGGTGGACGTTGGAGGCGAAGGTGGTGACGATGATGCGCTTGTCGCAGCCCCGGAAGAGGCTCTCCATGCTCTCGCCCACATGCCGCTCGGACTCAGAATAGCCGGGCCGCTCCACGTTGGTGGAGTCGCTCAAAAGCGCCAGCACCCCCTCCTTCCCCAGCTCCGCGAACCGGTGGAAATCAAACACGCCGCCCTCGATGGGGGTAAGGTCTATCTTGAAGTCGCCGGTGTGGATAAGGGTGCCCACCGGGGTCCTGATGGCCACCGCCACGCTGTCGGCGATGGAGTGGTTCACATGGATGAGCTCGCAGGTGAAGGCACTGCCCACCTTGAAGGTGTCCCCCGCCGAGCAGGTGATGAGCTTCACCCTGTCGGCGAGACCGTGCTCCTCCAGCTTCAGCCGCACCAGCCCCGCCGTCAGGCGGGTGGCGTAGATGGGGCAGTCGATGCGGCTCATCACATAGGGCACCGCGCCGATATGGTCCTCGTGGCCGTGGGTCAGGACCATGCCACGGACCCTGTCCTTGTTCTGCACCAGGTAGGTCACGTCCGGCACCACGGTGTCGATGCCGTACATGTCCTCGTCGGGGAAGCCCATGCCGCAGTCCACGATCAGGATGTCCTTGCCGTACTCGTAAACATAGAGGTTCTTGCCGATCTCGTCCAGACCGCCAAGAGCCATGATCTTCAATTTTTGTGCCATGAAATAAAAAGTCTCCTTGCCGTATGTAACACACATTCGGACAGGCGATCCTGTCCGTAACAAATATTGACCGAATGATATGATATTATTCCCCGGGCGGCGCTTTTACATGTCGCGCCGGCCCTCCAGCGCCCGCACCAGGGTCGCGTCATCGGTAAATTCCAGGTTGGAGCCCACGGGGATGCCGTAGGCCAGGCGGGTCACCCGCACGTCGAAGGGCTTTAAAAGCCGGGCGATGTACATGGCCGTGGCGTCTCCCTCCGTGTCGGGGTTGGTGGCCATGATGACCTCCTCCACGCCCCCGTCCGCCACGCGCTTTACAAGCTCCGAGATGCGGATATCGTCGGGGCCTATGTGGCTCATAGGGGACAGCACCCCGTGGAGCACGTGATACACGCCGTTATACTCCCGGCTGCGCTCCAGGCTCGCCACGTCCCGTGCCTCCGCCACCACGCAGATGACGGAACGGTCCCGCCGCCCGTCGGCGCACACCGAGCACAGCTCCCCGTCCGTCAGGTTCTGGCACACGGGGCAGGTATGTACGGTCCGGCGGGCCCGGAGGATGGTCTCGGCGAAGGCCTCCGCCTCCCCCTCCGGCAGAGCCAGCACATGAAAGGCCAGGCGCTGGGCGCTCTTGCGTCCGATGCCGGGCAGGGCCGCGAAGCGGTCTATCAGTTCTTCAAAGGATACGGGGAAAAAAGGCATAGCGAATCACCTGCTGCGAAGCTCTTCTATGACGGCGGCGTAATCCTCATGGCCGAAGATGGCGGAGCCCGCCACCAGCACGTTGGCGCCCGCCGCCTTTACGATGGGGGCGGTATCGGGCTTGATGCCCCCGTCCACCTCCACGTCGCAGGCCGGATTCACCTGGTCGAGCCTGCGGCGGATGGCCTTCACCTTCTCCATCTGGTCCACCATGAAGGGCTGGGCCCCAAAGCCGGGCTCCACCGTCATCACCAGCACCATGTCCAGTTCCTTGAGCCAGCTCTCCAGGGCCACGGCGGGGGTGGCCGGCTTGACGGAGAGGCCCGTCCTCACCCCGTTGCTTCTGATCAGCGCCAGGGCCGCGGCGATGTCCTCGGTCTTGTCCGATTCCAGGTGGATGGTGATGTTGCTGGCCCCCGCCCTGCAGAAGGTCTCCACATAGTCGCTGGGGTTCACGATCATCAGATGCACGTCCAGGAACGCCTCCGGGAACGCCTTGTGGATGCTCTCCACCACGGGCACGCCCATGGAGATATTGGGCACGAACTGGCCGTCCATCACGTCCACGTGGATATAGTCCGCGCCGGCCTTCAGCACGGCGTCGATCTCCTCGTCCAGCCGCGTGAAGTCGGCCGCCAATATAGAGGGCGCAATCTTGATGTTTGTCATGGCATTCACCCGCTGCATAATATGGTCCAGCCCCGCCGCGCGCGGCTTGGCTTTCATATAGGGGATGGGCCGGCCCGTCCGGTCTGTCCCCACCGTTTTGTCCGAACAGTGCCCGCTGCTGGTAGTATAACATGAGACTGGTAAAACTAGCAAGTAATCCTTGACGGAATTGCGTGATTAGAATAAAATATTTATAGTAGCTTTTGCCAAGGAGGCGGTCCCATGCGTGAAGTGAAACGAAAAAGCGCCCTGCCTGTCTACATCGCCGCGGCGGTGTTCGCGGTGTACGCGATGGTATTTCCCCTGTACGCCTGGAGCCATTTCCTCATTGCCGCGCTGGTAACGGCGGCGGCATGGCTCATCGCGGACAAGCTCATCAAGCCCACGGCGGAATATGTCCCCGAGCCGGAGCCGGAGCCTGTAAGCTATGGAGCGCCCGTGGACGCCATCCTGGCCGAGGCGAAAAAGGCCCGCGGGGAGATGGAGAGGCTCTCCGCCTCCATCGGTGACGCCGGCGTGAAGGAGAAGATCGCGAAGCTCATTGCCTTGAGCGACGCCATCGCCCAAGACGCGGTCCAAGACGCCGCGGACGTGCCCCAGATCCAGAAGTTCCAGAGCTACTTCCTCCCCTCCACCATCCAGCTATTGGAGGCTTATGACCGCATGAGCACCCCCGGCGTGGAGGGCGAGAACATCTCAGGCGCCAAAAGCCGCATCGCGGACATGCTTAAGACCGAGGCCGACGCCTTCCAGAAGCAGCTGGACGCGCTGTATAAAAACGACGCCATGGACGTGGACGCCGACATCAAGATCATGGAGAACCTGCTGACCCGGGAGGGCCTGGGAAAGGCCGACAGCCTGCAGGAATTTCTCCGCAGAGCCCAGCAAAAATAACGTAAGACAAAATCAAGATAAAAGGAAAGGAACACTATCATGGCCGACGAGAAGAAATACGAGTTCAACCTGACCCTTGACCCCGGCGCTTCCGAGGAGCCCGCCGCCCCCGAGGCTCCGGCCGCCCCCGCCGCCACGGCTGCCGCCGTACAGGAGGCCCCCGCCCCCGACGCCAACGCCGTGACCAACCAGGCCGAGGCGGAGGCCCCGGTGGAGAAGCTGGACATCGACGACCTGGCCCCCGAGGAGCAGGCCGCCGTCCGGGAATTCGCCAAGCAGATCGACATCACCAACTCCGCCCAGGTGCTGGCCTACGGCTCCGCCGCCCAGAAGAACATCGCCGAGTTCTCCGCCCAGGCGCTGGAGAAGGTCCGCACCAAGGACCTGGGCGAGGTTGGCGACATCCTCTCCGACCTGGTGGGGGAACTCAATGGCTTGGACATGTCCGGCGAAAAGCCCAAGGGCCTGAAGGGCCTCTTTAAAAAGGCCGCCCAGAGCTTTTCCGACATGAAGGTGAAGTACGACAAGGCCGAGACCAACGTGAACAAAATCACCGAGGCCCTGAATCAGCACTGGATCACCCTCAACAAGGACATCGTCACCATGGACAACATGTACGAGATGAACCAGGCCTATCTCAAAGAGCTGACCATGTACATCATCGCCGGCAAGCTGCGCCTGGAGGAGCTGCGGGCCACGGAGCTGCCCGCGGTGCAGAAGAAGGCGGAGGAGTCCGGCGCCCCCGAGGACGCCCAGGCCGCCAACGACTACGCCGCCATGCTGGGCCGCTTCGAGAAGAAGATACACGACCTGGAACTGACCCGCATGATCTCCATCCAGATGGCCCCCCAGATCCGGCTCATCCAGAACAACGACTCCCTCATGGTGGAGAAGATCCAGACCGCCATCGACAACACCATCCCCCTGTGGAAGAGCCAGATGGTGCTGGCCCTGAGCATGTATAACTCCCAGCAGGCCATGGAGGCCACCCACGAGGTCAGCGAGGTCACCAACGAGCTGCTCCGCAAAAACGCCGCCGCCCTGCACACCGGCTCCGTGGGCGTGGCACAGGAGGCCGAGCGGGGCATCGTGGACCTGGAGACCCTGCAGGAGACCAACAAGGAGCTCATCCAGACACTGGAGGACGTGCGCAAGATCCAGGACGACGGCCGTGCCCGCCGGGCCGCCGCCGAGGCGGAGCTGGGCCGCATCGAGGGCGAGCTGAAACAGAAGCTTTTGGATATGAAAGGCTGATTTTCGTTTGCGAGGCTTTTTATGAGTATTCTCAAGAAACGCTCCACCGCCATCGTTGTTTTTATAATCGTTGTGGCGCTATTCTCCTTCCTGGGCTGCAAGCGCAGCCTGGGCAAGGCCTGCCGTCAGGCAGAGGAGGCCTTCTTCGACAAGAGCCTTTTGAAGGCCGAGGGCGGCTATTCCGCCCCGGCAGACCACCTTAAAAACTGCGTGGACCTCACCAACCGCCTCCTGTCCGTCATCGGCACGGACGGCGAATGGGCGGAGTCCTACGCCGCCGTGAAGGAGGCCCGCTCCGCCCTGGATGAAGCCCTGACAGCGAAGGACATCCCCGCCATCGGTGCGGCGAACCAGGCTCTTGCGGAGGCCGTGGCCCAGGTGGAGGCCGCGAAAAACGCCGGCGCGGCCCTGGCGAATAGCTACGACGACTATGACAAGATAATCTCCGACTTTCACAGCGCCCAATCGGAGCTGGACGACAGCGTCTACAACGACCACATCCTGACCTTCCGGGACGAGGTGCTGACCGCCTTCCCCGCAAACCTGCTTCGGCATGTGACCGGCGTCAAAGCGCCGGAGACCTTTCCATGAGGTGACGAGATGAAGAGGCTATTCGCCTGTGCATTGACAGCGCTGCTGGGCGTCATGCTCCTGGCCGCGCCCGCCTATGCCGCCCTGGAGGCCGGCACAGGCAGCGGCTATTACGCCGTGGACGACGCGGGCGTCCTCTCCGCCCAGACGGAGGAGAAGCTGGCCGAGTACAACGCTGTGCTGGAAAATGAGTGCGGCGGCGCCCAGCTGGTGGTGGCCACGGTGAGCTACCTGGACGAGGACGCGGACATCTACGCCACCCGGCTCATGAACAGCTGGGGCGTAGGCAATGATAACGGAGCGCTCCTGCTGCTGGTGACCGAGGAATATGTGGGCGGCGTCACCGTGGGCAGCGGCCTGGACGACGCGTTCTACGACAGTTTCCCGGAGAAGTACTACGACGACTTCTGGGACGACGTGGACGCTGACCGCTTCGACGACGCGGTCAGCACCCTGGCCGGACACATCTACGACTGGTACCTGGATTATTACGATGTATCGCTGACCGCCGAGACGGAGCAGGCACCCAGCTATCCCGATAACTACGGCTACGGCTATGCCGAGCCCGTGCGCCGCGGGCCCTCCATCCTGGGCATCGTCGCGCTTATCATTATCGCCCTGGTCATCTTCTGGTTCTTGGGAGCGGTCAGCCGGTTCATCCGGATGAGCCGGTACGGATACACCGGCGGCTTCATGCCCATCTTCCTGCCCGGCGGCCGGCGGCGTTACCGCTCCTGGTGGCAGCAGCGGCCCCCTGCCCCGCCGCCCCCTCCCGGGCCCGGCGGTCCCGCCGGATTCGGCGGACCGGGCGGTTTTATAGGCGGCGGCTTCCGCAGCCAGCCTACCCGCCGCTCCAGCTTCTCCAGCCGTCCCCGCAGCGGCGGCTTCGGCGGCTCCAGCCGGCCCTCCGGCGCCTCCCGCCCCTCCGGCGGCAGCTTCCGGGGCAGCGGCTTCGGTGGTCACAGCGGCGGCGGTTTCCGAGGACGGAAATGATACGATAAGCTCCCTGTCCAACGCGGACAGGGAGCTTTCTTTTTCAGGGAACGACTTGATAATAGCCGTAGTATCCGGGATAGTAGCCGGGGACCGTATAGGACCGAGTATAGCCGCCGAACAGGAGGCTCAGCACCAGCCGAATGAGAAAGAACGCCACCACGATGCCGATGATGAGGGCGATGGGACTGTGCCCCCGGGGCGTGTAGCTGTAGGAATAGGAGTACTGATAGTTGGGCGGCGTGGGCCCGGGACTGGCCTGCCCCCGCTGGCGCATGGCCTTGATGTCGTCATAGGCCCGGTTGATGCGGCCCATCCGCTCCGCCGCGGCGGCGTCCCCCGGATGCAGGTCCGGGTGCCATCGCTTGGCCAGCTTCTTATAGGCCCGGGCGATCTCCTCGTCGGTGGCGTCGGGCGAAACGCCCAGCACGTCGTATGGGTTCATGTCTTGCGCTCAAAGCGGTTGCCGCACTTCCGGCAGGTCAAAAGCAGCTTGCCCTTCCCCTTGGGCACCCGCAGGAGGGCGTGGCAGGAGGGGCAGCGGAAGAATTTATAGTCTTTGCGCTGCTGCCAGCGGTCCTTGAGGGACCGGGACCACCGGCCGAAGGCCTGGCGCTTCGTGTAATACCAGGCATTCTCCTGCTGGCGCTTATAGAGGTCCTTGGAGAAGGTGCGGAAAAGGCAGTAGATGAGGATAGTCCATTCCAGTATGGACAGCACCAACCCCACCACCGGCACCCGGCTAAGGAGCATGCCCAGCGCCATCATGACGATGGCGGCGATGAGCAAAAACTGGTTGAAGGCGTCATAGCCGTTGCGGCCATACATGAACTGCGCGATCTTTTGTCTGAAATTCATGCTATCACCCTTACAGTGCAGAATTCATTATCATAAGAATACCCCAACCCACCGCCTTTGTGTTTAACAAACTGTTAATTATATAATTATAAATAGTTGTTTACCTTATTCCCCCGTAAAAAAACTAACATCGCGACCCAACGCAGCGGCCGCGATGTTAAAATAAGAATACTTCTACCTTGTTCTCCCGTAAATAGCTCAAACCGCGACCCAGCGTAGCGGTCGCGGTTTGAAAAGGAGGAGGGGCTCTGACCGATGTATAGGGGGCTGCAAGCAGCCCCCTATCATCTTCAGAGCCCCTCCGACGTG
>CANRKN010000032.1 GCA_947631215.1 uncultured Oscillospiraceae bacterium | reverse complement strand
GTCAGCAGCATCCTGTGCAAGAAGCTGGCGGTGGGCGCGGACGTGATCGTGCTGGACGTAAAGTGCGGCTCCGGCGCGTTCATGCAGACGGAGGACGACGCCTTTGCCCTGGCGAAGGCCCTCACCGACGTGGGCCGCCGGGCCGGGAAGAAGGTGGTGGCCGTGGTGACGGACATGGATGAGCCCCTGGGCGTCACCGTGGGCAACGCCATTGAGGTCCACGAGGCCCTGGCAACATTGCGGGGCGAGTATCGGGGTGAGCTCATGGAGCTGTGCCTGGTCCTGGGGACGCAGATATTGAGAGAAAGCGGCGTGGCCGCCGATGATGATACGGCCCGGGCCATGCTGGAGCATGCGGTGGAAAGCGGCGCGGCGCTGGAGAAGTTCGCCGCCTTCGTGAAGGCTCAGGGGGGCGACCCGGCGGCGGTATACGACCCCAAGAAGCTGACCCTGGCCCCGGTGTGCATGGATGTGAAGGCGGACAGGGCCGGGTACGTCCGGCGCATCCAGGCGGAGGATGTGGGCCTTGTGAGCATGCACCTGGGCGGCGGCCGGGCGGCCAAGGGCGACAGCATCGACCCGGGCGTGGGCCTGGCGCTGAATAAGAAGGTGGGCGACCGGGTGGCCGTGGGCGACGTGCTGGCGACCATCTTCGCCCGCACGGAGGAGGCAGGCGAAAAGGCCGTGGAGATGCTCCGGGACTGCTATGAGATAAGCCCGGAGAAGGTGGAGCGGGGTCCCTTCGTCAAGGGCGTGGTCAAGTAAAAGGCCCCGTAAGAAAATAGTTTTGCACCGCGCTCTTCCTCGGAAGGGCGCGGTGTTTTCATGCCTTTGTAACGAAAACGCGGCTCGATTGTCTAACGGGCGTACATGTACGAAAGGGGGCGGGGCCATGGGACGAAAGAAGCGGGAGCCGGAGCTGTCGGAAAAGGCGCTGTGCGCCGAATATGAGGCGGTGTACCGCTACGCCCTGACCCTGTGCCGGGATGAGGCCGACGCCCAGGACGTGACACAGGAGACCTTTTTGAAGGCCATGAAGGCCCGGGGCTCCTTTGCGGGGGAAAGCAGCCTCTATACATGGCTCTGCGCCATCGCGAAAAATGCGTGGCTCAACCGCTGTAAAAAGCGGGGCCGGGAAGCGCCCTTGGAGTGGGAGCCCTCGCCGGAGACGGGCGGGGTGGAGCAGGCGGTGGAGGACCGGGATATGTCCATGGCGGTCCACCGGGCGCTGCACGGGCTGGACGAGCCCTACAAGGAGGTGTTCTCCCTGCGGGCCTTCGGCGAGCTGGCCTTTGCCGAGATAGGAGAGCTGTTCGGAAAGACCGAGGGCTGGGCCAGGGTCACCTACCACCGGGCCAAAAAGACGATACTGGAGACGCTGCGAAAGGAAGGCATGATATGAACGAATATAAAAATACGCTGCCCTGCGCCGTGGTGCGGGACATATTGCCGCTCTATCACGACGAGGTGGTGAGCGCCGAGACCCGGTCGGCGGTGGGTGAGCATCTGATGGGGTGCCAGGCCTGCCGGGCGGAGTACGAGGCCATGGAAAAGGCACTGGCGAAGCCCGCCAAGGGCGGCCAGAGCACCCTGGACCGGTTCCGGGGCATGATGAAAAAGCAGAAGCGGAAGAAGATAATAGCCATCGTTCTGGCGGCGGTGCTGGCGGCGGGAGCAGCCGTGGGGGGCGTCGCGGGGCTGAGCGAGTGGTGCATCGTGCCGGTGAAGGACTCCCAGTGGGAGGTGAAGGATATCTGCCGCATCGACACGGACCAGGGCCCGCAGATCTTTATCCACTACGCCGACACCTACGGCGGCAGGGCGGCGACGCGCATGGAGACGGCGGAGAAGGACGGAAAGACCACGCTTGCCTTTGAGATGTGCCATCCGGTGCTCTCCTGGCGGCAGCCGGACGGTCACCCGGAGCGGCCTGCACTGTTCTTCGTCCCCGACGAGACGGCGGGCGGCGTGGATGAGGTCACCTTCAACGGCATTACCGTGTGGACGGCGGAGGAGAACGACGTGCCCGGCTATGTGGACGTCCTCTGGGACTGGGAGCGGGCGATGTGGGAAGACGGCGGCGGCCGTGATGGCGGCTACAGCTTCACGGACGACTATGTATATATCCTCTGGCCGGACGGACATAAGGAATATTATACCTACGACGGCGAGCTCCTGGAGGAGCCCCCGGCGGCGGAGAGATAAAGAAAATAAAGGCAGAAAGCCTCCCCTTGCACAGGGGAGGCTTTCTGCATCGCCGGACAGGGGAAAACAGTTGGACAGAAGGCGCTTTGGTGTCTGGTAAAATGCAAAATAACAGCGGTATCCTGTCCATTTTGTATAAATCTGCCGCATGGGAGGCGACGCGATGAGTTTCGATCAGGCGATCAGAAACGCGTTCAGGAAATATGCCGATTTCAACGGCCGCGCGCTCAGGAGCGAGTACTGGTATCTCGTGCTGTTCAGCGCGCTCATGAACGCCCTGCTCTTAACGCCCCTTTGGTCCGTCGGGGTGGTGCTGGACCTGGCGATGATGATACCCACCATGGCGGCAGCCTGCCGGCGGCTCCACGACGTGGGCCGCAGCGGCTGGTATCTGCTGCTGTGGCTGGCGGCGCCGGTGGGCACGATCTTCCTGCTCATATGGCTGTGCGAGGAGGGGCAGAGCGGCTGGAACCAGTACGGGGCCGACCCCAGAGGCTCTTATGTACCGGACCTTCCCCGGTCCGGCCACAGCCAAGGCCCCTGGGCCCTGGAGTGCGTGGCGGGTCCCAGCCGGGGCCTGATATATACCCTCGGCGGCGGCGCCACCCAGATCGGCCGCGGTATGGAATGCGCCGTCCGGATCTCCAACGCGCCCGGCGTCAGCCGCGTCCACTGCTCTCTGCGGCCCTGCGCCGGCGGGATGGAGCTGACGGACCTGGGTTCCACATACGGCACCTTCCTGGCCGACGGCAGACAGCTGCCGCCCAACTTCCCCGCAACGCTCCGCAAAGGGGATACTTTCTACCTGGGCTCCCGGAACGTGATGTTCAGGCTGGGGACGCCTCCCGGCCGCTCATCTGCAAGGTGACGCGCAGAGGCAAGTCTTTCGCGGTCTGTTCCCGACCGTAAAATAACAAATCATAATAATGAACGGAGGAAAAAACAATGCCTGACCTGTCTGCAAGATCCGGACTCGTGTACTGTCCCAACTGCGGAAACTCCTATAACGCCCGCAAGCATGCTTCCTGCCCCAATTGCGGGGGCGGAAAGAAGGGCGACTTCCAGCCCACCGCCGATCCCTATGCCAAAAAAGCGGGAAATGGCAGTTTCCAGCCCACCGGAGACCCCAATGTCACCAGGCCGCCCAAGGTGGAAGACTGGGGCGGCGGCGACGACAACCATGACGACATGAACCTCACGAAGCCCTTCGGCGAGAAGGGCACCCCCGACAGTGCGGTGGTGGGCTGGCTGGTGGCGGTGAGCGGTCCCTGCCGGGGCCGGGATTACCGACTCCACGTCAGCTACAACTACATCGGCCGGGAGGAGGGCGACGTTATCATCACCGGAGACATGAATATCTCTGCCCACCGGGATTCCACCGTGGTGTTCGACGACGAATCCAACCAGTTCTATGTCAGCCATGTGGATGGCAAAAACCTGCTGCGGCTCAACGGCGTGCCGGTCCTCAACACCGCGGAGCTGCACAACTATGACCGCATCACCATAGGCAAATCGGAGCTGATATTCCTGGGCCTTTGCGGGGAGCACTTCAGCTGGGGTAAAAAGGATGACTGACCGGCTTCTGTTCAGCCGGGAGGAGGACGGGGCCGCCCCGGCGGCAGTTCTGACGAGCGCTCCCATCGGGACGCCCCTGCCCTCCGGCGGGCCCCGCCTGCCCATCCAGGGGGAGGACGAAGTACCTCTCCCGGAGGACGTCATCCAGGCGGCGAAGGAGGCCGCGGAGCAGGCGGAGGCGACGGCTGTTCCCGCCCCGTCTCAGATACCCGCGAGGACGAAGGCCCCTGCGGAAACGGAAGAGGCTTCTGAAACGGAGGCCCCCGCGGGGACAGAAGCGTCTGCTGAGACGGAAGTCCCCGCGGAGAGCGAGGCGCCCGCGGAGACGGTGGAGATGACCGCTCTGCCCGCTCCCTCTCCGGAGGAGACGCCGGAAGGACAGACAGGCGCATGGGGGGCGCTGGCCTCCCCCTGGCTGAGCATTGCCCTGGGCGTATGCGCCCTGGGGCTTCTGGCCGGCAATATAGCCCAGTTCCTCCGGCGGCGGAAAAAGCTTCCCCCGCCGGGCGTCAGCGTCGGGCGGGTCCATGCCCAGGGGGCGCGGCAGTATCAGCAGGACTGCCTGGCCGTGTCCGACCCCGCCGCGCTGGGCCGTCAGGGCCTTCTGGCCGTGGTGGCGGACGGCATGGGCGGCCTGAGCGACGGCGAGAAGCTGAGCGCCGCGGCCGTGGAGGCCGCGCTGGGGGCGTTCGCCGCCTCCATAGGCACAGAGCCGCCGGAGCAGCTGCTCCTGACGCTGGCCAAGCGGTCCACCCAGGCGGTGAACCGTGTCCTGGGGCCGGACAACTACCGCAAGGGCGGCACTACGCTGCTGCTGGGGCTCATCCGCGGCGGCCGGTTCTACTGGCTCACCGTGGGCGACAGCCATATCTATCTGCTGCGCAGCGGCGGCCTGGTGCTGCTGAACCGGGAGCATGTCTACGCCAATGAGCTGGCCCTGCGGAGCGTGAACGGGGAGATGTCCGCCGCGGAGGCCTGCAGCAACAGCGAGGGCGGCGGCCTGGTCAGCTATCTGGGCATGGGCGCGCTGAAATACGCGGACATCCCGGCGGAGCCGGTGGAGATCGTGCCGGGAGACAAATTCATCCTGATGAGCGACGGGGTATATAACGCCCTGGAGCCGGGAGAGATGCGGACCCTGCTGGACGGCCCGGCCGAGACGGCGGCCGCCCGCCTGGGGCAGGCCATCGCCGCCAAGGGCTACCCCAATCAGGACAACTATACGGCCGTCATTCTGGAATGCGGCCCGGAGGCATGAGACAGGAGGCGTCTGATTTGATCGAGACGGCAAGCTATACGGACCAGGGCGGGCGGCCCCGAAACGAGGACACCGCCGCGGTGCGGGTGCTGAACGGAACATGCGCCTGTGCCGTGGTGGCGGACGGCCTGGGCGGACACGGCGGCGGCGACGCCGCCTCCCGGGAGGCAGTGCGCGTCATCATGGACGGCTGGACCGGCCGCGCGGACAGCGGGGCCCTGTCGGCGCGGCTTTTAAAGGCCCATGAGTGTATCCTGGCCATGCAGACCGCCGTCTGCCGGATGAAATCCACGGCGGCGGCCCTGGAGCTGGCGGGGAACAGGATGGCATGGGCCTACGCCGGGGACACCCGGATATACCACTTTGTGGACGGCGCGCTCGTCTGGCAGACAAAGGACCACAGCGCCTCCCGCATCGCCGTGTCCCTGGGGCAGATCACCCCGGACCAGATACGCTTCCATGAGGACCGGGCCCGGCTGTACCGGGCGCTGGGCATAGAGGGGGAGCTCACGGTAGACGGGGGCGGGACGAAGCTGGAGCGGGGCAGGCACGCGTTTTTGCTCTGCTCCGACGGCTTTTGGGAGTACGTATACGAAGCCGAGATGGAGCGGACCCTTGCGGCCGCGTCCGGCCCGGAGCAGTGGCTGGATGCCATGCGCGCCCTTCTGGACGCGCGGGTCCCGGCCGACAACGACAACAACACCGCGGCGGCCCTGTGGCTGACCGTGTGACGGAGAGGAGAGCGGAGATATGAAAAAGACCCGTTGGATCGCCCTGACGCTGGTGCTGGGGCTCCTGGTATGCCTGCTGGCAGGCTGCGCGGGGACCCGCGACGCAAGAAACGGCGTGGTCCGCGTTCTGTCCCAGTATGAGGTCAAAAATGGGCTGCATCTGAATATCGGAGGGGAAGATGTGGTTCTGTTTGAGGGCTTCACGAACAGTGCGACCGGTTCCGCCTTTGGCGTGGGCAAGGCCTGGAAGGAGACGGATACTTTCGTCACCAACCGCCACGTGGTGGAGAACACGACGGAGAGGTTGGACATGCAGGACATCCTGGACCTCTTGGGGATCGACGCCACCTGGCAGGAGCTGGGTCTGAGTCCGTACTGGGACATGGAGCTCGTGCTCACCGACGTATACATCCTTCTGGACGACTATGCCTGCAAGGTGGATTCGGACGGGGACGTGACCGTGGACACCAGCCGGGCGGTGCCCTGCCAGATACTCTACCAGGCCCCGTCGGACGGCCCCGATATAGCGATACTGCGGGCCGCCAACGACGTGCCCGGACGGGTGGCTCTGCCGGTGAGAGAGGCGGAGAAAGGCGTGAAGGTGGGCGACAGCGTGACCGCCATCGGCTTCCCCGGCGACTCCGACCTCACGGCAGCGACGGAATATGACGACATGCGTATCTACGGCAGCGTGGACAGCAGCACCCTCACCAAGGGCGTGGTGTCCCGGTTCACCACTGTGGCCTCAAAGGGGAACACCCGGGTCATCCAGCACGGGGCCCAGATCAACAACGGCAACTCCGGCGGCCCACTGATCAACGAGAAGAATCAGGTCGTCGGCATCAACACCTGGGGCTGGGGCGACAACAGCCAGGGGGCCATCTACGTGGACTACGCTCTGAACGAGCTGGCCGCGCTGGGCATCGACGTGGGTCCGGAGCCGGACGGCAGGACCATCCTACTGATCGCCGTCGGCGTTGCCGCGGCCGCGGTGGTGATCGCCGTGCTGGTGCTGGTACTGCGGAAAAAGGGCGGGAAGAAGGCCGCCGACCTGGTGCTGGTGGGCACCGCCGGCTATTTCGCGGGAAGGCAGTTCCCGCTGGGCGGCGGACAGATGACCGTCGGCCGCGACTCCAACAGCACGATAGCCTATCCTAAGGATCACCCCGGCGTCAGCAACAGCCATTGCTGCCTGTGGACCCAGGGCGGCGCCGCGTACATACGGGACCTGGGCTCCTCCTACGGCACCTATGTCAACGGCCCCCGGCTGGCGCCGGGGGAAAACCGGCCCCTGACGGAGGGAGCCGTGATACAGCTGGGCTCTCCCGCCGAGAGCTTCACCGTGACGCGCGGGGGAGGTGTCTGACATGGCAGGGCAGTTCTGCCCCCGCTGCATGACCGCTCTCCGGGACAGGACCGGGCCATGTCCCGTGTGCGGGGGCGACCCGAACGCCCATAACGCCGTTCCCTTCCTGCCGGTGGGGACTACGCTCACCGACCCCAATACCAGGCGGCGGTATCTTATCGGCTCGGTCAAGGGCAACGGCGGCTTCGGCGTCACCTACATAGGCCGGGAGATGGACACGGACCGGCTCGTCGCGGTCAAGGAATTCTTCCCCATCCGCTGCCAGCCCAGCCGGGCGCCGGACGGCAGCCTGCGCCCGCCGACCACGGAGCGGGAGAGCTATGAAAAGGGCATGGGCAGCTTCCTCCGGGAGGCGGAGATGCTGAAAAAGGTGTCCGGCATCCCCGCAATGGTGAAGGTGCGGGGCGCTTTCCGCGCCAACGGCACCGCCTACATGGTCATGGATTACCTGAAGGGCGCGACGCTCCGGTGGCATGTGACAAAATACGGCCCCATGGGCTTCGACGAGCTGATGGAGAAGCTGCTGCCCATGGCAAAGGGGCTGGCCAGGGTCCACGACACGGGCCTCATCCACCGGGATATCGCCCCGGACAACATCATGCTGACCCCGGAGGACAGGTGTGTGCTGATGGATTTCGGCTGCGCCCGGTCCACGGAGGACGGCCGGTCCATGACGGTGGTCCTCAAGGAGGGCTTCGCACCCATCGAGCAATACACCGGCCACGGCCAGAAGGCCTATACGGACGTGTACGCTCTGTGCGCCACCATCTATTACTGCATCACGGGCCATGTCCCGCCGGCGTCCTCCAACCGGCTCAACGCCGAGGACGACCGCCAGCCCGACCCGCTGAAGCCGCCCTCCGCCCTGGGGGTGAAGATATCCCCAAAGGAGGAACAGGCCCTGCTGTGGGGCCTGGCGCTGCAGCCAAACGAGCGGCCCAGAGATGTGCGCCAGTTTCTCAAGCGCCTGCCGCCAAAGCCTGACCCCGACCCTGACCCTGACCCCGTCCCTGATCCAGGCCTCACGTTCATCGAAAGGGTCCTGCGTTTCATCAAAAACAACAAACTGCTCATCGCCGCGCTGGCGGTGGCGGTGACCGCGTTGGTGTGGCTGGCAGTCAACTGACCCGCCGGGAAATAAAGAGGAGGAAGCTGCTGTGGATAAGCGTTACTGCCCATACTGCATGGCATATGTGGGAGAGGAGGAGGTCTGTCCCGCCTGCGGGCGGCGGCCGTCGGAGTATGAGGCGGCGCCGTTCCATCTGCCGCCAGGGACGCTGCTCAGGAACAAATACCTGGTGGGCGGCGTACTGGGCGAGGGCGGCTTCGGCATCACCTATGTGGGCCGGGACCTGACGCTGGATATGAAGGTGGCCATCAAGGAGTTCTACCCCCGGGAGATGGCCTCCCGCAGCGCCTCCTCCTCGTCCCAGGTTTATGTGTTAAAGGGCGGCGCGGGCGACGGCTACCAGAGGGGTAAAGAGCGGTTCCTCCACGAGGCGCAGCTTCTGGCCCGGCTGGAGAAGCAGCCCGCCATCGTGCGCGTGCGGGATTTCTTCGAGGACAACAACACCGCCTACATCGTCATGGAGTTCGTGGAGGGCGTGACCCTCAAGGAGCTGGTGGCCCAGCGGGGCGGCAAAATCCCGCCGGAGGAGCTGTTCCCCCTGGTGGAGCCCCTGTTCAAGGCGCTGGGCGTGGTGCATGGGGCGGGTCTTATCCACCGGGACATCTCTCCGGATAACATCATGCTGGAGGGCAGCCAGGTGCGGCTGCTGGACTTCGGCTGCGCCCGGGATGCCATGGGAGAGGGCACCCAGGCCATCTACAAAAAGGAGGGCTATACCCCGCCGGAGCAATACCAGAGCAAGGGGCAGGGCCCCTGGACGGACGTGTACGCCTTCTGCGCCACCATCTATTACTGCCTGACCGGCCAGACGCCGCCCCCCTCCTTTGAGCGGAAGTCGAAGGATAAGCTCCGCCCGCCCTCCAAGCTGGGCGTGCACCTGTCCGAGGGGCAGGAACAGGCGCTGCTGAAGGGGCTGAACTGCTCCGCCGACGAGCGCTACAGGAGCATGGCAGAGCTGTATAAGGACCTGTACGACGGCAAGCCGGATCCCAAGCCGATAAAGTGGGGGCTGGTACTGGCCGCGGCGGCGCTGGGCGCGGCGGCCGCCGTGATAGGGGCGCTGTTCCTCACGGGGGTGCTGCCCCCGGAGCCGGCGCCCACGCCCACCCCGGAGCCCACCGCCACGGTGGAGCCTACCGCCACCCCGGAGCCCACCGCTACGCCGGAGCCCACGCCCTCTCCCGTGCCGAAGCCCGGCTCCGGCGAGGCGCTGGACACAGCCGTCTTCTCCGAGGGGCGGAGCCTGTCCGCGGGCGTCTACGGCCGGGAGGACCTGGACGCCATGGCGTCGGACCCCTACGTGACGGCGGTGGTACTGGAGCAGGGCGCGGTGCTGGACCTGAACGACCCGACGGCCGGCGAATACGTGCTGAAAAAGCCCCTGTGGGTAAAGCAGGGGGCCACCCTGCGGGCCAACTGGCTGACCATCCCCGGCGGCGTGAGCGTGGAGATGGACGGCACCCTGGACTGCCGGGGCCTCATCACCCTGAAGGGCAGCGCCACGCGGCTGTATATGACCGGCGGCGTCACCGGCGATACCTTGGACTACGCCGCCATCGTCATGGACTCGGGGGCCAATATAGGCTTTGAGAGCAAGGACCTGGCCAACAGCATGAATGACATGCTCCTGTCCGTTCCCCGGAAGACGGACGGCCTGGTGTCGGTGAAGACAGCCGACGAGCTGCGCCGGTCGCTGGAGGAGGAAGGCCTATCCGTGTCCATCGACAGGGACATGACCATCCCCTCGTCTTTCTATTGCCACCCGGGGACCACGGTCTGGATCAGTGAGGGCGTGACCGTAGACTCCGCCGAGAACGCCGGCTTTTATCTGGACGGCAGCACAGGCGCGGTGACCTTCGTCAACGAGGGCACTTATCTGGGCGAGATCAACGCCGGCGACGGGCGCAAAGGCGCCCGGGTATTCAACTACGGCACGATGAAGACCGGCGGCCCGGATATACCGGACAACGCGCTCTACTTTGAGTCCGGCGTGATCATCAACTATGGCAGCTATACCGCCGGGGGTTTCATCTCCCGGATATGGGAGAACGGGCGCATGATCAACCTGGGCTCCGCCGACCTTTACAGCTTCGCCCTCCTGGGTCTTATGTCCAACCTGGGCTCTGTCTCCACCCACGAAGACGATGAGATCCGCAACCTGGAGATCGCGGGCACTGGCGTGCTTTACAACGCCGGGACGCTGACGGAGGAAGGGAAGTATGGGTTCCAGGGCTGCGGCCTTATCTTTAACGACGGGATATTTGAGGACAAGAGCGAAATATCCTTCAACATCGACGTCTATAACCGGGGAACGGTCCGTCTGACCGGCTCCAGCGTCTGTAACGTCGCCGGGCCCGGCAGCGTGGAGTTCCCGGATGGAGCTCCACAGTATACCTGGGCCTACCGCACCGTATCGCCCCGTACCGTGCCGGAGGGCGCCGTGTCCGTCAGGAACGAGGAGGCCCTGCGCCAGGCCGTCTCCCAGGGCCAGACCGTGGTCCTGGAGGGCAGCGTGACGCTGCGGGAGCCCCTGGAGATATGGTCGCCGCTGTATGTGGCCGGCTCCCTGCGCTGTCAGACCCTGACCGTGTATGCCGCGCCCCTGGCCCTTCTGCCCGGCGGGTCGGTGAAGGCGGAGAGCCTGTTCATGGAGCCCGCGGAGGGGCAGGACGCCCGGGCGCAGCTGTCCATGACGGAGGAGAGCGCCCTGGCGGTCACCGGGACGATGGAGCTGCGCCGCGCCGTATTCTGCACCGAGGGCGGCTCTCTTGACCTCACCGGCGCAAAGGTGGACCTCACGGACGACAGCCGTGTGATACCGGTGCGGCTGGATGCGTTCCGGCTGGATAACGCGGCGCTCACCCTCTCCGGCCGCAGCCGCTTCCGGATACCGTCACTGGGGGTGGACTTTGCCGCCGAGGGCCTCCGCCTGCGGGTGGAGGAGGGCGTCATGTACCTCGTGTCCGGCGGAGAGCTGACCGGCGCGGACATCACCCTGGCGGAGGCGCCGGAGCAGTCCGAGAGCGTTCTGGAGCTCCAGGGCAGGGTGACGCTGCGGGACAGCACCGTCAACGTGGAGGCGACCCGCGGCGGCCTCAGAACGAACTTCTGTTACCTGAATCTGTATAACACCAAGGTCACGAACCGTGGCAGCATAGACTTCGGCGGCTGGGGCGAGCACTACGTCCGGACCGACAGGGCGTCCCGCATCACCAATTATGGGAATATGGTGATCTTCGCTGATATCATCTCCCTGCAGCAGCCCATCGACAACCAGGGTGAGCTGCACATACGGCAGGACCCAAACAATCCGGTCAAGTTCGATATGTATATGGGAAATCCCGCCATCATCGAGTAGCAAAACAAAGGAGAGAGCGTTATGGAGAGACGTTACTGCCCGTATTGCATGACAGTGCTTGGAGAGGAGGACGTCTGCCCCGCCTGCGGGCGGCGGGCGTCGGAGTATGACCCGGCCCCCGTCTATCTGCGGCCGGGCACAGTGCTCGAAGGCAAGTACATACTGGGCGCCGTACTGCGCGATGACGACGCCAGCATCACCTATATCGGCCGGGACCTGCTGCTGCACAAAAAGGTGACCGTAAAGGAGTTCTTCCCCAAGGGTCAGGCCGACCGCAACGCCGCCGAGTCCCCCAAGGTACACGGCTCCACGGACATAAGCGGCGCCAGCGGCGCCTTTGAGCGGGGCCGGCGCAGCTTCCGGCGGGAGGCACATATTCTGGGCCAGATGGAGAAGCAGTCCGCCATCGTGGACGTGCAGGACCTCTTCGACGCCAACGACACGGTCTATCTGGTGACGGAGCTTGTGACGGGCTCCACCCTCCGCCAGCGGGTACAGGCATCCGGCCCCATGGCGCCGGATACGCTGTTCCCCCTGCTGGAAAACGTGTTCGCCGCGCTGGAGGCTCTCCATGAAAAGGGCCTTTACCACCGGGACATCACCCCGGACAACATCATCCTGGAGCGGGAGAACGCCCGGCTCATCAACTTTGCCAGCGCCCGGGAGACCGGGGGCAGGTATACCCATACCATGTCCACCACGACCCACGCGGGCTTCTCCGCCCTGGAGCAGTATTTCGGCGACGACCAGGGTCCCTGGACGGACGTGTACGGCCTGAGCGCCACCATCTATTTCTGCCTGACCGGTCGGACGCCGCCGGCGGCCCCCGACCGGACGGAGAATGACGGCCTCATTCCCATGAGCGAGCTGGACGTGCCGGTGAGCCGTATCCAGGAGCAGGCCGTGGCCATCGGCATGCGTGTGCAGAGGGAGGATCGGTTCCAGAATGTGGGCCAGCTCTATGACGGGATATACAAGGGCGTGATCCCGGTTGATGACGATGATGACGACGATGACGATGACGGCCACAAGAAGAAACGCGGCCTGGTCATAGGCCTCATCGTCCTGGCGGCCGCGGCGGCGATCGCGGCGGCGCTGTTCCTCACGGAGGTGCTCCCCCCGGAAGAGAAGCCTCCGGCCACGCCGGAGCCCACCGCCACCGCCGAGCCCACGCCAAAGCCAACGCCAAAGCCCACCGCCACGCCAAAGCCCACGGCAGCGCCCGGGTCCGGTGCCACGCCTGACCTGAAGGTATTCGCCGGGGCGGCGATGCTCTCCGGCGGCGGCCGGGCGGACCTGCAGGAGCTGATGGACGACGAGGCGGTCCCGGCCGTGGCGCTGCCGGACGGCGCGGTGGTGGACCTGGACGGAGACGGCGAGGGCCCCTTTGACGTGACGAAGCCCCTGTGGGTGGAGGATGGCGCCACGCTCCGGGCCGGCGCCCTGAACGTGCGGGAAGAGGGCCTTCTGGTGATAGACGGCGTGCTGGACTGCCGGGGCGCGATAGAGCTTTACGGCAGCGGGACCCGGATGGTGGTCAACCGCCGGCTCCCGGCGGAGACCGCGTCGGAAATGGTGGTGCTCATGGACTATGGCACCAACCTGTCCATGAAGGAGGACTTCATGGACGACGAACTGCGTAAGGCCCTTATCATCAAGCCCCGGCAGAAGAAAGACATTCCCACCGCGGCGGACGCATCTTCCCTGCGCCAGGCCGTTCAGAACGGCGGGAGCGTGCTCCTGACGGAGAGCGTGACGCTGCCAACAGACTTCACGCTGGAAAACGCCACGCTGTTCATCGCCGAGGGCGTCAAGGTATCCGGCGCCCTCGGGGAGGCCGGCTTCCACCTCACGGTGGGCGAGGGCGGCGTGCTGGTGAACCGGGGCACGGTGAGCGCCAATATAAACGTGCCCGGCGGGGTCGTGTATAACTACGGGACCATGCACGACGTCCAGGGGTTTGAGATCTCCCAGGGCGGCGCTCTGTTCAACGAAGGCTCTCTGGAGGTACGCCAGGGCATCGCCTATGAGACGGCCCGGCTGGTGAACCGGGGGGACATGACCTGCCGGGAGTTGGGCGTCATGGGCGGCCGGCTGGTGAACCTGGGGCGGATGGAGCTGCCCCGGAAAATTTTCGGCTGCAACATTCTCCTGCGAATCGGCGGACGTGTCTACAACGCCGGCGCCATGCACATGCAGGCTGAGAGCTTTGTGGACAACCCCGGCTGGATCGTCAACGACGGCGTGCTGGAGCTGGACAAGGGCGCAATGCTGAAAAGCGGCGGCATGGTCTATAACCGGCGCAGCGGTCTTCTCCGTTCGTCGTCTGAGACGCTGAACGTGGTCGGCGGCGCGCTCCTGAACGCGGGGCGTATCGAGGTGCCGGAGGGAGATCCCGACGCCCTCAACGTGACCCCGCTCCGGGCGGAGCTGAACAGGTTGCCGGAGGCTGTGGTGGTCTATAACGGCCAGGAGCTGCTGGCGGCCCTGAACGGGGAGACGCCGGTGTGCCTCCGGGGCGACGTGACCCTGGACCAGGCGCTGGAGCTGACAGGTCAGCTCTATGTAGACGGCGGGACCCTGACCGCCCCGTCCGTGACGGTGAGCGGGGGCCTGCTGGTTTTGCGGGACAGCGGGTTGAGCACAGGGGACCTGACGATGCAGGGTGGTGCGGAGATGACGGTGCTGGGAGAACAGAGCAAACTCGCGTTCACCGGCGCGCTGCGGATGCAGGATAATTCCCTCCTCTATTGCCCCGACAGCGACCTGGATCTGAGCGGCAGGACCATGGAACTTCAGAACGGCGCGGTGGTCATGGAGCGGGGCGCGCTCACGGCGGACGGCGCACAGATAACGATCGGCAGCGCCCCGGTGATCTTCCCCTGTCAGACCGACTTTTCCGCCCGGGACCTGACGCTGGCTCTGGACACAGGCAATATCACCTGGCCCGCGTCCTGTGAACTGACCAACGCGGACATTACCATCGTGAACGGCGCCGGGATGGTCATATCGGGACAGACCGGCGGACTGCGGGACTGCACGGTCACAACGGACAATGGAGGCAACTTCATCCTTGACTGCGCCGCGGTATCCCTGACGGGCAATACGGAGATCGTCAACGACAGCGGTTATGTGAGCTTGGGCAGCCCTTACGCCGGCGGGACCGTAACGGCGGACGAGACGGTGCGTATCGTCAACAACGGGAGCATGTCTCTGTGCGACGCCGACATACCGGTAGAGGGGAACGAGCCGGAACGCCTCTATTGAGCGGATGAGACTTAACAAGCCTGCGCAAGATGTGTTACAATCAAAAGAAAGACCCGGCGAGGGAGGAGAGGAAACTGGAAAAGCGCTGTCCGTACTGTATGGCGGTCCTGGGAGAAGAAGGGCCGGTCTGTCCCGCCTGCGGGCGGGACGCGTCTGCCTGCACGCCCCAGGCCCACCATCTGCCGCCGGGGACTATGCTGGCGGAGCGATATCTGCTGGGCGCGGTCCTGGGCGAGGGCGGCTTTGGTATCACCTATCTGGGGCTGGACACCCGCCTGGACGTGAAGGTGGCTATCAAGGAATACTACCCCCGGGACAAGGCCGCCCGCAGCGCCGCCGATTTCCCGGCGGTGGTCAGTCTGGTGGGCATGCCGCCGGAGGGCTTTGCCCGGGGCCTGCAGCGGTTCCTGGAGGAGGCCAGGGCCATGGCCCGGATGGAAAAGCAGCCGGCCATCGTGGGGGTGCGGGACTATTTCGAGGCCAACGGCACCGCCTATATCGTCATGGAGTTCGTGGAGGGCGTCACCCTGACGGAGCTGACGGCCCAGCGGGGCGGCCGTGTGCCGCCGGAGGAGCTGTTTCCCCTGCTGGAGCCGGTGTGCGCGGCCCTGGGAAAGCTCCACGCCGCGGGGCTCGTCCACCGGGACATCTCCCCGGACAACATCATGCTGGAGGACGGGCACGCCCGGCTTCTGGACTTCGGCTGCGCCCGGGAGACCGCCGCCGGACGGCAGACGCTGACCATATCCCTCAAATACGGCTACGCCCCCATTGAGCAGTACCGGCAGAAGGGCCAGGGGCCCTGGACAGATGTTTACGCCCTGTGCGCCACCATGTATTACTGCCTCACGGGGCAGGTGCCGCCCCAGCCGCTGGACCGGGTCCCGGAGGACACCCTCCTGCTGCCTGGCAAGCTGGGCGTGCCCCTGACAGGACGTCAGGAGCAGGCGATCCTGAAGGGCCTGCGCATCCAGCCCCGGCGGCGGTTCCGGTCCATGGGACAGCTGTATGAGGCTCTGTATGAAAACGCCTCCCCGCTCCCGGAGCGGAGAGGCATCTGGCAGCCGCCGGAGAAAATAACGATAACGGGGTTGGAAAAGCCCTCCCTCCGGAGGAAGGGCTGGGTCATAGCCGCTGGCATCGTGGCCCTGGCGCTGGTGCTGACCGGGGGGCTCTGGGCCTTCTCGGAGAGGTCCGCGCCCGGTCCGGCGGCCGATGGGGCTCCCGGCGCCGGCGCGGCTATCGACACACGGGTATTCGACGGCGCGGCGGAGCTGGAGGACGGGACCTACCGCCCGGAGACGCTCCGCCGGCTCATGGAGGACGACGCCGTGCCTGCCGTGGTCCTGGGCGAGGGCGCGGTGCTGGACCTGAATGACCCGGAGGGCGGACCGTTCGTGCTGGAAAAGCCCCTCATGACGGAGAGCGGCTCCACCCTGTTCGCCAACTGGCTGACCGTCCCGGAGAGCAGCGCCCTTCGGGTGGATGGGCTTTTGGACTGCCGGGGGCTCATCCTCCTGGAGGGGACCGGCACACGGTTCCAGCTGGAGGGAAGCCTGTCCCCGGACGGGGAGGAGCTGGCTGTGGTGCTCATGGAAGAGGGCGGCAGCCTGGCCATGGACCAGGACCTGGCCCAAGCCATGGCCGGGCGGCTGCGGCTTCTGCCCCGGCGGGAAAACGCCCAGCCGGCTTCGGACCTGTGGCAGCTGCAGGAGGGCCTGCGGCTTTACGACACGGTCCTGATCGATGCAGATATGACGCTGGACAGACCCTATGACCTGGCAGGGAAGACGGTATTCATCGCCCCCGGCGTCCGAATCGACGCTGCGCCCGGCGCGGGCTTTCTCCTGAACGGTTCCGTGCTGGTGAACGAGGGGGAGATGGCCTGCTGCCTGGAGATAAAGGACGCCGCGGTGTATAACGGCGGGACCATCGCCCAGACCGGTGACGGCGGGTCCTTCCGCCTGGGCAGCGGCGGTCTGATGCTCAACGGCGGCGTGTTCACGCCGGATGACTGGGACACTGTCTCGGCGGGGGGACAGGTGGTGAACCTGGGCCAAATGGACACGAGAATCCTCACCGTCAGCGGCGGGGAGCTGGTGAACCTGGGACAGCTGGAGCTGCTGGCCACCAAAGCGCAGTCCCCCGGGATGCGCTTCCAGAACACAGGCGTGTTTTATAACGGCGGCGTGTTCTTTGTCCGGGACGGCTCCGCCTTTAGCAGCGCGTCGTGGCTCATAAACGACGGGGGCATCCGGCTTGGGAACTGCCGGGACTTCCTGGTGGGAGCCATCTATAACCGCCACGGCTCGGTGGATACCGCCGCGGACGGGGTGAGGGCCAGCGGCCAGCTGCTTGGACCGGGAACGGTCCGGCGGGACAGCGATGGCCGGGTGGGCTGGCTGAATGTCAAGCAGACCCCCTCTCTGGAGCGGCTGCCGGAGGCATATGTCACCGCGGAGGACGAGGCGTCTCTGCGCGACGGGCTGGAGCGCGGCGAGACGGTCTTTGTGCCCGGCGATATCACGCTCACCGCTCCCCTGGAGGTGACGGCGCCCCTCTATATCGGCGGCGCGGTCACGGCAGGACCCGATGCCCCCGTCACTGTCCGGGGGACGGCTCTGGTCCTGTGGAAGGACGGCTCGCTGCGGGCCGGCGCCCTGCGGGTATACCAGGGGGGAGCGGTGGCTTTGACGGACGGATGCTCCCTGGCTGTGGAAAAGGGCGGGGAGCTCACCCTGGAGGGCTCGGCGTCCGTCCTGTACGGCGCCGGAGAGCGCGTGACCCTGGACGGGGCCCATATCACAGTGCTGGACGCGACATTCGCGCCGCTGCGGCTGGAGAGTCTGACCCTGGACGGCGCGGATATGACGATCGGTGACATCGCTGCTGTCCTTGCTCCCTCCCGGGGTGATACTTCCGCCTGTGACGCCCGCATCAGCATGACCGGTGGAAGGCTTCAGTTCCCCGCGGACGTCCGGCTGGAGGGCACGGCGCTTTCGATCGCAGGCGACGAGGCGTCGGTCCGTTTTGACGGACAGACGGTCCTGCTGGAGGACTGCGCGGTCACGGTGGCTGAGACCTGCGAGCTGGCGTTCGACTTCTCGCACGTGACCATGACCGCGGGCACGACGGTGGAAAATGACGGCTCCGTGTGGATAAGCGGCAGTGAGAACGGCTATTTTGACGCGGCAGGTACGCTGGTGAACCGGGGGGAGATGTATCTGAGTACGCCCAGGCAGGTGATGGTCCCCATCCAAAACAGCGGCACGCTCCGCCTGGTCCGCGGGGACGGCTGGGACGACAGGGTGGACGTAGTGGGCATACCGCCCATATGGGAGTAAAAACACAAAAACCGCCCGCCGCATGTCTGATATGCTCCCTCAATGGAAGACAGTGAAAAAGACACTGCATCCATGGAGGGAGC
>CANRKN010000031.1 GCA_947631215.1 uncultured Oscillospiraceae bacterium | reverse complement strand
CGGCGATGACCTCGAAGGAGGTGCCGTCGGTGGCGATCTGGGGGTCCAGGCTCATCACGGGGGTCTCCACCATGACGTTCAGCTCGGCACCCTCAGCAGCCATGGCCGGGATGCCCATGGACAGGGCCATCGCCAAAGCCATAACGAGCGCGATAAACTTCTTCATTGTCTTTCCTCCAATTGAAATGTGCAGCGGGCTTTCATCCGCTAATTATACAATATTTTAATTCGTTACATTGGTGATTGTCAATATCACTTTATCACAAAAGGGAGAACGCCCCGGCCCCTGATTTTTTGACATTCTCCATAGTGTTCCCTTATAGACAAAAAGTGCCCCGGAAACGCGGTTTCCGGGGCACTTCGCCTTATTTCGTTCTCAGAGGCTGGCCGCCAGGGCCCTCGCCTCCGCCTCCGCCTTCGCCACCAGAGGCTCCGGGTCCACCCCCGTGTCCAGCCCCTCGGCGGCCACGCATAGGAACTCGCCGAAACCGTAAAACTCCTTCAGCGCTGTGAGGTAAGCGCTGCCCTGGTCCATGTCCGTGCCGCCGTAAAGGCCGCCACGGGTGGTCAGGAGGATCAGCTTTTTACCCTGGCACATGCCCTCCAGGCCCGTCTCCGTGGTGCGGAAGGTGATGCCCTCCACGCTGATGTTCTCGATGTAGATCTTCAAAAACGCGGGAAAGCTCATGTCCCAGAAGGGCGCGGCAAACACCACGTGCTCCGCCGCGGCGAACTGGTGGGCATAGTCGAACCGGGGCCTGTCCAATGCCCCCTCGGCCAGCAGCCTGTCCCGCTCCCGGAGGAGCGCGCCGTCCATGGGCCGCATCCGCTCCTCGTCCGGCCTTACCACGCTGACGGAGAACCGCTCCTGGTCCAGGCCCTCCACGAAGGCCCGCGCCAGCCGCGCCGTGCGGGACTCCTCCCGCCGCACACAGCAGTCCACCAAAAGGATCTGTCTCATACGGTGACCCCTCCTTTTCTTTGATGGTTTGATTATACAACAACAAGCTGGATAATTTCAACAAAAAATATGAAAAATTTTCTAAAGTTTCTGACAAAAATTCCCAAGGCTTGCAATCTGGGGCAACTGTCATTATAATAGGCGTGGCTTTTGGCCGTTTGCAATACCATAGAACGAGAGGTAATGCCCCATGAACAGACGTATTATATGCTTTCTGCTGGCCGCGCTGATGCTGGCAGGTCTTATGAGCGCGCCCGCCCTGGCCGCCGACAAGCCCCTCAAAGTGGCGCTGGTGGTGGCGGACGCTTTCGGCGACCGCGCTTTTTATGATTCCGCCAAGGAGGGCCTGGACCGTCTGGCCGCCGGCGGCGGCGTGGAGCCCATCACCATCGAGTGCGGCGGCGAGGGCCACGCCATCCAGATGCGCAACGCCGCCGACCAGGCGGACGTGGTCATCTGCGTGGGCTGGGAGTTTTACGACATCGAGTCCATCGCCCCCACCTATCCGGACGTGAAGTGGATATGGGTGGACAGCGCCACCTCGGAGCCCGTGGAGAACGTGCTGAACATCACCTACGCCCAGAACGAGGGCTCCTTCCTGGCCGGGTACATCGCCGCCTACATGAGCGAGACCGGCATCATCGGCGTGGTGGGCGGCGACAACGACGACACCGTCAACGACTTCATCGTGGGCTATGAGCAGGGCGCCCAGTACTTCGCCGACACCTACGAGACCACCACCGAGGTGGTGAAGAACTACGCCAACACCTACACCGACCCCGCCGCGGGCGAAAAATGTGCCCTGTCCCTGCTGGACAAGGGCGCGGACGTGATATTCCAGGTCGCCTCCACCACCGGCCAGGGGGTGTTCAAGGCCGCCGCGGAGCACCACTTCTACGCCATCGGCGTGGACTCCGACCAGAAGTATATAGACCCCGACGTGATCATCTGCTCCATGAAAAAGGAGATAGGCGACTCCATCTACGCCGCCGTCACCGAGCTTCTGGACGGGGACGACTCCCGCTGGGGCACCACCTGGGTGGCGGACATGTCCACCGGCTATGTGGGCATCGGCTACGGCGACGAGGACGCCCCCCAGCAGATCACCGACGAGCTGAAGGAGGAGGTGGCTGAGGTCGCCGAGGCCATCATCGACGGCGAGATCATCGTGAACACCACGAGGTGAAACATCTTTTGAAAGCAGAGGCCTCCGGCTTTGCCGGAGGCCTCTGCTTTTCAGCTATATAAGCTTCTGCACTTTTTGCACCAGGTTTGGTTGCGGATTATTCCTCCGCCCATGTCCCTGAACCCAAACTCGCTCAGGGGTTTTTCAACGCCGCATTTTGGACAAATTCGCGTGGGACTCGCTTCCATTATATCCGTGTGACTGGATGATAGGTCTGCTGGTATTCAAAGTATCCTTTTTCATTACAAGCCCACCTCCTTCTCAGTCATTGATAATTGATACAATCCAGTTGAGCCATCCCTTGACAGTGGAAGCCCTCCTCTCGAATGTACTGTCACTATTCACCTGATACAGGTGCGACTGCTTCATAATTGAAACTATCTCCCCTGTAGACGGCATAACACCGCTTTGCAGGTACAGTCTGAGGGTATCGTGGAACACTTTGTGGGACAAAATGCACCGGCAATATGCCATCTGGCGCGGCTTAAACTCCAATTCCAGAATCTGTCGGCCCTTCTCGCTGACAGAATAGAGCGGCCCTTCATTGGAACTCCGCTTATCCAGCAAGCCCAGATAACGGGCCGCGTCAGTGTAATAGTTGGTCTGTCGGGCATCAAAGTCATAATTTTCCGTCACATCAGCCCGGCTCAAATCCTGCTCATTCAACAGTTCGCAGAGATTGACTATCCGCTCAAAGCTGTCTGCCTGTGGAAAAGGTATTGCCGGCTCATCCAAAACTGCTGTACCCGCTAATACCGCCTGAATATCTTCTGCGGAAATGGCAGTGTCCTCAATGGAATAATTCCGCTGCTTTACAAGACGCAGAGAACTGTAATCTTCCGGGTTTTCAAATACATACTCAAACAATCTGTAAATGCCGTTGGAATACACAAGAAAAACCGTTTTTACCGGCTTTGTGACCGAACTTCCCCAAACACGGAAGGGATAGTATAACTGTCGGACAAGAAAATCTTCCGACAGATCTTTTTTCGCCTCAAATAACGTCAGGTACGAAACTCCTTCATAGGCTGCATCCACCTCAATTTGTGCGTTATTAACATTAACCCACCTCGGGAGGCCCGCGACTGTATCACCAATTTGAAAAGAAAAACTTCCAGACCCTTTACGCCCGGAAACAGTAGCATATCTTTCAAAAAGCTGTTCCCAAGCCTCATCGTTGAGAGTTCTATCAGGCATAGTTCCTCACCACAACTTCATCTACGTCGCCGCGCTTACTTCCCACTGAATTGATGGAGCGTTTTGCATGAACTACTTTTATATCATACGCACCATATTGCTCTCTGATAAACTCAGTCGCAGAATTGGAAAGCATGAACTTTACACCCCGCCTGTCCAATTCATCACAGCACTCTCTGAGCCTTATCTGCTCCTCTTTGGTAAAACCACCTTTTGAATACCCCGTGAAGTTTGACGTCTCTGATACGGGATCATAAGGCGGATCGAGATACACAAAAGCGCCCCGCTTCACATCTGCCAGCGCCTGCGCATAATCCAAGGATGAAAAATGTACTTCCGCCTTATTGAAATAAGCGCTGACAGCCCGCAATACGGGCTCATTGACAATATTTGGATTCCTGTAATTCCCAAAGGGCGAGTTAAACTCTCCCGCATTATTCACCCGGTACAGGCCGTTGTAGCACGTCTTGTTCAAATAGAGAATGCGAGCTGCCTTCTTCACATCCGACAGCGCCTTGTAGCTTTCCGTGTCCCTATCCCAGTCACGGACACGATAGAAAAACTCCGATTCATTTTTATACGTCTTCAGTTCTTCAATTAATCCGTCCACATTTTCCTTAATGACGGAATACACACCCATTAAGTCCGCGTTAATATCGTTGATGTAGGCTTTACCCGGCTGCAAATGAAATAGCAGCGCTCCTCCGCCCACAAACGGTTCATAATAGGGACTTGTCGACTTTGGCAATAGAGACGACAACTCATCCACAAGCTGTCTCTTCCCCCCAACCCATTTCAAGGCAGGCACAACCAGTTGATTCTTTTTCACATAGGTGCCCCCTTTTGCACACAATATCTTGATTTTAGGTATATCATACTGCCCCCAAAAAGTCAAGGTCTCACAATAGGGTTTTCCGCACCTGATAAACGCGCCTGTGTTCCTGTGAACACAGGCGCGTTTATAGATTACAGCACCGCCACCTGGCACATTCTCATCGTTTGCAGAGCGGCGGAGTGGCTCTGGGGCGTCACGCCGGCGCAGCAGTCGCCGATGACCTTCACTGGCGTCTCGGGCAGATACGCCTTGATGAGCAGGGCGTTGGATGCCACGCATATGTCGGTGCACAGCCCTACCAGCGTGATCTCCAAAGGCTCGGCCTTCGCCATGTCCGCCAGCTTTTCCGCCAGCAGCACAGAGCCGAAGGTGGGCTTGTCGATGACCTCCGCGTCCCCCAGGGCCGCGGCGATCTTCCCGTTGAGCTGCCAGCCGTAGGTGCCCTTTACGCAGTGGACCACGGGCAGGTTCCGCCCCTCCTGGGTGTCCAGGTAGTTCTCCGAATGAGTGTCCCGGGTGGCGAACACGTCCTCAGTGGGGTACTTTTCTATCTCCGCCGCCACCTTGTCCACGATGGCCTCCGCCTCCTGGGTGCCCAGGGAGCCGTTGATGAAATCGTTTTGCATGTCGATGACAAGCAGTATCTTACGCATAGGCTCATCTCCTTTTGGCACATTGTAGCCGTTTGGAGGGCCGCTGTCAATGCTCTTGCATTCCGAGACGGTATGCTGTATAATGCTAAAGCCTTAAATCAATAAAGAAAAGAGAGAAACCATGAATTTTGTCTTTATCTCCCCCAACTTCCCGGTGGCCTACCGGTACTTCTGCATGCGCCTGGCGGACAACGGCGTGAACGTGCTGGGCATCGGCGACTGCCCCTATGAGGACCTGCACCCGGAGCTGCAGGGCTCCCTCACCGAGTACTACAAGGTGGACACCCTGGAGAACTACGACCAGGTGTTCAAGGCCGTGGCTTACTTCTCCTACCGCCACGGGAAGATCGACTGGATCGAGTCCAACAACGAGTACTGGCTGGAGCAGGACGCGAGGCTTCGCACCGAGTTCAATGTGACCACAGGCCTTAAAGCCGACCAGATCGCCAAGTTCAAGAGCAAGACCCTCATGAAAGAGTATTACAAAAAGGCCGGGGTCCCCGCCGCCCGGTATCTGCCTGTGACGGACCTCAACAAGGCACTGAAGTTCACCAAAAAGGTGGGCTACCCCGTGGTGGTAAAGCCGGACAACGGCGTGGGCGCCGCCGCCACCTATAAGCTGAAAAGCGATGACGACGTGAAGGCCTTCTTCGCCGAGAAGCCGAACGTGCCCTATCTCATGGAGGAGTTTGTCCCCGGGGAGGTCACCACCTACGACGGGGTATGCGACTCCAAGGGGCAGGTCCTCTTCGCCGCCAGCCATATCTCCCCTGACTCCATCATGGACATGGCCAACGAGCACACGCCTTGTTCGTATTATGTAAACAAGAAGGTGCCCCCCGAGGTGGAGGCCGCCGGGAAGGCCACGCTGAAAGCCTTCGGCGCCGTCAGCCGGTTCTTCCACCTGGAGTTCTTCCGCCTCACCGCCGACAAGGCGGGGCTGGGCAAGAAGGGCGACATCGTGGCCCTGGAGGTGAACATGCGCCCCGCCGGGGGCTACACCCCCGATATGCTGAACTTCTCCCAGAGCGCCGACGTGTACCAGATATGGGCCGACATGGTGGCCTTTGATGAGTGCCGCCACAGCTACGACGGGCCCAAGAGCTACTGCGTCTACACCGGCCGCCGGGACGAGTGCGAATACGCCCTGACCCATGAGGAGCTGGGAGAGAAGTACGCGGAGAACGTGCGGCTTTTTACCCGCATGCCCGACGCCCTGGCCGGGGTCATGGGCAACCAGGTGACCATTGCCTGCTTCGACGCCAAGAAAGACATGGACGCTTTCATGCGCGCCGCGTTCAAACTAAAATAATTATGTAAACTATAAGAACTGGCCCCCTCAGACGAGGGGGCCTCACTTTATTCTTTTCAGCCTTCGCCCTTGGGCTGGCTGCCGCCCTCGTTCCTGGGGCGGCGGTTATAGGGCCGGCGGCGGCCATAGTAGTTCTTGCTGCGGGCCTTCTGGGACTGCTCCTGGGGGGTCTGGCCGTCGGCCTTGGGCCGGGGCGCCTTGGGCCGGTTCCCCTTCCGGGCCTGCTGGGCCTCGGTACGGGCCTCGGCGGCGGACCGCTCGCCCTTGGGCTTGTTACCGTAACGCTGGCGGGACCGGCCCTGACGGCCCTTGCCCTGCCCCGCTCCGGCGGGCTTGTCCTCCCGGCGGATGGACCGGGGTTGGTCGGGCTGTTCGCCCTGTTGGGCGGGCTTCGCCGCCTCCTCGGCCGGCGTGGTGATGAGAAGCTCCGGGATCTCCCACGGGTCCTGCTCCTCCTCCGGCTCCTGGACCTTCTTGGGCCGGACCACCAGCACATGGGGCGGCTGGCTGCCGTCCCGGGGCCGGCCCCCGGGCACCACGGCCACGTCCTCGGCGTCATACTGGCGGTAGGCGTCGTCCCCCTCCCCGTCCAGCTTCACCCGCACCGTCTGGCGCAGGATGTTCACCTGGTTGACGTTGCCGTAGCCGTCCGGCGTCTCCACGAAGGCGCCGGTCTTGGGCACGTTCTTCACCAGCTCCTCATAGGCCGGCTGCTCATAGCGCAGGCAGCACATGAGCCGGCCGCAGCAGCCGGATATCTTGGCGGGGTTCAGGCTCAGGTTCTGCACCTTCGCCATCTTGGTGGACACGGGCTTGAACTCGTCCATGAAGGTGCCGCAGCAGAAGGGCTGGCCGCATATGCCCAGGCCCCCCAGCATCCGGGCCTCGTCCCGGACGCCGATCTGCCTGAGTTCGATGCGGGTGCGGAACACCCCCGCCAGGTCCTTCACCAGCTCCCGGAAGTCCACCCGGCCGTCGCTGGAAAAGAAGAAGATGATCTTGTTGCCCTCGAAGGAGCACTCCACGTCCACCAGCTTCATGTCCAGGCCGTGGGCGGCGATCTTCTCCTTGCCGATGACGTAGGCCTCCCGCTCCCGGGTCTTGCACAGCTCCTCGATACGCAGGTCGTCCTCCGTGGCGGCCCGGGCCACCGGGCGCAGGGGCGCGACCACCTGCTCGTCCTCGATCTGGCGGTTGGCCTGCACCACAGTGCCGATCTCCAGGCCCTTGCTGGTCTCCACCACGGCCTTGTCGCCGATCTTGAATTCCATGCCCGCGGGGTCAAAGTAATAGCTCTTGCCCCGGTTGCGGAATTTGATGCTCACAACTTCTGTCATTGTATCCTTACCTCAATGTCTCCGCGGCCAGCATGCCGAATATCTGCTTCGGCTGCACGTTGTGCCGCAGGTAATCCGCTGTCTTGTCCATGAGCGCGTCCAGCCTCATGAGCCGCACCCGGTCCAGGCCCATGGCCTCTGCCCGGCCGCAGAGGATGTCGCATATGGCGCTCTTCACCTGGTCTGCGAAGGCCTCCGTGTCCTCCCGGGAGAGCCCCGCCCGGCTCATGCAGGCCAGGGCCGCCTGGCAGGCGTCGCCGCTGGCCGCGGCCTGCAGATAGGCCCGGGCCAGCTCCGATATGCCCTCCTGCCGCGCGTCTCTGCCCTCGTCCATTTCCGCCCGGACGCACCGGGACCGGACCGTGGACAGCAGCGCGTCGGGCGCCGCGGCGCAGAGGATGAAGCAGGCGTGGCCGGGAGGGTCCTCCAGGGCCTTCAAGAGGGCGTTCTGGGCCTGCTGGTTCATCCTGTCTGCCGGGGAGATGATGTACACCTTCCGGGCCGCCTCGTTGGGGGCCAGCACGGCGTCCGCCGTCATGGCCCGTATCTGGCCCACGGTGATGTCCTGCTTCGGGCCCTTCTCCCCCATCTCCCGGGTCACCAGAGTCACGTCCGGGTGGATGCCGGAAAGCGCCTTCCGGCAGTCCCGGCATGCCCCGCAGGGGGGCTCCGGCTGGCCGCACAGCAGGGCCGCCGCCAATCGCCGGGCCGCGCCGTCCCGGGCCGGGCCCTCAGGCCCCAGCAGCATATACGCGTGGGAGAGCCGTCTTTCCGCCATGATCGTCCATTTCCGCCCCGGGGTTTTGTCTATTATGCTTACCCCGCCCGGCTGTAATATAGGCATTATAGCATATTTTCGCGTCAGCTTACAATAACATTTGCAACTTTACCAAAAATGTGGTAAATTTGGCATAGCAGGATTGCATTTTACGTCATTATACGGCTGTGAGTGTTACAAGGAGGCAGGACGTGAAAAGGACCAATGTTTCCAACAACGTGATCCGCCGGCTCCCTCGGTATCTGCGAAAGCTGGACGATCTGGCCAGCAAGGGCGAGGAGCGCATATCCTCGGACAAGCTGGGCCGCCAGATGGGGCTCACCCCCTCCCAGATACGGCAGGACTTCTCCTGCTTCGGCGAGTTCGGGCAGCAGGGCTACGGCTACAACATCGACTCCCTTCGCAAGGAGATAGGCCAGATACTGGGCACCTACCGGGGCTATTCCGCCATATTGGTGGGCGCCGGCAACCTGGGCACAGCCCTGGTGCAGAACTTCGACTTCATCATCGAGGGCTACTCCTTCCTGGGCGCCTTCGACGTGGACCCCGCCGTCATCGGCACGGACATCGACGGCTTCCCCATCTACGACGTGAAGGACTTAGGCACATTCGTGCGGGAGCATAAAGTCGACATCGCCATCCTCACCGTGCCCCGGCATGTGGCCCAGGAGCTGACCGACACCCTGGTGGCGGCGGGCATCCGCGCCATCTGGAATTTCACCAACACCGAGCTGGAGGTGGGCGAGGACGGCCCCCTGGTGGAGAGCATCCACTTCTCCGACAGCCTCCTTGTCCTCACCTATCACCTGGCCCAGCTGGACGACGGAGAGAAAAAATGAACGAGACGACCACAACACACCCCCACGCCGCCCGGGAGGGCGGCGTGTTTGACACCATCGCCGCCATATCCACCGGTCAGGTCCTGGCCGCCATCGGCATCGTGCGCATAAGCGGGCCGGACACCCTTTCCGTGCTGGATAAGGTGTTCACGCCCCTCTACGGCGGGCCCATGAGCGGCCGGGCCGACCGGCGGCTCATATTGGGAAAGCTCACCGCCGCGGACGGGGCGCTCTTGGACATATGCCTCGCCACCGTGTCCCGGGGGCCGGGCAGCTACACCGGCGAGGACACGGCGGAGCTTCAATGCCACGGCTCCCCCGTGGTGCTGCGGGCGGCCCTGGACAGCCTCTTCGCCGCCGGGGCGCGGCAGGCCAGGGCCGGGGAGTTCACCCGCCGGGCCTTTCTGAACGGGCGGATGGACCTTACCCAGGCGGAGGCGGTCATCGACCTCATCGACGCCGAGACGCCCCAGATCGCCACCCTCGCCGCCTCCCAGCTGGATGGGGCCATCCGGAAAAAGACCGACGCCGTGTACGACGAGCTCACGGCCATATGCTCCCACTACCACGCGGTCATCGACTACCCGGACGAGGACATCGAGCCCTTCGCCATGGCACAGTATGAGGAGACACTCACCAACGCGGAGGATGCCCTTTCCCGGCTGCTGGCCACCTTCCGGCGGGGGAACGTGCTGAAAAACGGCGTACCCTGCGCCATTCTGGGCCGACCCAACGCGGGCAAGAGCTCCCTCTTAAACGCCCTCTTGGGCTACGACCGGGCCATCGTCACCGACATCCCCGGCACCACCCGGGACACCATCGAGGAGAAGGCCGTACTGGGGGGCACGCTGCTGCGCCTTTCCGACACCGCGGGCCTCAGGGACACCGCCGACCCGGTGGAGAGAGAGGGCGTTTTGCGGGCCCACGCCGCCGCGGAGGGGGCCGGGCTGGTGCTGGCGGTGCTGGACGGCTCCGCGCCCCTCACGGCGGAGGACGAGGCGGTGCTCACCGCCGCCAAGGCCGCGCCCAGGTATATCCTCATCAAGAACAAATCCGACCTGCCCTCTGCCTGGGACATGGACGGGACCATCGACCTCAGCGCCCTCACCGGCGCGGGGCTGGACAAGCTGGAGGCAGCGGTGGCCGCCATGTTTAAGGAGAGTGAGCCCCTCCCCGCCGGGGAGATGCTCACCAATCCCCGTCAGGCGGACGCCGTGGGCCGGGCGCTGGACTATGTCCAGGCAGCCAAAGAGGCCATGGCCCAGGGCTTCGCCCCCGACGCGGTGCTCACGGAGATCGAGGGCGCATTGGGAGCCCTGGGGGAACTCTCCGGCCGCACCGTCCGGGAGGACGTGACAAACGGCATCTTCTCCCGCTTCTGCGTGGGAAAATAAGATAATAGGAGGAGACTATGAGAGCACTGTTCATCGGCGGCACCGGCACCATCAGCGCCGCCATCGTGAGACGGCTGGTGAATGAGATGGGCTGGGAGGTCTGGCTCATCAACCGGGGCAACCGCACCCATGCGGTGCCCCAGGGGGTGCACCAGATCACCGCGGACATCAACGACGAGGCGGATGTATTGGCGAAGCTGGGCGATATGACCTTTGACGTGGTGGGCGAGTTCATCGGCTTCACCCCGGACCAGGTGGAGCGGGACTGGCGCCTCTTCCGGGGCCGGACCCGTCAGTATATCTACATCAGCTCCGCCTCGGCCTACCATAAGCCCGCCGCCAGCCACATCATCACCGAGGGCACGGCCCTGGCCAACCCCCACTGGGAATATTCCCGGGCCAAGATTGCCTGCGAGGAATTTCTTATGGGCAAGTACCGGGAGGAGGGCTTCCCCGTCACCATCGTCCGACCCAGCCACACCTATGACGAGCGGCACATCCCTCTGGGCGTACACGGGAAGAACGGCTTCTGGCAGGTCATTCAGAGGATGCGGGAAGGCAGGCCCGTCATCATCCAGGGCGACGGCTCCAGCCTGTGGCACTTAACGTTCAACAAGGACTTCGCCGTGGGCTACACCGCCCTCATGGGGAACCGCCACGCCATCGGCGAGGCCTTCCAGATCACCGGCGACGAGGTCCTGACCTGGGACCAGATCTACGCCACCATCGCTGACGCTCTGGGCGTGGAGCTGCACGCCTATCACGTGGCCAGCGAGTATCTTGCCGCCGTGGGCGACAAGTACGGCTATGAGCTGGAGGGCAATCTCCTGGGCGACAAGGCTGTGTGCGTGTGCTTTGATAACGCAAAGCTTAAGCGTCTCGCGCCGGATATGAAGACCACTATCCCCTTCCATGTGGGCGTGCGCATCGCGCTGGACTACGTGCTCTCCCACCCGGAGGAGTGCCAGATACCGGACCCGGAGTTCGACGCCTGGTGCGATAGGGTGATCGCCGCCCTGGAGGCCTCCAAGGCGTCCATCTGAAACGAATATAATGAGCGGGGCAGACGTTTTCACGTCTGCCCCGGTTTTATCGTTCACAAGCCATCTACAAAATTTTCGATGAGCCGGTTTATCTCCTCCGGTGCGTCGGTGTTGGAGTTGTGCCCGGCATTCTTGATCCAGTGGATAGGGATGCCGGTCTTTTTATGCCAGGCCCGGCTGTAGCGGATGCAGGACCCGGCGTGGTCCTTTTCCCCGCAGATGAGAAGGGCCGGGCACTTGATCTCATAGGGCAGGTCCGCCTCGATAGCTTCCGCCAATATCCGAAATCCGTGGCCGGAAAGCCGGGCGTATCGGGCTTTGTCCCCGTCATAGGTCATCATCATGTCCCGCATCAGCGCCCGGCCATAGGCCGACATAGCCACGCCGTTCGTCCCCTGGCGCAGCAGCCATTTCCATGGGTAATACCGATAAACCGGCTCCATGCGCTTTAAGCGCCACAGCTCCGCTGCCGTGAGGTAGGACCGCTGCAGCGGCGCTGAGTCCACGGAGATGAACCCCCGCAGCTTCTCCGGGTACAGCTGAGCGTACATCTGGCCCACATAGCCGCCCATGGACTGACCCACGATGACCGGGCCGGCAAGCCCCTCCCGGGTCAATATCCCGTCCAGCCACCGGGCCTTGTCCGCCAGAGAGAAGGTCATCTCAAAGGGCCAGGACGCGGCGTGCCCCGGCGCGTCCCAGACAAAAAGGGGGCACTTCTCCTCGAAATACTCTATCTGCTTATCGAACAGCCTGTGGTCGGCGGTCAGGCCAGGCAGGAACACCAGCGCCGGTCCAGGCAGGTCCGCTCCGCCGACCCAGTAATGGATGGTGCCCCCCGGGGTGGCGTATTCCTTCTCCGTCATACTCATTAGGCGCGGTTCACCCGATGCCCAGCTCGGCCTTGTCGGCGAGGCTGGTCTGTCCGTAGCCCACCGCTTCCATCCAGTCGGTGGGATAACCGGGGGTCTCATAGTCGTCGCCGGCGTTATTGACCGCGGCCGCGCCGACCTGATTGCGGCCGACCTCCTCCATCCATTCGGTGGGATAACTGGAGGCCTCATCGCTGCCGCCGAAGTCATCGCCCACGACCATGCCGTCCTGATAGCGGCCCACCAGCGTCCAGGCGAAGTCCCACCAGCCCTCGTTGACCTTGTTCATGCTGTCGTTGACATACTCGGTCAGCACGGCCTTTGCGCCGTCGACGTCGCCAGCGTTCCAGAGCGCGAGAGCCTCGGCCTCCACGTCGCCGTGGCCGGCGAAGAACTCGTCCTCATACTTTGCCTTTTCGGCGCGGATGTCGGCGTACATGGCGTCCCAGCGGAGGTTTGCCCAGTTGTTCACAAAGTTGAAGGCCCACCAGGCGCAGCTGGGGTCGAACCGATAGCGGTCACCGGTGGACCACGCCGCGGGCACCTGGGTAGTGCCGGCGTACAGAGGCACGTAAACGGTGGTATCGGGGGCGTCCTCGCCGAACCACAAAAGGCTGCCGATCTCGCCAGGCATGTCGGGACGGAGCTCGGCCACGAAGCTGTAGCTGCAGCGGTACTGGGCGATAGCGCGCTCCCAATCCTCCTCAGCCGCGTCCTCGGGCTTGGCGCCGCCCTGCCAGCGGGTGGGGTCATGGAACGGGCCGGCGGCCAGCCCCTGAGTCAAGTCATATTCGGTGCCCTCCAGGTGATCGCTGTAGATGTCCATGATGTTTTGGACGGTCACAGGCCCGTCGGGCGTGACGGCAAAGTCATAGTGCTCCTGGCTGCCGATGACCTCAAAGTCCTGCGAGGGCGCCAGCAGGCTGAACGCCCGCCACTCCCGGCGGCTGGCATAGAACTCATAGCCATAGGGCTCGGGGTTGAAGAGCCTGGTGAAGTTGAAATCCTCCCCCTCCTTCCACCAGCCCATCTGCTCGGGCAGAGCGGTGATATCGGTGGACCACATGAAGCTGTCGGGATCGTCAAAGTCGATCACGCCGATGCGGGAGCGGTTGGCGCCGACGAAGACCCCGTCGTCAGGCACCCGGCGGGCCGCCCAGTGGGCGCCGGGCGCGCCGCTGCCGGCCGTCCACTGCGGGCCGCCGCCGCAGATCTCGAATATCCACACCTCATTATTGTCGGCGACCAGCAGGCACTCACCGCCGTCGCAGTAGCCATACTGCTCGGCGATATTGCCCATGATCTGTACGCACTCCTTAGCGGTGGCGGCGCGTGCCAGACCGATCTGCTCCAGGTTCGCGATGACCATCATGCCGTTGGGACAGAAGACCTCGTCGGTGCCGCCCCAGGTGAACTCGCTGATGACCACGCCCTTCTCGTTCATGAAGGGATACCCGATATTGAAGTAGGTGTAGGTCTCGGGGGCCTGGGGGATCTGGCCGACCAGCTTAGGGGTAGTCCTGGTGTCGGCGCAGGGGTCGTTGTAGATGTCGACCATCTCGCCGTCCTCATGGGCGCCGCCCTCCACAATCTGAATGCGGTGGTCATACCAGCCGTCGCAGGTGTGGGCGACCAGAACGGAGCCGTCGGCGGAGGCGTCCTTGCCCACCGCGACCGTGGTGCAGGCCAGGGCGCTGCCGCCCAGGGAGACCACCAGCGCCGCCGCAAGGAGCGCGGACGCCAGCTTCTTCAGATGTTTCATTTTGTTCCTCCTCATGATCTTTGTCCCGGTACGTACCGGTCATGAACTGCCCCGTACAGACTCACAGGGGCAAAAACGCGAATATCACCGCGAACACCACGGCGGGCAGCAGGTTCGCCACCCGTATCTTCTTCCCCCACACCAGGTTGAGGCCCACGCAGAAGATGAGGATGGACCCCACCGTGGAGAGATTGGCCAGCGCCCCGTCGGTCATAACGGGCCGGATGACCCGGGCCAGGGCCGTCACCGCGCCCTGCCACAGCGCCACGGGGACGGCGGAGAAGATACACCCCTTCCCCAGCGAGCAGGTCATCACCAGCACGATGATCAGGTCCAGCACCGCCTTGGCGGCCAGGATGGACCAGTCGCCAAACATGCCGTCCTCGATGGCGCCCACGATGGCCATAGCCCCCACGCACACGGTAAGGGACGCCGCGACGAAGCCCTCCACGAACCGCTGCTCCCTGGCGTTGCCGGTCTTGACTTTTAACCACTCGCCGAACCGCTCAAAGAGCCGCTCCAAGTTTATGAGTTCCCCCGTCAGGCCGCCCATGGCCAGGCTGCCCACGATCATCATGGTCCCGCCGCTGGAGAGGGCCCCGTCCCGGATGGACAGCATCCCCTCCATGGCCCCGGCGATGCCCAGAAACAGCACGCTCACGCCGCAGGCCATGTTCAAAGTCTGCTGTATCCGCTCCGATAAAAACCTGCCGAACGCCATCCCCATGAGGCCGCCAAGAATGATCCCGGCGGCGTTGAGGACAGTACCCAGTCCGATCATGAAAACCATCTCTCTTTCTGCCGGGACATTGTATCACACCGGGCGGGTCACGGCAAGGGAGAGAATGACCGATAAAGGGACGCCTGCTTGCGCTTCTATGCACGGCGGGGTATAATGGCAGAAAAACCAATCCCTTACCAAATCGGAAACATTCATTAAACTGCGTATTACAGGGAGGTACCACATGGCTGTCATGGAGACAAAACAACAGGAAAAATACGAATTGTCCATTACGGCTGACAAGGTAGAGTCCACCGATGAACGGTTCACGATGGACAATTTGAACCTCGGCGATAACTACAGACCGCTGGATGTGTATTTCGAGCGGGCGGACGGGACGATCATCAAGCGAAACTACAACAAGGGCGAAAGACGTAACTGCAATCAGACGATGCCGCGTATTGCCTGTCAGGTTTTTGAAAAGCAGATCTCTTCTCTTCCGGTCGAGGCCAAAGAGAGTTTTCCGATCTGCAGATACCGGCCAAACGAAGATATGATCCGCGGCATCTATTCCAGTGTGGACGAGTTTAAGTCTCACCGCAGGACCATCGAGTATTTGACCTACAGCTATGGAAACGGCAGGCTGTTTGTTCTCTATTGCTGGAATATCTTTACGACCATTATTTTCGTGCAGGAATGTCTGAAGCGCTTCGGCGAGCCGGGAGATCGATTCGTCCTGATCTACCGTGAAAAGGATGAAAAAGAAACTGAATCTGCTATAGCCGAGGCTGCGGCTCAGGAAGAGCTTATCCAGCATAACGGGTATAGAAACCCCTACTCTTCCATGCTGATCGAATCGAAGAATCTTATCTTCCGGGGCGCGCCGGGCACCGGCAAGTCGTATCTGGCAAAAGAGATCGCCGCAGATATCATAAGCAACGGCTATGAGGACAACTACGCCAACCTCACGGATGAACAGAAAAAGCAGGTGGAATTTGTACAGTTCCATCCCAGCTACGACTACTCCGACTTTGTTGAGGGACTGCGGCCGCAGGTAAATGACGACGGCACAATGGGCTTTGAGCTTCGGGATGGTATCTTCAAGAAGTTCGTGGCCCGCGCCCGGAAAAACTACGAGGACTCACAAAAAACAAGAGAGACCATCGAGAAAGAGCTTTCCGTTCAGGAGTCGATATCTGAGTTCTTCTCAGGCATAGAACTTGGCGTAGACACTTTTCAGATCGCAAGCGGAAACGAATTCACGATAACAGGCGTCAATGACGATCACATTTACATCTCCATACCAAAAAATGCGACTGTCAACAAGCTCACACTGAATCTGGATGAACTGCGTCGGATGCTGGAGTCCGGGAAAAAGTTTAACAAGAGAAAAGATGTCGTAGAGTTCTTCGGCAAAACCTTTGGCACCCAAGAATATTCCTATGATCTCGCCATTTACAAGGAGATCATGAAGCGAAAGAAGAAACAGTCGCGATCGGCCGCCAAAACTACAGAGCTCAAAAAATACATTTTCATCATCGATGAGATCAACCGCGGGGAGATATCAAAAATATTCGGAGAACTGTTCTTTGCCATCGACCCGGGATACAGAGGCCGTGCCGGTGAAATATCTACCCAGTACGCCTATCTGCATTCCGACCCGGACGAAAAGTTCTATATCCCGGAGAACGTCTATATCATCGGTACGATGAATGACATTGACCGTTCTGTGGACAGCTTTGATTTTGCCATGCGCAGGAGATTCCGCTTTGTGGAACTGAAAGCGGACGATCGGTTGGAGATGCTCTCCTCCCTGGAAAACGAGGAACAGGAGAACGAGGCCATCCGTCGTATGGCAGCGCTGAACAAAGAGATCGTCCAGGTTGAGGACCTGAACGAGAATTACCAGATCGGAGCGTCCTATTTCCTGAAACTGAAAACTTTGGATTTCGACCAGCTTTGGACAGATCATCTTCAGCCGCTTCTCCAGGAGTATATTCAGGGAATGTACGATGAAGAAGGCATCATGAGCCGGTTTGCCAAAGCATACGGTTATGGGCAAACCATCGAGGGTAACGTGAATGAAACTGCTCAGGATCAAGGATAACGCCCAGATAAAGAAAGATATCTTCTCTGATATCGGCAGCCTTACGGGCAGGATCGCCGACAAGACGCTGGAGCAGCTGGAGCGGGAGGGCGTTTTTCTGTTTCCGGAGATCGTAAAAGATGCGGAGGATCTTACAGGGGAACAGATGATCCTTCGATCTGTAAATGACGCCTTTTGTTCCGGCAATGTGATGGGGTTTCTCGGGTGCGGCGACGAGCGGCTTATCATCGAATCCCGATTCTGCGGCGAAGGGGAGGATTACTTTTTTCAGTATCTTCTGGACAGAGTACTGGACTTTCCAAATATCGTGGACCTGGAATCTGATGCCGACCAGGATAACAGGCTTTTCAACTTCCTGCTGTTCCTCTTCCCCTACTATCTCAAAACCGCGATGCGGAAAGGCCTGTTCAAACAATATATTCGGCGCAGATACAATGACGGCAATGTCAAGGGAACAGTCGATATCGCAAGGCATATTCAGGAGAATACTCCGTTTATCGGGAATATCGCTTACAGCCAGAGAGAGTTCTCGTACGACAACAGTCTGACAGAGCTGGTCCGTCATACTATCGAGTTTATCAAAGGAAAACCTTATGGGAACAATTTGCTCCTCAAGGTAAAGGACGAGGTAAAGCTTGTTATTCATGCGACCCCGGGCTATGAGGCATACGACAGGAAAAAAGTCATCGACGAGAACAAAAAGAACGCCGTCCGCCATGCCTACTTTCGGGAATATCTCGCGCTTCAGCGGCTGTGCCTTTTGATCCTGCGCCGCCAGAAGCACCAGATCGGATCAGGGTCACGGCAGATATATGGCATTCTCTTTGACGGCGCGTGGCTTTGGGAGGAATATGTTTCCTCTTTGCTCAAGGAGCACTTCTATCATCCCATGAACAGGAGCGGCAAAGACGGGCAGCGGCTGTTTGCGGGAAACATCGGCTTGATCTATCCTGATTTCATCAGCAGAAATCACGAAAACCAGATCATCGCCGATGCGAAATACAAACCGATCGACAACATCGGTAACCGGGACTATTTACAGGTGCTTGCATACATGTTCCGATTTGACGCGAAGGCGGGGTATTATCTTTATCCAGAATCAACCGGCGACCATGATTTGAAGCTGCGGATGAATCGCGGCTCGACCTTTGAAGAGGATGTCACGCCGCGGGATGATATCATCCTTATCAAGCATGGGTTGAAGATCCCCACGGATGCGGGCAGCTACAAAGAGTTTGATTCTAAAATGAGGGAGTATGAACAGCAGTTCATACAAGCATTTATCGCCTAACGCCATATATACACAATATCCCCGGTCAGCTTTCGCTGACCGGGGATATTGTTTTGTTTATTCGCTATGCGCTCGCGTGACTCAGCCGTTCTTGATCGCGGCCTGTGCGGCGGCGAGGCGGGCGATGGGAACACGGAAGGGAGAGCAGGACACGTAGTCCAGGCCCACCTTGTGGCAGAATTCAACGGAGGAGGGGTCGCCGCCGTGCTCGCCGCAGATGCCCAGGTGCAGGTCGGGGTTGACGGAGCGGCCCAGCTTGCA
>CANRKN010000030.1 GCA_947631215.1 uncultured Oscillospiraceae bacterium | reverse complement strand
CTGGTGTGCACCCTGGCGGACGGCGAGAGCATGATCAACGAGGGCGGCTCCATGAGCTGGATGAGCCCCAACATGCATATGGAGACCACCTCCAACGGCGGCGTGGGCAAGGCTCTGGGCCGGATGTTCTCCGGCGAGCGGATATTCCAGAACATCTATACCGCCCAGGGCGGCCAGGGCATGATCGCCTTCGCCTCCAGCTTCCCCGGCTCCATCAAGCCCTTTGAGATCGCCCCGGGCAAAGAGATCATCTTCCAGAAGAGCGCGTTCCTGGCCGGCGAGGCCGGGGTGCAGCTGTCCGTCCACTTCAACAAGAAGCTGGGCGCGGGCCTCTTCGGCGGCGAGGGCTTCATCCTGCAGAAGGTCTCCGGCAGCGGCGTCGCCTTTGCGGAGTTCGACGGCCATGTGGTGGAATACGACCTGCAGCCCGGCCAGCACATATTGGTGGACACCGGCCACCTGGCGGCTATGGACGCCACCTGCGCCATGGACATCCAGACCGTGAAGGGCGTGAAGAACGTCCTCTTCGGCGGCGAGGGCCTGTTCCTCACCGACATCACCGGCCCGGGCCGGGTGTGGCTGCAGACCATGCCGCTGTCCAACGTGGCCGGCGCTCTGCGCCGCTATATCCCCACGGGCAACGGCTGAACATGACCGGGCGGGAAATTTTCCCGTCCCTTAGCTCTTTTGCCCCGCCAGAACGTATAAAGGGACAGAAAACAGAAAGGAGAACCGTCATGGAAAACAATAATAAGAGCTTTGAAGAACTGGCCGACGAAGCCCTGGACAAGGTCGCCGGAGGGACGAGCAACGGCGGGTCCTGCTGCTGCGAATGCGGCCAGGGGGGCGTCACTCTGTGGATGGGCCAACGCTACTTCCCGGACGTCGATCTTTGGGGAAGCATTTATAGCATCTGTGATGCCTGCATAAGAAAAAACCATCCTGAGCCGGAGTGGTCATGGAAGCACATATGACGACCGGGCGGCCCGGCGGAAAGGAAAGCGACATGAAAACCAGGCGCGCAGCGCGCCTGGTTTTTTTGTGCCCTTAACGGGGATGGACGGGACGGGCGGAATGTGATATAGTTGTGCGTGGATGATTTTTCGGGGAGGCGTTCCTATGCTCATCAAGCGCGACATGCTCTTCACACCCGCGGGGAAAAACCGCCCGCTGCACATCTGGCTGCCGGAGGGATACGAGACGACCTCGGAGCGCTACCCGGTCATGTACTTTTTTGACGGGCACAACCTCTTTTCCGACGCGGACGCCACCTTCGGCAAGAGCTGGGGCCTGGCCGAATTCCTGCAAGGCTGGGAAAAGCCCATGATCGTAGTGGGCATCGAATGCGGCCACGAGGGGAACGAGCGGCTCTATGAATACTGCCCCTACCACTTCACGGGCAAGTTCTGGGGCGACCTTCAGGGCACGGGCGACGAGACCATGCGCTTCATGACTGAGGAATTGAAGCCCATGATAGACCGGGAATACCGCACCTATCCCTTCCGGGAGGCCACGGCCATCGGCGGGTCCTCCATGGGCGGGCTCATGAGCCTCTACGCCGCCATCAAATACAACGGCGTCTACTCCAAGGCCGCCTGCGTCTCCAGCTCCATCTCCCCCTGCATGCCCGCCCTGCGGGCGGATATCCGGGCGGCAGACATGGACTCGGACACACGTATCTATCTCTCCTGGGGCACCAGGGAGGCCAACAGCCGCCGGAGCCATGTGGGAGACTACGAGACCACCACGGCGAAGAACAATCTCGCCGTGGCCCGCATGCTGGAGGAGAAGGGCGCCCGCACCCGGGTCGTCTGCCAGCAGGACGGCAATCACAACGAGGCCAGCTGGGAGAAGCTGGTGCCGGGGTTCATGGACTTTTTGTGGCTGGATAAATAAAGAAGGCGATCTCACATGGTCAAGGCAAAACGGCGCTATACGCTCTTCACGTCGCGGCAGCTCCTCTGGCTGGTGCTGCCCATCGTCATCGAGCAGATATTTTCCACCTCCTTGGGCTTTTTCGACTCCCTGATGGTGTCCAACATCCGCGCCGCCCAGGCGGTGCGGAGCAACGCCAGCAACGCCATCGGCAACGTGGACTATATCAATAATCTCATCATCCAGCTCTTCTCCGCCTTCGCCACCGGCGGCGCCATCGTCACCTCCCAGGCCCTGGGGGCGGGCAATATGCCCCGGGCCAACAAGCTGGCGAAGCAGCTCTTGGCCCTGGTGGTGTGCATCTCCCTGGCCGTGGGCGGAGGCTGCCTCATCCTCAACAGGCCCATCCTCCGGCTCTTCTACGGCAATGTGGACGGCTCCACCTTCGCCTACCAGCGAACCTATTTTTACGTCACCGCCGTCTCCTTCCCCTTCATTGGCCTCTTTAACGCCTGCGCGGCGCTTCTGCGGGCCCAGCGGAAGAGCTTTTCCTCCATGGCCAGCGCGGCCATCAGCTGTGTGCTGAATGTGGGGCTCAACGCCCTGTTTTTGTTCGTATTCAATATGGGCGTGCTGGGCGCGGGCCTCGCCACCCTCTTCTGCCGGGCCATCCCGGCGCTCTTCATGCTGGGACTGCTTTCCCGGAAGGACAACCCCGTGCGGGTGCGGATATGGGAGCGGTTCCGCTTCGACGGGGCGATGATCAAGAGCATTTTGACGCTGGCCATCCCCAGCGGCGTGGAGTCGGCCCTCTTCCAGCTTGGCAAGCTCATGACCAACACCTTCGTGAACGCGGCCGTGTACGCCACCGGCGCCAAGAGCCTCACCGGCCTGGACGAGGCGGGCAAAGTCATCCACATCAACATCCAGGCCAACGGCAACACCATCGCCAACCAGATCAACAACTTCGCCTCGGTGGTGGGCGGCGGCGTGGGCACCTCCTGCCTCACGGTCATCGGCCAGGCGGTGGGCGCCGGCGACCCGGACCAGGTGAAATACTATATGAAGCGGATGCTGGTCATATCCTACGCGGCGAACGCCGTCTGTGTGGGCACGTTCCTGGCCCTCACGCCGTTTTTGACCGGGCTCTACGGCTATGTGGCCGAGGCCAAGGCCATAGGAAAACAGTGCCTCTGGTTCTGCCTGACGCTTCAATTTTTCACCTATCCCCTCTCCTTCACCGCCCCGGGGATACTGAAGGCCACTAGCGACGTGAAATATGTGATGTACGGCGCGGTCGCGTCCATGTTCCTCATGCGGGTGACGCTGGCGTTTTTGCTCACCACGGACCGCATCCCCGGCATGCCCCAGCTCGGCGCCATGGGCTACTGGATCGGCATGGGCTCCGACTGGGTGCTGCGCTCCGTCCTCTTCTCCACGCGCCTGCTATCCGGCCGGTGGAAGAAGGCCTCCGGACTCATCCGGGAGAGCAAGGCATCTTGATTTCCTTGAGGTATTGGTAGTATAATGCTCGTACCAAAATTTTTGGAAAAGAGGGTATTTTCATGCTGGATAAAAAGATCGCCAAGCTGCTGAACGAGCAGGTCAACAAGGAGCTCTATTCGGCCTATCTCTATCTTGACTTCGCCAACTACTACGCTGACGAGGGGCTGGACGGCTTCGCCCACTGGTACGAGGTCCAGGCCCAGGAGGAGCGGGACCACGCCTTTATGATCCGCCGCTACCTCATCAACAGCGGCGTGAAGGTGGAGTTCCTGCCCATCGACAAGCCCGACAAGGAGTTCAAAACCCACCTTGCCCCCCTGGAGGCGGGCTATGAGCACGAGCAGTACGTGACCTCTCTCATCACCGCCATCTACCACGAGGCCTTTGAGCAGAAGGACTACAAGACCATGCAGTTTTTGGACTGGTTCATCAAGGAGCAGGGCGAGGAGGAGACCAACGCCGACGACATGGTGAAGAAGATGAAGCTCTTCGGCACCGACGCCAAGGGCCTGTACGCCCTGAACCAGGAGCTGGCCGCCCGGGTCTATACCCCCTCCGCCACCGGCCCCGCCATGTAAAAAGCTGATACAGCAAAAAACACAGGTACGAAAAACCGTACCTGTGCTTTTCTATACTGTGGTGTTGGCTGACTTTGCAGCCCGTTCCGGATGACCGGTGCGGGCGTGTTTATGTTGATTTTTGGAGAGTCCTGTGATACTATGCGGGCAAGCCACTATGTGGCCCGCGCTGTCGGCGAAGGTCAGCCCTCTTTTACAGGGGGCAGCTTCTTGCCCCCTGATCTCTGGAAAGGGGGGCTGCCCATGAGTACATCCGAAGTTCTTGAACTTTGTTTGGTCATCATCGGTATTTGCAGCCTGTTCATTCAGGCGAAAAAGAAGTGACCGCCGGTAACCCTGACAAGTTCAGCGATCACTTCAAAGACCTTTAAGGGCTGACCGGAACCGGCAGCGCTTTTTGTGCTTACAGTATAATCGCCACATCCGAAATTGTCAAGCCTGTTCCGGGAGACCGGGGCGGGCATTTTTATTTTTGCGAAATTATAGGCCGTCTATATTTGATACGGCTTCGATCGATTCTTGTTTTATTAGAGCATCATTGGCCTGCTGCATCCATTCATCCCCGTCCAAGGTACCATACCGTATTTCTATGCCCTTACTGCCAGAAGGATATACTTCACTATACAAAACGAGCATGGTATTGTCCGCACCCTCCCATGCTGTATAGTTTTTGTCCACCAAATAATTTTCGCTTGTTACAGAGTCTGGCTCTCCATAAAGAGCCGAGAGCTTTTCGGTAAGGTCTGTATACGCCGCGTCTAGGTCTTTCGGACAGAGTTTATACTGGGCGAAATACAGTTTGGTATGTTGATCGTCCTGAATAAGTAGGCCATCTTCATTTGGTACAAAAGCAAAGCGCATAATAATACCTGATAATTCATATCCGGCGATTTTTATCCCTTCAAGAGAGCTGGACATCGCAGATACATACCCTATAATATCACCATCAAGATAAAAATTGTATGTGTCAAACATTTCTCCATATACGGTTAATGACGTTCCTGGCTCTATATTGAAGAACTTCACACCTTCGGGCATACCTTCAAGTGCCTCGGGCAAGGAAACTCCCCACTCAATGTCCCGGAATAAAATTGGAGCATCCTCTTCCGCCTCTGTTTCTGCGAGAGCAACATCAGAATCAGATTCATCGTCATGTGATGTTTGCTGCTTATATATCTCCACCCATTCCGCAAGCTCTTCTTGTGCAGCTTTTGGCTCTGACACCGCAATTTTGGCCTGAATGGCTTTTAACTTCTCAACAATACCATTGATCGATTTAAACTCTTCCACGACCAGAATACCGTCGTCCTTAAGACCATCTTTGATCACCTGCTGCAACTGTCTATCGATCTCCGCCACCTGCTCAACTAGGTCGCCAAAATAGTTTGCGAGCGAATCATAGATTTCATTATAGATATCGTACTCACTGGTGGTCATGTCATCCGCTTCCGGCGTGATTACGTTCAGAAGTATCAATTGGCTATCTTTCCGCGTGTTGACTCCTTCAATGACCACGCCGGAAACATTCTGGCCGTATTCTATCAGAGTTTCCTGCTCTTCATTAGTCAGCACTTTCCCAGCCCAAGACAACGAGAAAAGGTCTGTCTCAAACACACTGAGCGCGTTATCATACTTTTCTGCTAGTTCACCAAGTTCCGTATAATACTCTTCGATTTGAAATATATGTTGTTCCGCTTCCGCTGTCAGACTATTCACATATGATTCAAGCGCGGTAAGGTCCAGGTTCTGAGTGTCGAGGTCATCATCGTTTGACGCGAGAGCAGCAGCGGCGAGACACTGAAGCAGCATAAGTATGATGCTCAAGACTGTTATGATTCTTTTCATGTTTTCCTCTCCTTTATTCTAAACCACGTCTTTCCGCCCTTACGGCAATAGCGCCACCGCCGCACGGACCGCCGGGCGCAGGGGCTCGGTGCGCCAATAGATCACGTCGTCGAAGTAGAGATCGTCCACCGGGATGAGCCGCACGTTGGGGTCGGAGACGATGCGGTTATTCTCCGAGATGACGGATATGCCGATGCCCGCCTCCACGTACAGGAGCAGCGTCTCGATGGAGGCGGCCTCCCGGATGATGCGGGGCTCGAACCCCGCCCGGCGGCATACCTCCTGGAGGGTGCGAAAGCCCTGGGGCGTCTCCTCCTGAGAAAGGGCGATGAAGCTCTCGTCCCGGAGCATGGGCAGCGTCACCGTGTCGTGCTGGGCCATGGGGTCCCGGGCGTTGATGGCGATGACCCCTCGGCAGGTGCTCATGATGCGCCGGACCATGGACGCGGGGATGGGCGGGGCTATGCCGCTGACCTCGCTGGTGACGATCATGTCAAGGCGCCCGGCGCCGAACTCCTGCCAGAGCCGGTGCATGCTGCACCGCTCCAGGCGCAGGATGATATCCGGGTGCTCCTCCTGGAAGGACCGCAGCTGCTGGGGCACCATGGAGGACACGCTCACGCCCTCCAGCACCCCCATGGCCAGGACGTTGTCCCGCTCCTGCTGCAGGGCCTGGGCCGCCAAAAGCGACTGGTCTATCTTGTCCAGCGCCTCCGCCCACTCCTGGCTCAGGAGCCTGCCCGCCTCCGTGAGGCGCACCTGCTTGCCCACCCGGTGGAACAGCCGCACCCCGGTGGTGTGCTCCAGCTCCGCGATGCGCTTGCTCAAATTGGGCTGGGCCGTGTAGAGCTCGTTGGCCGCCCGGGAGAAGTTCTCATACCGGGCCGCCGTGATGAAATACCGGATGGCGTTCAGGGAAATGTTCATACCATACACATCCTCTCGGGGCAAGTATAGCATATTTATTCCCTTTTGTATATATAAAAACAGAAAACAGATATTTCTTATTTGTTTAATGAACAATTATAATAAGAGAATACAAGGTGTTTTTATGCAATTCTGATACTTTACGGGGCGCTTTTCATCGAAAGGAGGAGGCTATGGGCGCGTTCAAGGACTTCAAGAGGAAAAAGGACTTTCTGGTATGCGTGGACTCGGACGGCTGCGCCATGGACACCATGGACTGCAAGCACATCCACTGCTTCGGCCCGAAGATCATCGACGAGTGGGGCCTGGAGGCCTGGCGGGACGACATTCTGACCCGCTGGAACGAGATAAACCTTTATTCCATGACCCGGGGCATCAACCGGTTCAAGGGCCTGAACCTGATGCTCACGGAGATCAACGAAAAATACACGCCTATCGAGGGCCTGGCCGACCTGACCGCCTGGGTGAACTCCGGCGCGGCCCCCAGCAACGACGCCGTGCAAAAGGCCATCGACGAGACGGGGAGCGCCATCCTCAAAAAGGCGCTGAGCTGGTCCAAGGCCGTGAACGAGGCCATCAACGCCCTGCCCGACAGCATGAAGCTGCCCTACCCCGGGGTGCAGGAAGCGTTGGCCCTGGCCCATGAGAAGGCGGACGTGGCCATCGTGTCCAGCGCCAACCCCGGCGCGGTGCTGGAGGAGTGGGAAAAGTACGGCCTGCTGCCCCACACCGACGTGGTCTGCGCCCAGGACGTGGGCAGCAAGGCGTTCTGCATAGCGGAGCTCTTAAAGCAGGGGTACGCTCCCGACCACGTGCTCATGTGCGGCGACGCGCCGGGGGACATGGACGCGGCCACCAAAAACGGCGTGCTCTACTACCCCATCCGGGTCCGGCAGGAGAAGGAGTGCTGGGAGGAGTTCGTGTCCGAGGGGTTCGGGCATCTTCTGGACGGCACTTACGCCGGAGAATACCAACAGGCAAAAATAGACGCATTCCTGAAAAACCTGGGGGGCTGAGGCCCTGTCAAAAGCAATATAAAAGGAGGAGAAAGCCATGGTAGACATGAAAGCGAAGCCCTTTTTCCTGACGGATGAGGACTGCAAGTGGGTGGAGGACACCATCGCCGGGATGAGCCTGGACGAGAAGATAGGCCAGCTCTTCTTCAACATGGGCGACAGCCGGGACGAGGAATACCTGAAGATGACGGTGGGCAAGTACCACATCGGCGGCATCCGCTATAACCCGGGCAAGGCCGACGAGATCTACGAGCAGAACCGCATCCTCCAGGAGAACAGCAAGATCCCCCTCATCATCGCCTGCAACACCGAAAACGGCGGCAACGGCGCCTGCGTGGACGGCACGCCCATCGGCTGCCAAACGAAGATCGGCGCCACCCGGGACCCCAAATACGCCCATGACCTGGGCTACATGTCCAACAAGGAGGCCGCGGCCATCGGCTGCAACCTGTCCTTCGCCCCGGTCAGCGACATCTTCCTGAACTGGGAGAATCCGGTCATCGGCCTGCGCACCTACGGAAACGACACCGCCCAGGTGGCGGCCATGGCCAAGGCCTATCTGGAGGGCGCCCATGAGAACCCCGGCTTCGCCTGCGCCGCCAAGCACTTCCCCGGCGACGGCCTGGACTTCCGGGACCAGCATGTGGCCAATTCCGTAAACAGCTATTCCTGCGAGCAGTGGGACGCCACCTTCGGCAAGGTCTATGAGACGCTGATCGACGCGGGGCTGGAGGCCATCATGGCCGGGCACATCATGCAGCCTGCCTATACGCGGCATTTTAACCCCACCATCGCCGACGACGACATCATGCCCGCCACCCTGTCCCCCGAGCTGATCACCGGCCTTCTGCGGGGCAAGCTGGGCTTCAACGGCATGGTCCTCACCGACGCCAGCCACATGGTGGGCCTCACCTGCCGCATGAAGAGGAAGGACCTGATGCCCGCCGCCATCGCCGCCGGCGTGGACATGTTCCTGTTCTTCAACGACATGGAAGAGGATTTCAACGCCATGAAGGCGGGCTATCTGGACGGGCGCATCACCGAAGAGCGCCTCAGCGACGCCCTGCACCGCATCCTAGCCCTCAAGGCCCACATGGGACTGCACAAGAAGGCCAAGACCGAGATCATGCCCCCCAAGGCGCAGGTGCACGAAATAGTCGGCTGCGCCGAGCACAAGGCCGCCCAGAAGGAGATCGCCGACAAGGCCATCACCTTGGTGAAGTACAAGGACGCCGACGTGCTGCCCATGATCCCCGAGCGGTACAAGAAGATCATGATCGTATACGTGAAGGGCCTGGAGGCCCCGGGCCTGGGCGCGCTGTTCAACCAGAACGCCGTCTCCCCCGCCGACAAGCTGCGGGACCGGCTCATCGCAAAGGGCTTCGACGCTTTCGTATACGAGAGCCCCATCCAGAAGCTGATGCAGCAGATACAGCGGGGCGAGAAGGCGGACCTGAACCTCTACTTCGCCGGCAAGTCCGCCATCAAGGACTTCGTAGCGGGGCAGGACCTGATCATCACCATGGTGGACATCGCCGGCGGCTTCCAGCCGGTGGCCCGGCCCGCCTTCGGCATGACCAAGGGCGGCGGCGAGATTCCCTGGTACGTCCACGAGCTGCCCGTGATCGTTGTCGGCACCCAGCAGCCCTTCGTCCTGGCGGACATCCCCCAGGCCCGGACCTATATCAACACCTACGACAGCCTGGACGCCACCCTGGACGCCCTGGTGGAGAAGCTCATGACCGGCCCGGAGGCTTTCCACGGCCAGGACCCGGTGGACGCGTTCTGCGGCGTGTGGGACACCCATCTGTAAGGAGGATACCCTATGGTCGACTTAAAAGCCAATCCCTATTTCTTATCCAACGAGGACGTCGCCTGGGTGGAGAAGACCATCGCGGGCATGTCCGACGAGGAAAAGGTGGGCCAGCTCTTTTTCCAGCTCACCTCCAGCCAGGAGGAGGGCTATCTCAAGGAGCTCATGGAGAAGTACCACCTGGGCGGCTGCCGGTATAACGGCATGCCCGGGGCGAAGGTGCTGGAGCAGAACCGCGTTTTGCAAAAGTACGCCAAGGTGCCTCTCATCATCGCCTGCAACACCGAGGCCGGCGGCGACGGGGCCTGCTCCGACGGCGTGAACATCGGCGCTGGTATCAAGATAGGCGCCACGGGCAATGCCCAGTACGCCCACGACTTGGGCCGCATGGCGAACGAGCAGGCCGCGGCCATCGGCTGCAACATGGCCTTCGCGCCGGTGTGCGACATCCACTACAACTGGCAGAACGAGGAGATCATCTCCCGAGGCTTCGGCAATGACCCGGAGCGTGTCGCCGCCATGAGCCGGGCCTATCTGGACGGGGCCCACACGATCGATGGCTTCGCCTGCGCCGCCAAGCACTTCCCCGGCAACGGCCAGGACTACCGGGACGCCCACATGGCCAACAACATCAACGAATTCGACCGGGAACAGTGGATGGCCACCTACGGCATGGTCTACAAGACCCTCATCGACGGCGGCCTGGACGCCATCATGGGCGGACACATCATGCTGCCCAAGTACATGCGGCAGGTCCGCCCCGGCATCACCGACGACGAGATGCTGCCCGCCACCCTGTGCCCCGAGATCATGACCGGGTTACTCCGGGAGGAGCTGGGCTTCAACGGCATGGTGGTCACCGACGCCAGCCACATGGTGGGCATGACGGACCGGATGAAGCGCCGGGACATGCTGCCCGCCGCCATCAACGCCGGGTGCGACATGTTCCTGTTCTTCAACGACCCGGACGAGGATTTCCAGACCATGCTGGACGCCTATAAGACCGGCATTATCTCTGAGGCCCGCATGACCGAGGCGCTGACGCGCATCCTGGGCCTGAAGGCCCACATGGGACTCAACAAGAAGGCGAAGGAAGAACTTGTCCCCTCCCCCGAGGCCCTGCCCGGGGTGCTTTCAGACCCCAGCTACAAGAAGACCGCCGAGGCCATCAGCCGGGAGGCCCTGACGCTGGTGAAGTACAAGGACGAGGGCGTGCTGCCCCTGGACCCGAAGAAGACCAAGCGGATCATGATCGTGTACGTCAAGGGCGCGGACGGGCCCATGGCGGCGCTGGCGGCCATGGCCATGGGCGCCGGCGGCAGGCGCAAAAACCCCGCCGAGGACCTGCGGGACCGGCTCATCGAAAAGGGCTTCGACGCCTTCATCTATGAAAGCCCCCTGGAGAAGATCAAAAAGCAGATCGCCGCGGGCGAGGCCCCCAGTCTGAACCTCTACTTCGCCGGGAAGAACGCCATCGCGGACTTCGTCTCCCAGATGGACCTGGTGATAACCCTCTGCGACGTGGCGAACGGCCACCCCGCCTTCGGCATGTCCAAGGGCGGCGGCGAGATCCCCTGGTACGTGTTCGAGGTGCCCGTGGTGGCCATCAGCGTGAACCTGCCCACCATGCTGGCGGACATCCCCGCGGTGCGCACCTACATCAACGCCTACGACTCCAAACCCTACACCATGGACGCCTTGGTGGAGGCGCTGGTGACCGGGCCGGAGGCATTCCACGGGAAGGACCCCATCGACAGCTTCTGCGGTCTGTGGGACACCCGCATCTAAAGAAAAGGAGGAGAACATGCGTCAAGTCATCAACATCGACAAAGGCTGGAAGTTCATCAAAGCCGACGCGGGCCTGCCTGATAAACTGCCCGCGGACTGGGAGAGCGTCGACCTGCCCCACACCTGGAACGCGGTGGACGGCTGCGACGGCAACGGCAGCTACTATCGCGGCAAATGCTGGTATGCCCGCACCTTTGAAACGCCAAAACAGCCCCTAGCCGGGGGCCGGGTGTTCGTGGAGGTGCTGGCCGCGGGCCAGCAGGCCACGGTATATGTCAACGGCAAGGAAGTGACCTACCACGAGGGCGGCTACTCCACCTTCCGGGCGGACGTGACCGACCTGTGCAAGGAAGGCGAAGAGAATCTTCTCGTCATCGCCTGCTCCAACGAGGAGAAGAGCAGCGTCTATCCCCAGTCCGCCGACTTCACCTTCTACGGCGGCCTGTACCGGGGCGTGAACATCATCAGCGTCCCCGACGCCCACTTCGACCTGGAGTACTTCGGCGGGCCGGGCCTCGCCGTCACCCCCAAGCCCCAGCCCTGCGGCGGCGCCGCCTTCGAACTGAACGCCTGGGTGAAGAACGCCGACGAAAACTTTACGGTCCTGTGGTCCGTGGAGGACGAGGAGGGCAACGAGGTGGCCGCGGCCTGCCGGCCGGCGGACAGCCCCGCCGTGACCGTATCCGTACCGGACGCGAAGCTGTGGAGCATCGACGAGCCCTATCTCTACACCGTCACCGCCACCCTGCAGCGGCGGAATGAGGCCTACGACGAGATCGCCTGCCGGGCCGGCGTGCGGAGCTTCTCCGTCACCCCCGACGAAGGGTTCATCCTCAACGGCGTCCAGACCCCCCTCCGGGGCGTCAGCCGCCACCAGGATAGGCTCTACAAGGGCAACGCCCTCACCGCCGACGACCACTATGAGGACGCTTACCTCATCAAAGAGCTGGGGGCCAACACCATCCGCCTGGCCCACTATCAGCATTCCCAGGACTTCTACGACGCCTGCGACGAGCTGGGCTTCATCATCTGGGCGGAGATCCCCTTCATCAGCGTGTTCAACAAGGACCCCGCCGCCCATGAAAACTGCGTCAGCCAGATGACGGAGCTCATCATCCAGAACTACAACCACCCCTCCATCTGCTTCTGGGGCGTGTCCAACGAAATTTTGATCGGCGGCATCAGCGAAAAGCTGGTGGAAAATCACAAGGAACTGAACGAGCTCTGCCACAAGCTGGATCCCACCCGTCTCACCACCATCGCCCATGTGTCCATGACCCCGGTGGAGAGCCCCATGCACCACATCACCGACGTGGAGAGCTACAACCACTACTTCGGCTGGTACGGCGGCAAGATGGAGGACAACGGGCCCTGGCTGGATAACTTCCATGCCGTCCACCCGGACATCTGTCTCGGCATGAGCGAGTACGGCTGCGAGGGCATCATCACCTACCACGGGCCGAACCCCGCCTGCAAGGACTACTCCGAGGAGTATCAGGCTCTGTACCACGAGCACCTGGCGAAGGTCTTCGACGAACGGCCCTGGATGTGGTCCACCCACGTGTGGAACATGTTCGACTTCGGGTGCGCGGCCCGGAACGAGGGCGGCGTGGCCGGCCGGAACAACAAGGGCCTCATGACCATGGACCGGAAGACCAAGAAGGATAGTTATTATGTCTACCAGGCCTATTGGACGAAGGAGCCCATGGTGCACATCTGCGGCAAGCGGTATGCCCAGCGGGCCGGGGAGACCACCCTCGTAAAGGTCTACTCCAACCAGCCCACGGTGGAGCTCTATCTCGACGGGGAGAAGATCGCCGAGCAGAGCGCGGAGAAGGTCTTTGAGTTCACCGTCGCCCTCAAGGACGGCTTCAACACCCTCCTGGCCGTGGCCGGAGGCGTGAAGGACACCGCCACGTTGGAAAAGGTCGAAAAGGAGCCGGCCATCTACGTCCTGCCCGAGGTCAACGAGCGGGCCGAGGGCGTGGCCAACTGGTTCAAGATGGTGGGCGACCTGGACCTGACCGCCCCCATGGAGTTCCCGGAAGGCTATTACAGCGTGAAGGACACCATGGAGGAGCTCTTCAAAAACGAAGAGGTGGGCGCCGTTGTCCGCAAGGCCGTGAAGATGGCCACCAACTTCGACGTGGCCCCCGGCGAGGGCATGTGGGGCATGATGAAGGGCATGACGCCCGAGGCCATGATGTCGCTTGGCGGCGGCATGCTGCCGGACGGCTTCCTGGAGAGCCTCAACGCCCAGCTCATCAAGATCAAGAAGGCGTAAAACATGTATTTTTGCTCCCGGGGGGAGCTGAAATAAACAAGAAAAGGAGTAAGCAAAAATGGCAAAAGAAACCCCTACCACCCTGCGCCCCTTCGGCATAAGGGATAAGCTGGGCTACATGTTTGGTGACTTCGGCAACGACTTCACCTTCATTCTGTCCTCCTCCCTGCTAATGAAGTTCTACACGGACGTTATGGGCGTCAGCGCCGGCCTCGTCGGCATCATGATGATGCTGGCCCGTTTCGTGGACGCGTTCACCGACGTGACCATGGGCCAGATCGTGGACCGCTCCAAGCCCACCAAGGACGGCAAGTTCAAGCCCTGGATGCGCCGGATGTGCGGCCCCGTGGCGGTGGCCTCCTTCCTGCTGTACGCCACCTGGTTCAAGGACATGGCCATGGGCTTCAAGATCTTCTGGATGTTCTTCACCTACCTGCTGTGGGGCAGCGTGTTCTACACCTCCATCAACATCCCCTACGGCTCCATGGCGTCCGCCATCTCCGCCGAGCCCAAGGACCGGGCTGAGCTGTCCACCTTCCGTACCATCGGCGCGACCCTCGCCGGCACCTGCATCGGCGTGATCATGCCCCTCATCATCTACTACACCAACGAAGCCGGCCAGCAGGTCATGGCCCCCAACAAGGTCATCATCTTTTCTCTGATCTGCTCCATCGGCGCCGTGGTGTGCTACCTGCTCTGCTTCCACATGACCACCGAGCGCGTGAAGGTCGAGCAGAAGACCGAGAAGTTCAACCTGGGCAAGCTTTTGAAGGGCCTGGTCACCAACCGCGCCCTCATCGGCATCGTGGTGGCCTCCATCTGCCAGCTGCTGGTCCAGCTGACCAGCCAGGGCATGATGGCCTATGTGTATCCCAACTACTTCGGCAACGTCCAGGCTCAGTCCATGGCCGGCCTGGTGGGCACGGTCATCACCCTGGTCTGCTCTGTGTTCGTTGTGAAGCTGTCCACCAAGTTCGGCCGCAAGGAGCTGGGCATCTACGCCTCCATCCTGGGCGTGGTGGTGTTCGTCATCGCTTTCATCATGCACACCCACAACGCCTGGGTGTTCCTGGGCCTGTACTCCATCAGCTACATCGGTCTGGGCATCTTCTCCCTGATCTGCTGGGCCATGATCACCGACGTCATCGACGACACCGAGGTGCGCACCGGCTCCCGCTCCGACGGCGAGATCTACTCCGTGTACTCCTTCGCCCGGAAGCTGGGCCAGGCGGCCTCCTCCGGCGTCACCGGCCTGCTGCTGACCATGATCGGCTACACCGCCGAGACCCAGTTCGAAGAGAGCGTCACCAACGGCATCTACAACATCACCTGCCTGGTGCCCGCCATCGGCTACGCGCTGCTGGCCGTGGTGCTGATCTTCCTCTACCCGCTGAACAAGAAGCGCGTGGAGTCCAACGTGGCCACCCTCGCGGAGCGCCGCAAGTAAGTCCTGTCCATGCCTGCGGGTCCGGGGGACCCGCAGGCATGAGCGGAAAGGTACTCTCCCAAACAAAACTCCTCACTTCCATCCCGGAAGTGAGGAGTTTTTCATTCTTACCGGCGTCCCCGTTACCCAAGGGCCTCCGTCATGGTCCGCACATACGCGCCCACATGCTCCGGCGCGTCCTTGCCGTATTGGGCCAGCAGCTTGATGATGGCCGAGCCCACGATGGCCCCGTCGGAATAAGAGGCCATCTTGGCCGCCTGTTCCGGCGTGGAGATGCCGAAGCCGATGGCGCAGGGGATGGACGTATTGGCCCGGACCACCTTCACGATGGAGGCCAGGTCCGTAGTGATCTCGCTGCGGGTGCCGGTGACGCCCAGGCTGGAGACGATGTAGAGGAAGCCCTCCGCCTCCCGGGCGATCATGGCGATGCGGTCGGCGGAGGTGGGCGCCACCAGGGATATCAGGTCCACGCCGTACTGCCGGCACAGGGGCAGGAACTCCCCCTTCTCCTCAAAGGGCAGGTCGGGCAGGATGAGCCCGTCGATACCGATGTCCCGGCAGGTGGAGATGAACCGCTCCGCGCCGTAGGAGAAGACCACGTTGGCGTAGGTCATGAACACCATGGGCACAGTCACGTCCCGGCGCAGGTCCCGGACCAGATCGAATATCCTGTCCGTGGTGACGCCGCCGGTCAGCGCCCGCAGGTTGGCCGCCTGGATGACCGGGCCCTCGGCGGTGGGGTCGGAGAAGGGGATGCCCAGCTCGATGAGGCTTGCCCCGTTGGCCGCGCAGGCCCGCACGCAGGCAGCGGTGGTCTCCAGGTCCGGGTCGCCGCAGGTGATGAACGGGATGAACGCCTTGCCGTTTTCAAAGGCCTTATGGATGTTACTCATGGATATCCTCCCCTCTGTAGCGGGCGATGGCGGCGCAGTCCTTGTCCCCCCGGCCGGAGATGGTGATGACGATGATCTTATCCTTTCCCATGGCCGGGGCCAGCTTCCGGGCGTAGGCCACGGCGTGGGCGGACTCGATGGCCGGGATGATGCCCTCTGTCCGGGCCAGGTACTCAAAGGCGTCCACCGCCTCAGCGTCGGTGACGGGCACGTACTCCGCCCGGCCGGTGTCGTGAAGCCATGCGTGCTCCGGGCCCACGCCGGGGTAATCCAGCCCCGCGGAGATGGAATATACCGGGGCGATCTGGCCGTACTCATCCTGGCAGAAGTAGCTCTTCATCCCGTGGAAGATGCCGAGCCTTCCCGTGGCGACGGTGGCGGCGGTCTCAAAGGTGTCCACGCCCCGCCCGGCGGCCTCGCAGCCGATGAGCCGCACGGAGGGCTCCGGGATGAAGTGGTAGAAGCTGCCGATGGCGTTGGAGCCGCCGCCCACGCAGGCGATCACCGCGTCGGGCAGCCGGCCCTCCTTCTCCTGGAGCTGCTCTTTGATCTCCCGGGAGATCACCGCCTGGAAGTCCCGCACGATGGTGGGGAACGGGTGGGGGCCCATGACGGAGCCCAGGCAGTAGTGGGTGTCGTCGATGCGGCGGGTCCACTCCCGCATGGCCTCGGATACGGCGTCCTTCAGCGTGCCGGTGCCGGTGGTCACGGGCACCACCTCCGCGCCCAGAAGGCGCATCCGGTACACGTTCAGGGCCTGGCGCTTCGTGTCCTCCTCGCCCATGAACACCACGCACTGCATGCCCATGAGGGCGGCGGCGGTGGCCGTGGCCACGCCGTGCTGGCCGGCGCCGGTCTCGGCGATGAGGCGGGTCTTGCCCATCTTCTTCGCCAGCAGCGCCTGGCCCAGAACGTTGTTGATCTTGTGGGCGCCGGTGTGGTTCAGGTCCTCCCGCTTGAGGTAGATCTTCGCCCCGCCCAGGTCCCGGGTCATCTTCTCCGCGTAGTACAGCCGGGAGGGCCGCCCGGCGTACTCGTTGAAGAGATACGTAAGCTCCCTGTTGAAATCCGGGTCGTCTTTGTAGTGGTTATAGGCGGCCTCCAGTTCGATGACCGCGTTCATCAATGTCTCGGGGATATACTGTCCGCCGTGGATACCGAATCGTCCGTTGGACATGGCGTTCATTCCTTTCGCGCGGCGGCTACCGCCGCCATGATCTTTGTAAAGTCTTTCTTTTTATCCGTCTCCACGCCGCTGGAGATGTCTAAGCCCCATGGGCGAAGCCGGTCAATGGCGTCGGGGATATTTTCCGGCATCAGGCCGCCGGCCAGGATATAGGGCCGGGTCACGCCCTGGGTCAGGGACCAGTCGAAGGCCGCGCCGGTGCCGTAGCCGTTGTCTAAGAGGACCATATCGGCGGCGGAGGCGTTGGCGGCGGCCAGGTCTCCGGCGGTGCGGACTTTAAATGCCTTCCACACCGTGCAGCCGGGGGCCAGGGCGCGGAGGGCGGCGATATAACCCTCGTCCTCATGGCCATGGAGCTGGGCCACGGATATGGTGCCGTCGTTCAGGAGCGCCGCCGCGTCCTCCACGGGGCTATCCACAAATACACCCACAGGGACGATACCGCTGTCCAGCCCCGCCCGCAGGGCCCGGACCCGGTCCGGGGCCAGGTTCCGGTGGCTCTTGGGAAAGTTGATGATGAACCCGCACCAGTCCGGCCGGGCGGCGTTGACGTATTCTATGTCCTGGGGCCGGTACAGGCCGCATATCTTGATCTTCGTCATCGGGCCGCCTCCCGCATGGCCGCCAAAAGCGCGGCCTTGTCCTTCGCCCGCATGAGGACCTCTCCCATCAGCACCGCGTCGGCCCCCAGTGCCTTCAGCGCCGCCGCGTCCTTAGGCCCGGTCACGCCGCTCTCCGCCACATATACCGCCTCGGGCGGTATCAGCTCCCGCAGCCGGGCGGCGTTGGAGAAGTCCACGGTGAAGTCCTTCAGGTTCCGGTTGTTCACGCCGATGATCCGGGCCCCGGCGCTGAGGGCGGAGCGGATCTCCCCCTCGTCGTGGGTCTCCACTAGGGCGGCCAGGCCCAGCCGGTCACATATCTCCAAGTACTTCGCCAGCGTGGCCGTGTCCAGGATGGCGCAGATGAGCAGCACCGCGTTGGCGCACATGACCTTGGCCTGGTGAAGCTGGTACTCATCCACGGTGAAATCCTTGCGGAGCATGGGGAGGGATATGGTCCGGCGAATATCCCGGAAGATGTCGTCCGAGCCCAAAAACCACTTGGGCTCCGTGAGGCAGGACACCGCATCCGCCCCGGCGGCCGCATATGCCCGGGCGATGTCCAGGTAGGGAAAGTCCGGCGCGATGAGCCCCTTGGAGGGGGATGCCCGCTTCACCTCGCAGATGAAGCTGAGGCCCGGCTTGGTGAGCGCGTCCACGAACGCCTGCCCGTCGGCCGGACCGCCCTCGTTGGCCAGCGCCTCCATGGCCTCCGGGCTGACGATCTTTTTGTCCGCCGCCACCCGCTCCCGGGCGTGGGCGGCCAATTGGTCCAGGATGGTCATCTCAGCTCTCCGGGCGGTTGGAGACCTCGATGAACCTGGCAAGGGTCGCGGCGGCTTTGCCGCTGTCGATGAGCTCCGCCGCCAGAGTCACGCCCTCGGCCCAGCTGGCCGCCTTGCCGGCGATATACAGGGCCGCGCCGGCGTTCATGAGCACCGCGTCCCGCTTGGGACCGGGGGCGCCGGCCAGGATGTCCCGGACGATCTGGGC
>CANRKN010000029.1 GCA_947631215.1 uncultured Oscillospiraceae bacterium | reverse complement strand
ACCCGGGAGGACGTGAAGCTCCTCCGGGACAACTGCGGCCCCCACGTGAAGGTGAAGGCCGCCGGCGGCATCGCCACGCTCCAGGACGCGGAGGATATGATCGCTCTGGGCGCCGAGCGCCTGGGCACCAGCCGCATCGTGAAGCTGGTGAAGGAGCTGGAGAAGGCCCCGGCCGAGACCGTCCCCGCCGCGCCGGAGGCCCCGGCGGCGGAGGAGAAACCGACGGAGCCCACGGAGTACTGAGTCAACAAATATTTTCTTGACAAACGGGGGATAAACTGGTATATTATCAGGGCACAAAGCAGGACGCATGGTATCCGTCCTCGCCCGGCCGCCTTTATGCGCGCGCCGCGGCCGCAAGCCCTTTTCCCTTGGGAAGAAGCGAGTATTGCGCGGATACGTCCTGTATCCGCGCTTTTGTTATTCATGTAAGGAGGTGCTCCGGCAATAGCGAACGTAACGCATCCTCTCAACGAGGATATCCAGGAGCCGCAGGTACGCCTGATCGGCGAGGATGGCGAGCAGTTGGGCATCATGTCCTCCGACGAGGCTTTGAAGATCGCGGAGGAGCGTGAGCTTGACCTGGTGATGATCTCGCCGGCGGCGAAGCCCCCGGTGTGCAAGATCATGGACTACGGCAAGTTCCGCTTCGAGCAGGCAAAGCGGGAGAAGGAGGCCAAAAAGAACCAGCACGTCATCGAGGTCAAGGAGATACGCATGTCTCCCTCCATCGGCGAGAACGACTTCCTGGTGAAGCTTCGCAGCGGCCAGAAGTTCCTGTCCGAGGGCGACCGCCTGAAGGTAACGGTGCGCTTCCGGGGCCGCGAGATGGCCCACACCGACCTGGGCAAGCAGCTTTTGGAGCGCTTTGCCGCCGAATGCGCGGAGATCGCGAAAGTAGACAAGGGCGCGAAGCTGGAGGGCCGGCTCATGACCGAGTTCCTCTCGCCGAAGGCCCAGACCCCGCCAAAGAAACAGCCCAAGCAAGAAAAAGCAAAGGAGACGAACTGATATGCCGAAACTGAAGACCCACAGCGCTTCCAAAAAGCGCTTCTCCCTGACCAAGAACGGCAAGGTCAAGCGTGCCCACGCCTTCAAGAGCCATCTGCTCAACGGCCACGGCAAGACCACCAAGCGTAAGCGCGGCCTGCGCAAGGGCGCCTACGCCGACAGCACCAACGCCGCTACCGTCAAGCGCATGATCCCGTACAAATAAGGAGGACAACGAAAGATGGCACGTATCAAGGGCGCGATGATGACGCGCAAGAGAAGAAATAAGATCCTCGGCATGGCCAAGGGTTACTGGGGCAGCAAGTCCCGGCATTATAAGATGGCCAACCAGGCCGTCATGAAGAGCCTCCGCTACGCCTATGTGGGCCGCAAGCAGCGCAAGCGCGACTTCCGGCAGCTCTGGATCGCCCGTATCAGCGCGGGCTGCAAGCTCAACGGCATCAACTATTCCCAGTTCATGCACGGCCTGAAGCTGGCCGGCGTCAACATGAACCGGAAGATGCTGTCCGAGACCGCGATCAACGACCCCGCCGCTTTCACCGCTCTGGTGGAGAAGGCCAAGGCCGCCCTGTAAAAGAAGGAACAAAAAAGACCGCGCTCCTCCGCCGGGGGAGCGCGATCTTTTTTAAGATCACAAGAGGTTCAAGCCTTGTCGGCCAGCGTGCTGATGCACGCGGTGCAGACGTTCTTGCCCTTGTAGGTGATGATGTTCTTGGAGCTGTCGCAGAATACGCAGGCCGGCTGATATTTCTTCAGCATGATGGTATCCTCGGAGACGAATATCTCCAGCGCGTCCCGCTCCGCGATGTCCAGGGTCCGGCGCAGCTCGATGGGCAGGACGATACGGCCCAGCTCATCCACCTTGCGGACGATCCCGGTCGACTTCATGCTTATCCCCCCTTATCACCCTATGATCTCCTGACGATGACGGTATCATATACCCAGGGAATTGTCAACGGGGCAAGTGGGGGGTATTGGTAAATTTTAGTACATTTTCACTATATGTTAATTCCATTTCTTGGTAGTTTATTCCATAAAATGGCGATTTAGAACGGCTGCCGGCCAAGCGGCCGGCAGTCGGTGTTTTTCACATGGATTCAGGGGCGGTGACGCCCAGAATGCCCAAGGCGTTCTCCAGCACCTGCTTTGTGGCCTGGGCCAGGGCCAGACGGGCCCGGGCCGTGTTCTCCGCCTCGCCCCGGATGCGGCAGGCGTTGTAGAACTTGTGGAACCGGGAGGCCAGGTCCGTGGCGTAGCGGTTGATGCGGGAGGGGTCCAGCTCCGCCGCGGCAGAACGTATCTCCCCGGGGAAGGAGGCCAGGGAGCGGATGAGTTCCCGCTCCTGGGGGGAGGTGAGAAGGGCGGCGTCAGGATGCTCCGCCGGGGCCAGGCCATCCTCCGCTAACGTGGCCAGGAGCGAGCATATCCGGGCGTGGGCGTACTGGACATAGTAGACCGGGTTTTCGCTGTCCTGGCGCACGGCCAGGTCCAGGTCGAATTCCAGGTGGCTGCCGGGGCTGGCGTTGAAGAAGTACCGGCAGGGGTCCCGGCCGATCTCGTCCATCAGGTCCGCCAGGGTCAGGGCCTTGCCCGTGCGCTTGGAGACCTTCACGGTCTCCCCGTTCCGGGTAAGGCGGACCATCTGCATGATGAGGAAGTCCAGCGCCCGGCCATTGAGGCCCAGCTCGGGGCACTCCATGGTCTTGCCGAAGCGGATGGCGTGGCCGTGGTGGTCCGCGCCCCACACGTCGATGACCCGGTCGAAGCCCCGCTCCACGAACTTGTTGCGGTGGTAGGCGATGTCCACGGCGTAGTAGGTCCAGGTCCCGTCCGCCCGGCGCATGCACTCGTCCTTGTCCGCGCCGAAGTCGGTGTTGCGCAGCCAGAGCTGCCCGTCCTTTTCATAGGTGTGGCCGGACTTGGTGAGGATATCCACCGTCTCGGCCACGTAGCCGGACTGGTGCAGCTCCGTCTCCAGAAACCACCGGTCGAAGGTGATGCCGTACCTTTCAAGGTCTGCGCGCATCCGCTCGATGTTCCGGGGCAGGCCGTATTCTATGAATGCCTTCTGCCGCTCCGCGGGGTCCATGGCGTCATATTTGTCGCCGCCGGCGTCGTATATCTCCTGCGCCAAAGCCCTGATGTCGTCCCCGTGGTAGCCGTTGTCGGGAAATTCCACCGCGTCCTCGCCGTGGATGAGCTGCAGATACCGGGCCTCCAGGGACTGGCCGAACAGCTCCACCTGGTGGCCGGCGTTGTTCACGTAGAACTCCCGCCACACGTCCCAGCCGGCCCAGTCCAGCACGGCGGCCATGGTGTCGCCCAGCACGCCGCCCCGGGCGTTGCCGATGGTCATGGGCCCGGTGGGGTTGGCGGAGACGAACTCCACCATGACCTTTTTGCCGTTCCTGTCCTCGGCCCGGCCGTAGGCCGCGCCCTCGGCGGTCACCGCGTCCAGCACGGCGGAATACCACTCGTCCCCCAGCCGGAAGTTCAAAAAGCCGGGGCCGGCGGCCTCGGCGGCGGTGAACCATGTGCCCGTGAGGTCCAGGTTCGTCAGGATGTTTTCGGCGATGGCCTTGGGGGCGGCATGGAGCGCCTTGGCCCCGGCCATGGCGTGGTTGGCGGCGAAGTCGCCGTTTTTGGTGTCCTTGGGGATGCTGACGGCGCCGGGGGCATCCTCCAGCGCCGGGACAGCCTTTTTGATGAGAGCGTCGACGCTCTGTTTTGCCCGTTCGATCAGGTCAGCCATGTCGTTTCTCTTTCACGTTGATCTTGAATTTGTTCCGGCCCACGGGGGTGTGGTTGAAGTCGATCTGGTAGTCCAGCTCCATGGTGCCCCCGTGCTCGTCCAGCTTCGCGTCGATGCGGCGGGTGTCCACGCCCATGGTGGCGCTGCCGTAGGGGGTCTCGTAAAGGAACAGGTCCTTTTTCCCCTCCCGGAAGATCATCTCGGAGTTGAGACTGCCCTCCCGGCGCATCACGACCCCCATAGGGCTGATGGTGAAGGTGGTGCGGGTGCCGTCCAGGCCGGTGAGGTCGCTCTCCTCATAGGTAAAGCGGCTCTCCCCGTTCTCAAAGCCGTACTTTCCGGCTGTGACCAGCTCTACCGCATCCTTCTGCCCCGTGGGGTCATGCTGGATGCCCGTTATGGAAATGATAACATCACGCATATTCATGAGCCTATCATACCCTAAAACCGTCTCCAAGACAAGGAAAAAATAGCATTTGGACAAATATTGTGCCTTTGCACTATGGAACATTACAGCGCAAGTGTGCTATAATGGCTATAGGCACTAAGAGACACAAGGAGGTGGGCGGCGTGACCATCGAGCTTACCGATAAGGAATTCAGAAGGCTTCTGGACCTGGTGTACGTGGGGGATTGGGTGCTGAACTCCGCCCGGGGCGACGACCGGTTCGAGGACTATGACCTTTTGCAGGAGAAGATATTTGCCCTGTGCTCCCAGCTTGGCATGCGCTCGCTCATAGAGACATGGCAGGGCCACGTGTTCCCCTCCAAGGCCTACGAGGAGGGGGGCATCCACGAGGCCATCGCCGACTATGAGGACGCGGTGTTCTTCGACATCCTGGCCGAGGAGCTGGCCCGCCGGGACATGGAGGGCGAGGGCGTGGACGCCGACGACGAGTCGGAGCTCGCCAGCCGCATGGAGGAGTATTATTCTGAGTTTGAGCAGCACGGGATAGACAACCTGACCGTGGACGATATGTAAAAGCCAACAAAAGCGCCTCTCCCGGCGGGAGAGGCGCTTCGGTATCTGCTGGGCACTTTTTCTCCGGAGAATTTTATGCAAGACGAAAAGAATTTATCGTAGAACATTAAAAACTTATTGACAAACGAAAAATATCCTGCTATGCTGTGACCATCGGACCGGACCGAAGTTTTTTGAACAGGAGGTTCTGTGATGAAGGGAAAGGCAAAGGCGGGATATGTATTCATCCGTGTGTTGGAGGCGCTGCACTGGCTCGGGGCGGCCCTGTGTCTGTTCATGGCCATTACCATGGCCGTGGCGCCGGACTGGTTTGCCTCTCTGCTGGGCTTTGAGACGGAGGGAGAAACTCTGTACTACCAGATGGTGCAGTACGGCTTCCTAGGCGGGCTGAATATGGTGGTCACGGGCCAGACGGGCTTTGACACGGGGCTGCAGGCGCTCATGATGGCGGGCGACGCCGCCACATCGGTACTGGGAGCGCTGACGTTCCGACGGATAGGGGAAGTCATCAGGGCATGCCAGTCGGGTACGCCCTTCCAGAAGCCGGTGGTGCGAAAGGTCCGTCAGATCGGCTGGCTGGTCATCGCCGTGCCCCTTGTGACGGTGGCGGTGAGCCTGTTGGTGTGTATTCTGTGCTGGCCGAGTTACTCGTTCCAGGTAGACGTATCCGGTATCATCACCGGCGTGATCGTACTGGCGCTCAGCCGGATATTCGCCTACGGGGTGAAGCTGGAGGACGACGTGGAGGGACTGTTGTGATATGGGAAAGATCGTGCTGCGTCTGGACAGGATGATGGTGGAGCGGAAGATGAGCCTCAACGAGCTTGCCGAGCGGGTGGGCATCTCCAACGTGAACCTGTCGAAGCTGAAAAACAACCGGGTCACGGCGGTGCGCTTTTCCACGCTGGCGGCTATCTGCGAGGCGCTGGACTGCACGCCGGGGGATATCCTGGAATATGAAGACAATTGAAAAGCCCGGGAAACCATTTTGGTTTCCCGGGCTTTTTCCGTCAAAAAAGGTATTTGTCACAGGTGCAGGATCATCACCGCGAAGCGGAAGTAGATGAGAAGGGAGAGAGCGTCCACGATGGTGGTGATGAAGGGAGAGCTCATGACTGCTGGGTCGAAGCCCAGCTTCTCCGCCAGCATGGGCAGGGTGCAGCCCACGACCTTGGCGACGAGGATGGTGCACACCATGGTGAGGCATATGACCGCCGCCACGGTGACGGTGATGTCCGGGTTGTGGAAGAGCATCCTGTCCACCAGCATGAGCTTTACGAAGTTGGCCGCCGCCAGGGCCGCGCCGCAGATCACCGCCACCCGTATCTCCTTCCACAGCACCTTGAAATAGTCCTTGAACTCGATGTCGTTCAGGGATATGCCGCGGATGACCGTGACGCTGGCCTGGGAGCCGGAGTTGCCGCCGGTGTCCATGAGCATGGGGATGTAGGCGGTGAGCACCGCCGCGGCGGCCAGGGCGTTTTCAAAGCTGGTGATGATCTGGCCGGTGAAGGTGGCGGATATCATCAAAAGCAGCAGCCAGGGGAACCGGGCCTTGAAGGTCTCCCACACGGAGGTCTTCAGATAGGGCTTGTCGGTGGGCGTCATACCGCCCATGATCTCAATGTCCTCGGTGGTCTCCGTCTCCAAAACGTCCAGGGCGTCGTCGACGGTGATGATGCCCACGAGGCGATTCTCATTGTCCACCACCGGCAGCACCGTCAGGTCGTACTTGGAGAACATGGCCGTGGCGTCCTCCTGGTCGGTGAGGGTGCCCACGGAGATGAAGTTCTCGTTCATGACGTCGGACACCAGCTCGTCCTCGTCGGCGAGGATGAGGGTGCGGATGGAGACGATGCCTAAGAGGTGGCGGCCGTCGTCGATCACGTAGCAGATGTTGATGGTCTCCTTGTCCGTGCCGGTGCGGCGGATGCGCTTGATGGAGTCCTCCACGGTCATGGTGGGCAGCAGGTCCACGTATTCCGTGGTCATCATGCTCCCGGCGGAGTCGTCGGGGTATTTTAAGATGTTGTTGATGAGCTTGCGGGTCTCCGGGTCCGCCTGCCGGAGGATGCGCTTCACTACATTCGCGGGCATCTCTTCCACCAGGTCCACCGCGTCGTCCACGTACAGCTCGTCCACGACCTCCTTCAGCTCGCTGTCGGAAAACCCGTGGATCAGCAGTTCCTGGCTGTCCGGCTCCATCTCCACAAAGGTCTCCGCGGCCATGTCCTTGGGCAAAAGCCGGAAGAGCAAGGGAAGCAGCCGCTCCTCCGTTTCGTCGAAGAGGGCGGCTGCGTCGGCGGGATTCATGGTCACCAGGATATCCCGCAAAGTGGTATACTTCTTCTGTTCCGCCAGGGCGACGATGGTGTCGTCCAGGGTCACGCTGCGCTCAGCCATTCGACCTTCCTCCTTTTATCAGTGTGGGGAAGGCACAAAAAGGCCGTCAAAGGTCAGCGGGCGATGGACGCCCGCCGCGTTCGGCCTCGTTTTGTGCCGGTACTACTATCGCCAGCGTCCATCGTGTCACTTCCTTTCGGCAGCGGGTCTGTTTCCGCGATACCTTTCTCGCCTCGCGAAAACATCCCTCGCTGCGGTTTGTAAAAATTATAGGTCAAAAATCTTTCAGGCCAGCAACAGCCGGCCCAGGTCCGCCACCGTTTCGGCTATGTGATCCGCACCGGCGGCGGTGAGCTCCTCCCGGCTGCCGTAGCCGTAGAGCACCCCTATGCAGGGGATGGCGCACTCATGGGCGCCCGCCACGTCGTAGCTCCTGTCGCCCACCATCACTGCCCTGACCATGTCCACGCCGAACTTATCCCGGGCGGCCCGGATCACGTCCGCCTTGGTGCTGTCCGGCTGGTTCGGGTCGCTGCCGGAGATGGTGATGAAGTATTTTGCCAGGTCAAACTTCTCCAATATGCGCACGGACATGAACGTGGGCTTGGAGGTGGCCACATAGAGCCTGAGCCCCGCGTCCTGAAGGCTTTGCAGCGTCTCCGCCATGCCGGGGTAGGGCGCGTTTTCAAAAAGGCCCACGTCGGTGTAGTACTCCCGGTAGTAGGCCAGCGTCCGGGCGGCGTCCTCGGGGCTCATGCCCCAGTAGGTCTCAAAGCTCTTGGGCATGGGAGGGCCTATGAACTTATAATAATCCTCATTTTTTCCCGGGTCAAGCCCCCACTTTTTCCGGGCGTAGATGATGGCGTTGGTGATGCCCAAGGCCGGGTCCGTCAGGGTGCCGTCCAGGTCGAAAAAGATGTGTTCAAAGCGCATGTTTATTCCTCTGTGTCAGCTTCAAAGACGACGCCGTCCTCCGACATGGAGGCGATGCGGGCCAGGGACTCGATGCGCAGGCCCTGCTCCCGCAGGCGCCTGCCGCCGGGCTGAAAGCACTTTTCCACGGCGACGCCCGCGCCCACCAGGGTGGCGCCCGCCTGATGCACCAGGTCGCACAGTCCCTCCAGGGCCGCGCCGTTGGCCAGGAAGTCGTCGATGAGCAGCACCCGGTCCGTGGGCAGCAGGTAGTCCTTGGCCACGATCACGTCGTACACATAGCCGTGGGTGTAGCTGGCCACCCGGGTGGTGTAGACCTGGCCGTCGATGTTCCGGGTCTTCGTCTTTTTGGCGAATAAAACGGGGCAGCCGAATTCCTGGGCCGCGATGCATGCCAGCCCTATGCCGGACGCCTCTATGGTCAGTATTTTCGTCACGTTGTCGTTCTTATACGCCTCGTGCCAGGCCCTGGCCAGCTCGCCGAACAGCGCCACGTCCATCTGGTGGTTCAGGAAGGCGTCCACCTTGAGGATGCCGCCCGCGCGCACCTTTCCGTCCCGCAGGATGCGCTCTTCCAGCAGTTTCATGGGGAAATACACCTCCGTCGGCCTGCGGCCCGTTGATAGTTCATTGTACAATGAGCGGCCGCCCCTTTGCAAGAGGCAGCCGCAAGATATCTGACAGAATTTTACAGCCCTTTTTATACGACTTGGACAACTCACCAGGGGATGTTCCCCGTTTTGGTGACGAGAAAGGCGTGCTGGGCCAGCTCCGCCATGGGCGTGTCGGAGCGGGAGTCGGACCAGAAGCCCTCAATGGGGGCGTTGCCATAGGCGTCCCGAAACCTGCGTACCTTCTCCGGGCCGTGGCAGTTCTCGCCTTTATAGAGCCCGGTGGCCTGCTCCACAGGGGAGGCGATGAGGGCGAAGCCCAAGGCCCGGGCCGCAGGCCGCAGGAGAAATTCCGGCGACGCGGATATGATGAGATCATCCGGCCGCTGCTGGGCCAGGTACCAGGGGCATATATCCCCGATATGACCCCGCCAGAAGGTCTCCGGCGCGGCGGCGGGCACATGGCGCAGGAAGCGGTAGAATATCTGCTTGCAGGCGGTCTTGGGCTTGAGCTTCAGCCCCAGACAGACAAAGGCCCAAGCAGTGCAGGGCAGGGTGAGCCATGTGCCGGGATACCGCCGCAGGCACCAAAGATAGAACTGGGCCGTGCTGTCCCGGGGGTATATGGTCTTGTCAAAGTCGTAGACGTTCATGCTCTGACTATAATACACCACCGTGGGGATTGTCAACAAAGGACCGCCCCGGAGGACCGGGACGGTCAGTTTACATAATATTAATATATCACGCCTTGGGTTTGAAGGTATCCTTCAATGCCACGGCCCGGTTGAAGACCAGATGTTCCGGGGCGGAGTCCTTGTTGTCCACGGCGAAGTAGCCGGTGCGCAGGAACTGGAAGCTCTCGGGGGCCTTGGCGTCCGCGAGGCTCCTTTCCACCTTGCAGCCGGTGAGCACCTCCAAAGAGTCTGGATTCAGGCAGGTGAGGAAATCCTCCGCCGCGTCGGGTTCCGGGTCGGCGAAGAGGTTATCGTAGAGCCTGATCTCCGCGTCCACCGCGTCGGCGGCGTTCACCCAGTGGAGGGTGCCGCCTTTCACCTTCCGGCCGTCGGCGGGGTCGCCGCCCCGGGAATCGGGGTCATACTCCGCCAGCACGGCGGTGACGTTGCCGTCTGCATCCGTCTCGCAGCCGGTGCACTTGATGAGGTACGCACCCTTCAGGCGGCACTCGGGCCCGTCGGGGTAGAGGCGCTTATACTTGGGCACGGGCTGGGCCATGAAGTCCTCGCTCTCGATCCACAGCTCCCGGCTGAAGGTCACGGGCCGGGTGCCGGCGGCCTCGTCCAGGTTGTTGTTCTCGATCTGGAAGGTCTCGGTCTGGCCCTCGGGGTAGTTCGTGATGATGAGCTTCACGGGGCGCAACACCGCCATCCGCCGGGGGGCGGAGAGGTTCAGCTCCTCCCGCAGGCAATGCTCCAAAAAGCCATATTCCACGGTGCTGTTGACCTTGCTTACGCCGATGCGGTTTATGAACGTGCGGATGGAGGTAGGGGTATAGCCCCGGCGGCGCAGGCCGCACAGGGTGGGCATGCGGGGATCGTCCCAGCCGGAGACATATTTCTCCTCCACCAGCTTGCGCAGTTTGCGCTTGCTCATGACGGTGTAGTTGATGCCCAGGCGGGAAAACTCGATCTGCCGGGGCTTCGAGGGCACGTCCACGTTGTTGATGACCCAGTCATAGAGCGGCCGGTGGTCCTCATATTCCAGGGAGCAGAGGCTGTGGGTGATGCCCTCCAGGGCGTCCTGGATGGGGTGGGCGAAGTCGTACATGGGGAAGACGCACCACTTCGTCCCCTGGCGGTGGTGCTCGATGTAGCGGATGCGGTACAGGACCGGGTCGCGCATATTGAAGTTGCCGCTGGCCAGGTCTATCTTGGCCCGCAGGGTATATTTGCCCTCGGGGAATTCCCCGTCCCGCATGCGGTGGAACAGGTCCAGGCTTTCCTCCACGGGCCTGTCCCGCCAGGGGCTCCGGGCGGGGGTGCCCACGTCGCCCCGGTATTCCCGGAACTGCTCCGGGGTCAGCTCGCACACATAGGCCAAGCCCTTTTTGATGAGGCCCTCCGCCAGCTCGTATGTCTTTTCAAAGTAGTCGCTGCCATAGAAGAACCGGTCTCCCCAGTCGAAGCCCAGCCAGTGGATGTCCTCCTTGATGGCGTCCACATACTCGGTGTCCTCCTTGGCGGGGTTGGTGTCGTCCATGCGCAGGTTGGTGATGCCGCCGAAGCGCTCCGCCGTGCCGAAGTCGATGCACAGGGCCTTGCAGTGGCCGATGTGCAGATAGCCGTTGGGCTCGGGCGGGAAGCGGGTGTGCACCTGCTTGCCCTCAAAGCGGCCGCCGGGGCCGATGTCCTCCGCGACGAAGTCAAGGATAAAGTTTTTTGCATTCTCGTCCATGGTAACGCCTCGCTTTTTCCTTAGTTACACTTGAATTATACACGTTTTTGCATTTTTTTACAGTGCAAATTGCAAAATCGGCATATCTTACAAAATTCCAAGGCCCTCCAGCAGGAGTTTTAGGCCGATAAGCACCAGCACCACGCCGCCGGCCAGTTCCGCCTTCTTCTTGTACCGGGCGCCGAAGACGCTGCCCACCTTCACCCCGGCGGCGGAGCAGACAAAAGTGGTGACGCCGATGAAGAGCACCGCCGGGAGGATGCTCACGTCCAGGAAGGCGAAGGTCACCCCCACCGCAAGGGCGTCGATGCTGGTGGCCACGGCCAGCAGGAACATGGTCTTTACGTCCATGGCCCCGTCCACGTCCTCCGCCGAGGCCGGGTCCAGGGCCTCCCATATCATCTTCCCGCCGATGATCGCCAGCAGGATGAAGGCCACCCAGTGGTCGTAGGCGGTGATGATCTCCGCGAAGAACCGGCCCAGGAAGAAGCCGATGAGGGGCATCAGCGCCTGGAACCCGCCGAACCAGGCTCCGGCGACGGCCATGTGTTTGGTGCCGATGGACTTGCCCAGGCTCAGACCCTTGCAGATGCTCACCGCAAAGGCGTCCATGGACAGGCCCAGCGCCAGTATGAACAGCTCCCAAAGGCCCATGGGCACACCTCCTGACGTTATGGATAGTACATGCTATGCGGGGAAAAAGGTCTACAGAAGCTCGCGGTAATAGAGCCCGCCGGTACGGGGCAGGGAGGAGGGAAGACCTTCCCGGAATTCCCGGATGACGGCGGCGCAGCGGGACCGCGTCTCCCGGGTGAACCACAATAGCCGCCAGTCCCCGGGATCGTCCCTGTCCCCGATGTGCAGGGGCACGCTGTTGAGAAGAGAGGCGTAACGCTTGCCGCCGCACTCCACCGGGAAAGTGACGCCTTTCCGGTCTGTCAGTTCGCCCTTGCCGCCACAGGCGGCGCAGCCCATACTGGCCCGGACGGGGCAGGCACGAAACCGCATCAGGGGCAGGTGGCCGTAGGCGGCCACGCCCCAGGAGATGGGCCCATCAAGGGCCCGGAGCTTCTTCATGGGCAGCTCAAAGGAGAGGGTGAGGCTGGCCAATCTTTGGTTTACATAAAAATAAATACTCTGGGCGTTGGTGATGTTGAGCCCGAACCCGCCCCGGACCGTGAGGCCCAGGCAGCGGCCCAGAGAAATGCCATAGATATTGTCCGCCCAGACCTCCCGCAGCCCGGCGGCTTTGAGGGATGTCAGCTTGTCCTCCAGCGCTGCCTCGTCCTCCGGCCACAGGGCCGCGGGCAGCTCCGCCGTGAGCTTGTCCCCATAGCGGTCCAGCAAAGCGGGCGTGACAGCCTCCACCGGGAGGATGAGGCGTTCCAGCGCGTCCGCGTCAACGATCTGCTCCGCTGTATAAAACCGGGCCCACAGAGGGGAGGGGGACGGGTGGGAGCGCCGTTCGGGGACCACAGGCGCATAGGGCCCGGCGGCCATTTTCGACGCTTGTCCGCGGACTTCCTCCAGCTGGGCCAGCGCCGCCCGGCGCATGCCGTTCAAGGCCGCGGCGGGGAGGGCCAGGCCGGGGGCGATAGCCGCGTTAAAAGAGTTAACATAATACTGCGTCCCGCCGGTCTTTTCCAGACTCTGTCGGGCACGTTCCGCGTCCAGGGGCCGGCTGACGGCGGCCTCGGGGGCGGGACCATCCGCCGTGACGGTGTTCGTCCCGTCGGAAACGCTGAGGCGGGCGCTGTCCGGGGTCATGGAAAAGGCCATGTCCACGGGGACGAGGGGCGTCTCCTTCCGATACAGCGCGGCGAGCTTTGGCAGGGCATCTGCCGCGGCGGTCACGTCCTCTTTGGTGCGAAAGCCGAACATATTTTTGTCCCGGCGGCCGGTGAGATAGCCGTCGGTGAAGCCGCTGCGGGAGAAGGCCGCGGCCAGGGTATCCCGGTCGTAGGGCCTGCCCTCCCGGGCACACTTGCAGGCGGTGACGGCGGCGGCCACGTATTCGGGCCGCTTCATCCGGCCCTCTATCTTCAGTGTCGCCACCCCGGCGTTTGAAAGCGCCCGGATGTGGCCGATAAGGCTCATGTCCTTTAATGACAGTACATGGTCCCCTTTGCCGCACCGCCAGTCCAGGCGGCAGGGCTGGGCGCAGAGACCCCGGTTGCCGCTGCGGCCTCCCAGCATGGCGGAGAGGGTGCAGGCCCCGGACAGGCTCATGCAGTGGGCCCCGTGGACGAAGGCCTCTGCGGAAATATCAACGGCGGCGCATATCCTCTCCATCTCGCCCAATGTCAGCTCCCGGGCCAGTACGAAGCTGTCAAAGCCGATATCCTGCAAAAACCTCGCCCCGTCCACGTTGTGGACGGCGGTCTGGGTGGAGGCCACCCGGTGCAGGGCGGGGTACTTGTCCCGGAATAGCCGCAGGGCGGCCATGTCCTGCAATATGACCCCGTAGGCCCCTGCGGCGGCAATGTTATCCGCCGTCTCGTCCAAAGCGGGCAGTTCGTCCTCCGTCACCAGGGTGTTCACGGTGATGTAGACCTTCACCCCGTGGGTGCGGCAGTACCGAACAGCCTCCGCCAGGGCCTCCGGGCCGAAGTTCGCGGCGTTGCGCCGGGCGTTGAAGGAGGCCGTGCCCAGGTACACGCAGTCCGCCCCGCAGCGGACCGCGGCCAGAAGCTGCTCTTCGCCCCCCACGGGCGCCAATATCTCCGGCAGCATGGACGCGCCTCCCTTCGTTATTTTGTTGATTTTACTTCCCTTTTCCGCTCCTGTCAATTATAATGGTAGGGCGAAAGGGGGCGACACCATGCATATCCCGTCGGCGCCCACGGCGGCGCTTGACCTGCTGACCTTCGACGAGGCCATGGCCCGGTCCGGCCAGGGGGACGGCTACGACAGGGAGAAGTGGCTCTATGTGCCGGATTTCTACGCGGATTACCGGTACATATTGGGCACCCGGGGGGCCCATCCCCTCATCTGCATCGGCATCAACCCCTCCACGGCGGAGCCGGGGAACCTGGACCCCACACTGAAGAGCGTGGAGCGCATCGCCGCCGCCAACGGCTTCGACAGCTTCATCATGTTCAACGTCTACGCCCAGCGTGCCACGAGGCCCCAGGACATGGAGCGGGAGATGAACCCCGCTCTCCACCGGGAGAACATGGCGGCCTTTGCATATGTCCTGGCCCACGCCGGGCCCGCCCCCGCCGTATGGGCGGCCTGGGGGAACATCATCGAGACCCGGGGGTATTTAAAGGACTGCCTCCTGGATATGCTGGACCTGGGGCGGCAATACGGGGCGGTGTGGTACACCGCCGGGCCCCGGTCCAAACGGGGCCACCCCCATCACCCGCTGTATTTAAAGAGCGGCAGCCCGCTGGACCCCTTTGACCCGGCGGCCTACTGCGAGAACTGTCTATAAGGGAGGGATATAAGGATGGCTGACTTGTTCGATTACCTTGCCTGGCGGGGGGACCTCACCCTGCGGCAGAGCACTTTCAACGAGATCGACGGGATGATATTGTCCCGGTTCGCCTATGTGCCCTTTGAGTGCTTCACCCAGCCGCTGCCAAAACGGTTCATCTCCATCCGCGACCTCTCGGCCCAGGCCATGGCGGACACGAATCTCAAGGTGGGGGAGCACTGGAGACAGCGGGACAACGAGCTTTTGCCGGCCTTGGCGGCCAGCGGCCGGTTTGGAGCGCTGGAGGTGGGCTTTCACGGCAACGTCCTGGACGACGTGCTGCAGACCCAGTTCTCCGCCGTCACGGTGCGGCTGGACGAGGACCTCTGCGCCATCGTGTTTAGGGGCACGGACAGCACGGTCATCGGCTGGAAGGAGGACATGAACATGTCCTTCCGCTGCCCGGTGCCGGGCCAGAAGCTGGCGGCGGACTATGTGGACCGCATCTGGGAGAAGGTAGGCGGCCGGCTCATATTGTGCGGCCACTCCAAGGGCGGGAATCTGGCGGTATACGCCGGGGCCTTCTGCGGCCGGGACGTGCAGGATAAGATAGACGCGGTCTACAACTACGACGGCCCGGGCTTTTACGACAACATCATCGACACCGACGGCTACCAGGCCATCCGGGAGCGGATACATACCTACGTGCCCCAGTCCTCCGTGGTGGGCATGCTCATGGGCCACCCGGAGGGCCACACGGTGGTCCACTCCACCGAGTCGGGCCTGAGCCAGCACGACATCTATTCCTGGGAGGTGCTGGGCGCCGGGTTCGTGGCGCTGGAGACGGTCACCGGCAGCAGCCGGTTCGTGGACGCCACCATCAAGGACTGGACCAAAGACATGACCCCGGAGCAGTTTGAGGGCTTCGTGGACACGGTGTACACAGTGCTGACGGACACCCGGATGAGCACCATGCACGAGATGAAGGAGAACTGGATGGGCGCGGCCTGGAGCATGGTCAAGTCCGTGGCGGGCATGGACGAGAAGATGCGCGCCGCGGCCTATGAGGCCTTGAAGATGCTGGCAAAGAGCGCCGGCCGGGAGGCCGTGGAGGCGGGCCGGGAGGCCATCGGCGCCGGCGTATGACAAAACGGAGACGGGATTCGTTCCCGTCTCCGTTTTTCGTCAGATGACCCGGATCAGTATCATGTAGATGGCCGTGCCGGAGAGGATGCTTATGAGAGAATTCCTCCGCCACGCCTGCAGGGCCACCACCGCCCCGGCGGCGAGAAGCTCCGGCAGGCCGTAGGGGGCATGGGCGAAGGTCATGTCCTTGAGGCAGTATATCACCAGCATGCCTATGATGGCCTGGGGCAGCACCTCACCCAGATAGGCCACATAGGCGGGGATCCGCTTTCCCCGGCGGAAGATGAGAAAGGGCAGGGCCCTGAGTAAAATGGTGACGACGCTCATGGCGGCCACCAGTGCCGCGGCGTGTGCGTTTCCGCTCATTTTGCCGCCCCCTTTCCACTGAGGCGGGGCCGCAGCAGGGTGAGCGCCGCCGTGATGGCCAGCATGGCGGGGATGAGGAAATCGTCCGGCCCGAAGATGAGCAGACACACGAGGCTCGCTATGAGGCCAACGATGGCGGGCAGGTGCTCGCGGCTGCCCAGCCACTGCTGGGTGAAGGACGCGATGAAGAGCGCGGTCATGGAAAACTCGATGCCCGCCGTGCTGAAGGGCAGCGCCGCGCCCAGGATGCTCCCCAGCACGCAGCCAATGACCCAGTAGCACTGGTCGAAGAGGGACACCAGAAACCGGTATTTATCCGGGTCCGCCCCCGCCGGGGCCTTTCCGTCGCAGAGAAGGGAGTAGGTCTCGTCCGTCAGGGCGAAGATGAGGTAGGGCTTATATTTGCCCGCGTTCTGGTAGCGCTCTATCATGGAGACGCTGTAAAAAAGATGCCGGGCGTTGACCATGACGGTGGTCAATATGGCCGTGATCACCGACGCGCCCCCGGCCAAAAGCCCCACGCCCACGTACTGCATGGAGCCGGCGTAGATAAGAAGGGCCATGGCGAAGGACCAGGCTACCCCGTAGCCCGCGTCGTGCAGCAGGATGCCGAAGCCTATCCCCAGCACCACATACCCCGCCATGACGGGCACGGACGTGATGAAGGCCTCTTTGACGGCGCCGGCAGGCCGGGCCGGCGGCTTTTGCGCTTGGTTCATGTCTCTTTCCACCTCGTTCGCTTATTATACGTGAAATTTCGCTTGCGTGCAATCGGTCACAGTGCATAAGTGTTTTTGTGAAAAAACGGGCAAAATTGGCAATTTCCTATTGCAACGAGGGGCAAGTCCGTGTATTATAGACAGGTAGGGCTACTATATTTTGTATATATAAACGTATAGACAAAACGCTGAAAAGACCGACAGGTCAGGAGGTGCTCGAATATGTCATTGGAGGCGCTGGATACCATCGCCCTGGCCGAGGAGAAGGCCCGCCAGATCCGCGCCGCCGCCCAGGCGGAGGCCCGCAAGGCCGTGGAAGACGCCCAGGCCGCGGTGAAGGTGGCCATGGCCGCCGCCGACGGAAAGGCGGAGGCCGAGATCAAGGACCTGATCCGCAAGGCCGACGACAAGGCGAAGGAGGACGCGGGCGTGCTGGCGTCCAACACCCGCAACCGGGAGGCGGCCATGAAGGCCCGTGCCGACAAGAAAATGGATGAGGTCGTGGACAAGATCGTGGAAAGGATCGTGAACGGCTGATGGCCATTGTTAGAATGAAAAAGCTGCGCGTCATCGCCCTGCGGGAGCAGCGGGACGAGCTGATGCGTCGGCTTCTGCGTCTGGGCTGCGTGGAGGTCCATGAGCCGGAGGGGATGCTGGAAGACCCCGAGGCCGCGGAAGCGCTGCGCCCGGAGCACGCGGGGCTGACGGAGGCCCGGGGCCGGGAGGCGGAGATGGACGCCGCCCTCAAGGTCATGGCCCACTACGCCCCGGAGAAGAAAAAAATGCTCTCCCCCCGGCCGGAGGTGTCCGAGGCTGACTTTCTGGATGAGAAGGCCCTGGAATCGGACGTGGCTCTGGCGAGGGAGATCAATAGCTGGGACAGCCAGCTGCGGCGCATCGCCGCGGACCAGGTCCGCGTTAGGGATGAAATAGAGTCCCTGCGGCCCTGGGAGGCCCTGGACCTGCCCCTGGAGACAGAGGGAACCAAGACCTGCGCCGTGACGCTGGCCAACGTGCCCGCCCAAGTGGACATGGAGTCGGTGGCGGACGCCGCCGAGAGCGCCACGGAGCTGGTGCAGCTGATTCTCGTGAGCCAGGACGAGCAGCAGAAGTGCTTTCTGGTTATCGCCCGGAAGGACGAGCTGGCCGCCGTGCTGGACGCCATGCGGGGCGTGGGGTGCACCCCCGTGTCTTTCCCTGGTATAACCGGCACCGCCGCGGAGAACATCGACGCACGGAAGCGGAAGCTCGCCGAGCTGGACGTGCAGAAGAAGGACCTGGAGGCGAAGATCGGCCAGGAGAAGGCAAAGACCGGCTCCCTGCGCCTGAGCGCCGACCGCCTGGCCACCGAGACAGCCGAGGCGGAGGCCGCCGAGCGGCTCCGGGGCACGGACAGCGTGGTGGCGCTGGAGGGCTGGTTCCCCGCGGAGGACGAGGCGGCGCTGACGGATTGCCTCAAGAGCTTCGACTGCGCCTATGAGTACGCCGACCCCACCGAGGAGGAGTACCCTGACGTGCCGGTGAAGCTGAAAAACAACTCCCTCACCCGGCCTTTGAATATGGTCACCGATATGTACGCCCTGCCAGCCTACACCGGCGTGGACCCCAACCCCCTGATGGCGCCGTTCTTCATCCTGTTCTACGGCATGATGATGGCGGACATGGGCTACGGCCTCATCATGATGCTCATAAGCCTTGTTGTTGTAAAGAAGGCGAAGCCCCGGGGCCCCACGGTGCGGAACCTGTTCCCGCTGCTGGGTCTGTGCGGCGTGAGCACCTTCTTCTTCGGAGCCATCACCGGCGGCTTCTTCGGGGACTTCATCCCCCAGTTGCTGAAAATTATAAACCCCGAGAGCACCTTCGCTCTGCCGGCGCTGTTCAGTCCTCTGGACGACGCGCTGGCGGTGCTGGTGGGCTCCCTGGCCCTGGGCGTGGTGCAGATCCTCACCGGTATGGCGGTGAGCGCCTGGAAGAAGTGTAAGGACGGGGACAAGCTGGGGGCCTTGTTTGAAGAGGGTACTTGGACCGTCATCCTCATCGGCCTGGGCCTGTTCGCGGGGCTGAAGACCCCCATCGGGCTCATCATCGGCGGCGTGATGCTGGTGGTGGGCAGCGCCCTCAAGGCTGTCAAAAACGGCGGCGGCCCGGTGAAGATCGTCATGGGCACGATTACGGGCGTGGGCGGCTCCCTCTACAACAACATCACGGGCTATTTCAGCGATATCCTCTCCTATTCCCGGCTCATGGCCCTGATGCTGGCCGGCGCGGTCATCGCCCAGGTGTTCAACACCCTGGGCGGCATCACCGGCAACGTGTTCGCCTTCGTGCTCATCTCCATGGTGGGCAACGCGCTGAACTTCGCGCTGAACCTGCTGGGCTGCTTCGTCCACGACATGCGCCTGCAGTGCCTGGAGTTCTTCGGACGGTTCTATGAGGACGGCGGCAAGCCCTTCCGTCCTTTAGATATGGAAACAAAATTTGTAGACATAGTGAAAGAATAACAAGGAGGACAATCACATGAGTTTCTTCGAATCCTTTGGCGGCCTGGCGCTGGCGCTGCTGGGCTCCGGTCTGGCCGTTGGCCTGAGCTGCGTGGGTTCCGCGAAGGGCACCGGCATCGCCGGCGAGGCGGGCACCGGCCTTCTGGCCGAGGACCCCTCCAAGTCCGGTAAGGTCATGGTCCTGCAGCTGCTGCCCGGTACCCAGGGCCTGTACGGCCTGGTGGTCTGGTTCTTCTGCCTCATCCGCATCGGCATGATGAGCGGCAATGTGGACCTGACCGTGCAGGAGGGCCTGCAGTATTTCGTGGCCTGCATGCCTATGGCGCTGGGCGGCCTGCTGTCCGCCATCGCCCAGGGCCGCGTGGCCGCCGG
>CANRKN010000028.1 GCA_947631215.1 uncultured Oscillospiraceae bacterium | reverse complement strand
TTGTCCACGCCCGCCCAAAAGGCGGCCTGCAGCACCCTTTTCAGGCCGCAGGTGTTGATGGCGAACTGCATCTTGACTGGCAGGCCCATCCCTGGCCCCGCCGCTGTCTGATGGACGAAGCGGGAGAGGCATTTGGCCCAGAAGCCCGGCCGGCATTCCCCCTCGGTGACGACGCGGCCTTGGCACAGGGCAATAACCTTCTCGCTGGCGGAGAGAATGTCCCCCGGCTGCCAGAGGGGCTTCACATATTGCTCCAGGAGGTCTATGTAGCTCTCGCCCACCTGGACGAAATGGGTCTTTATGGCGTGGCGGGCAAAGGTCTTGCCGCAGGCGCGGATGACGATGTCCTTGCCGGCGTTTGCGGAAAATTCCATGGGTACGGTCTCCTCTTTCTCTCCGCCGCCCTCAGCCAATGATCCCATACATATCGACCGCCCTGTTCGCGCGGAGGATATACGCTATCTCCTTGGCCAGCAGACAGGAATAGATGAGCACGGCCAGCAGCCATATCCCGAGAGCCGACGCCTCGTAGAGCCATGGCAAAAACATCCCGGTGTACCGCCAGAAAAAGACCGAGCCCAGGGCGATGGTCATGCAGACGGGTGCGCCGCTCCTCCGGCTCCGGCGCAGCAGCGCCAGCATGGCGGTCATGCAGGTGAGGTAGGGCACCAGGCAGTAGATCACCATCCGCCCCAGGCTCTCGAAGGAGCGCTGCATATATATCTTCAGCGCCAGGAGCACCGTCAGGCACACCAGCGCGCCCCCGCCGGCCAGGACCAGCCGCGCCAAGGTGAGCAGGGCCCCGGAGGTGCGGGTGGCGGCCTCCATCTCGCTGACCCGGTAACGCTGGCCCTTGAAAAAGTCGGGGGTGACTACGAGAATGAAGAGGGGCATATACATGGGCAGGTCGTAGTGGCCCAGGGGCGAGGCGAACGCGGCCAGGCACGCGGCGGCGAACACCCCCAGCTGGGACAGCAGCAGGGGTATGCCCTCAAAGTGGAATACGTCGGAGAGGAAGCCCCAAAAGCTCTGCCGCCGCTCCTCCGGGGCAGCCGCCTGCGCCTCCATGAGCTCCATGCACAGCCGGGCGGTCTCCTCCTTCCGCCCGGGGCCGGGCTCCCCGCCCTGCGCCCGGTAATAATCCGCCAGGCGCTTTTTCAGCTTGCCGTTATTCATGACCCATCCTCTTTCGCATCGTTTTTAATCCGTACAGCACCCGGCTCTGGGCCGTGCGCAGCTTGCAGCCCGTGGCCCTGGCGATGTCCTGATAGCTGAACTGCATCCCAAACCGCAGGAACACCGCCTCCCGCTGCTCCGGGGGCAGGGCCTGCAGGAGCCCTTGAAGCTCGTCCCTGTCGTCCATGCGCTCTATCTCGTTCCGCCCGTCCGGGAGGCTCTCCCCGTCCTCCAGGGAACAGAGAGGCGCCTTCTTGCTCTCGCTGATGCAAAGGCGCCGGGCGATGAGGAACAGCCACGCCCGGAACCGCCCCTTCTCACGGTAGCCGGGCAGAGCCCGAAAAAGCCGCAGGAAGGTCTCCTGGGTCAGGTCCTCCGCCGTCTCCCGGTCGGCGCACCAATACCGGCAGTAGCGGAAGACCGGGGCGTAGTACCGGTCTATCAGCTCTTCCCCGGCGGGACGGTCGCCCTGGCGTATTCTCTTGATAAGCTCTTCATCGCTCATGGAAAGCTCGCTTTCTCTTTCTGCCCTATATAACCGCCGACGGCCCAAAAATGATTTAAACGGGACAAAAAATTTTTGCGCGTAAAATAAGCGATGGCATGGCCAGCCGGCCATGCCATTAAAAAAGAATAGGTTGTTTATTGGATGCTCCCGATCAGCGCTTCGGCGCATTTGAGGCCATCCACGGCGGCGGACATGATGCCACCGGCCCAGCCGGCCCCCTCCCCGCAGGGGTAGAGTCCCGCGAGGGTGGGGGACTGGAACGTGTCCGTCCTGAGCATGCGTACCGGGCTGGAGGAGCGGGTCTCCGGGCCGGTGAGCACCGACTCCGGGTCCGCGAAGCCGCGGAGCTTCCTATCGAACAGGGGCAGGGCCCCCGTGATGGTATCCGTGATGACCGGAGGCAGGACCGTGTGCAGGTCGCAGGCCGTCACGCCCGGCTCATAGGAGGGCCGCACCCGGCCGAACCGGGAGGGGCCGCCATGGAGGAAACTGCCCACGGTCTGGGCCGGAGCGCGATAGCCGCCCCCGGCGGCCTCATAGGCCCGCTTTTCCAGCTCCCGCTGCCACTGCATGCCCCCCAGCACCCCGGGATAGGGGAAGTCCTCCGGGGCCAGGGCCGCCAGCAGGGCGGCGTTAGAGTTTACATAATCTCTTCTATAAGGACTGGCCCCGTTGGTGCACACCATCCCCGGCTCGCTGGCGGCGGGGACCACCTGGCCTCCGGGGCACATGCAGAAGGTGTAGCACCGGCGGCCATTGGGCAGTTCCGCCGCCAGGGCGTAATCCGCCGGGGGCAGGGCGGGGTGCCCGGCGAAGGGGCCGTACTGGGCCCGGTCCGTGTCGGCCTGCAAATGCTCGATGCGCATGCCCATGGCGAAGGGCTTGAGGGCCATGGGAATAAGTTTACATAAAACTTCAAACGTGTCCCGGGCGCTGTGGCCGCAGGCCAGTATCAGCTGGGAGCAGGGGAGGGTCCCGGCGCTGGTGACGGCGGCGGTGAGGCGGCCATTGGCCGTCTCCAGCGCCTCCAGGCGGGTGGAAAAGCGCACCTCGCCGCCAAGGGCCTCGATGCGCTTTCGGATGTTCGCGCACACGCCCGGGAGCAGGTCCGTGCCGATGTGGGGCTTGGCCTCATATGTTATGTCAACTGGCGCACCGGCCTCCGCCAGCCTTTCCAGCACCCAGGGGATGCGTTTATCTTTTACGCTGGTGGACAGCTTCCCGTCGGAGAAGGCCCCGGCGCCGCCCTCGCCGAACTGGATGTTGCTCTCGGGGTCCAGCACGCCCTCCCGGCGAAGCCTCTCCACTTTTGCTGCCCGGGCGGCGGCGTCCTCGCCCCGCTCCAGCACGATGGGCTTAAGGCCCGCCATGGCCAGGGCCAGGGCCGCGAACATCCCCGCCGGGCCGAAGCCCACCACGATGGGCCTGTCCGCCGGCAGGGCCGCCGGGACCGGGGGCGCGTAGTCGTTCACCGGGGCGGGGGAGGCGTCCCGGCATCTTGCCAGGGCGGAGGCCTCGTCCACGGCGGACACGTCCAAGGTGTAGACGAAATGCACGTCCTGCTTCCGCCGGGCGTCCACCGCCCGCCGGACGATCTTCACGTCGGACACTTTTGTTTTTAAGAGGTGCTCGGCCTTCTCCTGCAGGGCCTCCCGGGGCTCGTCCAGACCCAGGGCCACGTTCCGCAGCCGGATCATGGCGCGTCCTCCAAAAGCCCGCCGGCGGCGAGACCCGCCAGCCGCCCGCTGGACCAGGCCCATTGGAGGTTGTAGCCCCCGCAATCCCCGTCCACGTCCAGCACCTCGCCACAGGCGTAAAGCCCCGGTACCAAGCGGCTTTCCATGGTCTCTGGGTCGAAGCCGGCGGTCTCCACGCCCCCGGCGGTGACCTGGGCGTCATCGAAGCCCAGCGTGCCCGTGAGGGGCAGCTCGTAGCGGCAGAGGGCCTCCGCGATCTGCTCCAGCGCCCTGTCGGACAAGGCCCACAGCCGGGCCTCCAGGGGGATGCCCGCCCGGCGGAGCGCTGCCCGGGAGATAGAATTATGTAAAGCACCGCTCAGGATGTTTTCCGCCTTCTGGTCGGAAAAATCGTCTCTCTTAGCGGCAAGGTATTGAATTATGTCAACTTCATCCATCTCCGGCAGCAGCCGCAGGCATACAAGGCACCCCGGCCCCGCCAGGGAGGCGGCCCGGGAAATGTCATAGGCCCCGGGGCCGCTGACGCCGTAGTCGGTGAACTGGACCTCTCCGTGGGCGGCGGCCAGTATATCCCCGTCCCGTTCCAGGGTGAGGCCCGCCTGGGTCCGCACGCCCTTTAATTGCCGGGTCCAGGTGTTGTCGGTCTTGAGCTGCACCAGGGAGGGGTAAAGCTCCGTCCGCCGATGGCCGAAGCCGGCCAGCAGGTCGTAGCCCAGGCTCACGCCGCCGAGGCGCGCCCCAGCTGCACCGCCGCAGGCGATGATGAGCCTGTCCGCGGTGTATTCCTCCCCCAGCTGGCCGGTGAGGAGGAAGCGGCCGCCGGTCTTTTCAGCCTTTACGATGGTCGCGGCGCAGGCGGTCTCGCCGCCCCGGGCCTCCAGGGCCAGGCGCAGCACGTCCACCACGCTCCCGGCGGTGTCGGAAAGGGGATAGACCCGCCCGGAGGGCTCCGTTGTGGTGACGAGCCCCAGGGAGGCGAACCAGCGCAGGGTGGCCTCCGGTCCGAAGCGATAGATGGCCGGGCCCGCGAAAGTCGGGTCCTGGCCGTGGTAGTTGTCCAGGGAGGCGCCCCTATTGGTCAGGTTGCAGCGGCCGTTGCCGGTGGCCAGCAGCTTCCGGCCCACCCGGTTCTGCCGCTCAAAGACCGTGACGCGGTTGTCCAGGCTCTCCCGGGCGGCCAGCGCGGCGGCCAGCCCCGAGGCGCCCCCGCCGATGACGGCGATGTCCATGCGAATTCCTCCTATGAAAAACGGACGAGGGGTTCACCTTCGTCCGTAATACCTGTCGATCTGACGCTGCTCGTCGTTGATGAGCCACCGGGTGGCGAACAGGAGCCTGTCGGAGTAGTAGCCCACCCGCCGGCGGTGGAAAAACTGCTTGGGGTCGTTGAGGAAGTCGGATACCTTTTCGCCCCGAACCATGCGCTTCGCGTCCCGCAGGATGCGCTTTTCCGTGGTTATCTGCCGTGCCATGGCGTCCGCCCCCTTTCCGCCCGTATGATACCATGGCTGTTTGCAAAAGTCAATGCCGCCCCCGGCCAGGGCTCATATCAGCCGCTCGTAGTCGCTGGGGCCGTAGAAGAAGCGGAGGACATAGACGGTTTTGTGCTCCTCGTCGACACGGTAGACCATGATGTAGTTCTGGATGCTGACCCGCCGGTAACCAAGGGCCTGTAAGCGCAGGTTCTGACACTGGCTGTACATATAGGGCGTGCGCGAAAGATCGTCATAGCACGCCGCTATTTTGTTGGCCAGCGCTGCGGCGGCCTGGGGGTTGGCGAGAACGGTCGCAATATACCCGATGATCCCGTCCAGGTCCCTGTCGGCGGCGTCGCTGATCGTTACCTTATACATCATACTTGTCCCGCAGAGCATTCAGTGCGGCTCTGGCGTCTTTGGCGTGGTCGTTTTGGATATCGTCCTCTGCCTGGGCCAGCTTTGTAAAGACGTCCAGCATCAGCATCTTTTCCTCGTAGGCTTTCATGCTCATGATGACCATGTCACCGTAGCCGTTCTTCGTGATATACACCGGGTCATTGGACTCCTGGCACATTCTGGAGATGGAAGCGGTGTCCTTCAGGTCCTTGATGGGAATGATATGGGGCATATCGATACCTCCTTATTATGGCCTTATTGTACCATGATATGGCCATAATATCAAGGGCGGGAACACCGGATGATGTTCCCGCCTTTGTCAATTAGCCTTGTTCTTTACAGCACGCCCAGGAGCACCAGAATGAGCAGTACGCCGGTGGCTACCAGGGCCACGCCCAGGATGAGGGCACCGGTGTGGACCTTGCCGGAGCCGCCGGAGGAGGACTCCTCCACCAGATGGGCCTTGCGCAATGCGGTGACCACGGGCTTATAGAGAAGCAGGGTGAGGCCCGCGTTGATGGCGCCCTTTACCAGGTTGAAGGGCAGAAACAGCGTAGGCAGCATGGAGGCCACCACCTCCCGGGGCACGCCCTGATAGAGGGGGGTCACGATGTAGTTCCACAGGCACATCATGGCGGCCATCACCGCCACGCCGGCGGCCAGGCTGCCGATGGCGCCCTTCATGCTGTGGGCCTTCTTGTAGATGAGGGCCGCGGGCACGGCGAAGGAGCAGGTGCTCACCACGTTCATGAGAAAGCCCACGGGGCCGGTGCTGGACACGGTGAGCATCTCCACGAAGCTGACGATGACGGAGATGATGACGGCGGTGAGGGGCCCGAAGATGAAGCCGCCGATGACCACGATCACGTCCTTGGGGTCGTAGCTGAGGATGCCCTGCACGGCGGGGACTACCTGGCCGATGAGCATGGCCGCGTAGGCCACGGCGCAGAGCATGCCCACGGTGGCGGGCCGGCGGGCGCTGGCATGATGGGTGTTGACGGGGGTGTGGCTGTCCATGGAAGGATACCTCCTAGAAAAATATTGACGCCTGGAAGCCCGTGTGCCTTCCAGGTGTCAATATGGGGCCGCGTTCCATGGGCGCGGGCCAAGGCCCGCCGCCAAAAGCAGCGCCGCTCAACACATCTTCTTCCATCCAGACTGTCACTGTCGGTCCCGGAGTTCCACCGGGTCAACATACGATAAAAGTACCATACGCTCGCGGACTGTACCGCCGATCGGGAATTTCACCCTGCCCTGAAGACATCGTTGCTTTTCAGTTGTCGGCTATACTATAGCACTGATGGCCGGGCAATGCAATACCAAAAATCGTTACAGCGCGGCCACGTCCGCCTTGAGGGCCTCCACCTCCTCCGGGAGGGTGGACCAGCTCACGCAAAAGCGCACGCATTCATGGCTTTCATCCACCGGGTGGTCCGGCTCAAAGACATACTTATTTTCCAAAGCGGCAAGCTGCTCCTTCGTGAGGATGAAGAACTGCTGGTTGGTGGGGCTGTCCATGTAGGAGGGGATGCCCTTGGCCGTGAAAGCTGCTTTCAGGTCCATGGCCATCTCCACTGCCCGGCGGGTGATATTGAAGTAGAGTCCGTCCTTAAAGAGCGTATAGAACTGCAGGCCCAGGAGCCACCCCTTTGCCAGCATGGCGCCGTTTTGCTTGATGAAGCTGCGGAAGCAGGGCTTGAGCTCCGGGTTCAGGATGACCATGGCCTCGCCGAACAGGGCCCCGCACTTCGTCCCGCCGATGTAGAAGATGTCCGCCAGGCGGGCGATATCCTGTATGGTCACGTCCCCGCCCACGGCGGCGAGACCATACCCCAGCCGGGCCCCGTCGATGAAGAGGTACAGCCCATACTCGTCGCACACCGCCCGGATGCCGGTCAGCTCTTTAAGAGAGTAGACCGTGCCGTACTCGGTGGGGAAGGAGATGTAGACCATCTTGGGCTGGGTGATGTGCTCCTGGATGGGGCTCACCCGGTATTCCTCCGCCACGGCGGCGATCTGCGCCGCGGCCAGCTTGCCGTTCTCGGCGGGGAGGGTGAGGATCTTGTGGCCGCCGTGCTCCACGGCGCCGGTCTCGTGAGCGTGGATGTGGCCGGTGACGGGGCTTATGACGGACTGGTAGGCCCGCAGGCAGGCGGCGATAGCGGTGAAGTTGGCCTGGGTGCCGCCTATCACGAAGTGCACGTCCGCGTCGGGGCGGCCGATGGTCTTTTGTATCTCCGAGGCGGCCTTCTCACACCAGGGGTCGATGCCGTAGCCGTTGTAGCTTATATCGTTCGTCTCGGCCAGGGCCTTCAAAACAGCGGGGTGGGCGCCCCGGCTGTAGTCGTTGTTGAAACGGATCATGGCGTCTCCTTTTGTCACATGGTATCGACTGCCAGTATAGCACGTCCCGCCTTATCAGGCAATCGTGGTTTTTGCCAGTTGAGGGTCATAAACCCTGTGCGCTTTTACCGTTGCAATCGAAGAAAAATCTGATATACTATATTCTGTGATTTTATGGGATGACATTCCCCGGAGGTAACGCGATGCGACACGGAAAGGCTCTGTGCCTGGCGCTGGCCATAATGATCGCGGCGCTGTGCGCAGGGTGCGGCGGCGGACAGCTCATGTCCGATCTGGACACTTTGGCCCATATAGACCTGGGCCAGGTGCTGGATGAGGCCATGGACGTGGACCGCAGCGCGGCGCCGGCGCGGGCGCCCGCCCTGCCCCAGACCGCGGAGGACGACGCCCGGAGCGCATTCGCCGCCGACGGCGACGCCTATCGGGGAGAGGACGGCAGCGTCCTCACCGTCCGGGCCGACGGCACATGTATATATGCCGTGCCCGCGGGGCCTCTGGGCGGGGATGAGAACGGCCAGCTCATCTTCGAGGGCACGGTGACGGACGGCGCCGTCACCTTCACCCGCCTGAGCTACTTCGGCATGGACATCACGGCCCTGGCCATGCAGGCGGGACTGGACGCCGCCCATTGGGAGGCGGATGCCGCGGCCTTGTACGGCCGGTAAAAAAGGACTTTACCCGGGTCAATATCTCCAGCGGCAACGGGATATAATAAAACTTAGAATGCAGAGGTGACACAGCTATGACGTACCACAGAGAATTCGCCGCGACGCCGGACATGCTCCGCAGGATGGACATGTACTGGCGGGCCGCGAACTACCTCGCCGCCGGGCAGCTGTATCTGCTCAGCGATCCCCTGTTGAAAAAGCCCCTGACGGAGGCCAACTTCAAGCACAAGATCGTGGGCCACTGGGGCACCGTTCCCGGACAGAACTTCATCTATACCCACCTGAACCGGGTCATCCGGGCCTATGACCTGAACATGATCTACCTGTCCGGTCCCGGCCACGGGGGCAACGGCATGGTGGCCCAGGACTGGCTGGACGGCAGCTATACCGAGGTCTATCCCAACATCACCCGGGACGAGGCGGGCATGGAGAAGCTGTTCAAGCAGTTCTCCTTCCCCGGCGGCATCCCCTCCCATGTGGCCCCGGAGACCCCGGGCTCCATCCATGAGGGCGGCGAGCTGGGCTACTCCCTGGCCCACGCCTTCGGCGCCGTCAGCGATAACCCCACCCTGATCGCGGCCTGCGTGGTGGGCGACGGCGAGGCCGAGACCGGCCCGCTGGCCACCTGCTGGCACCTCAATAAATTCTCCGATCCCCGGTCCGACGGCGTGGTTCTGCCCATCCTGCACCTGAACGGCTACAAGATCGCGAACCCCACCGTCCTGTCCCGCCTGCCCCATGACGAGCTTAAAAAGTTCTTTGAGGGCTGCGGCTGGACCCCCATCTTTGTGGAGGGCGACGACCCTGCCAAGATGCACCCGGCCATGGCCAAGGCCCTGGATACCGCCATCCGCTCCATCCTGAACGCCCAGGAGAAGGCCCGCCGGGAGGACGACGGCTCCCGGGTGGCCTGGCCCATGATCGTGCTGCGCACGCCCAAGGGCTGGACCGGCCCCAAGGAGGTGGACGGCCAGCGGATCGAGGGCACCTTCCGGGCCCACCAGGTCCCCATCAGCGCCGACACCGAGGAGCATCGCCGCATGATCGAGCAGTGGCTGAAGAGCTACCACCCCGAGGAGCTGTTCGACGAAAACGGCGTGCCCGTGCAGGAGCTGCTGGACCTGCCCCCCAAGGGCAACGCCCGCATGGGCGCGAACCCCAACGCCAACGGCGGCCTGCTGCTGCAGGACCTGCGCATGCCCGACTTCCGGGACTACGGCATCGACCTGCCCGCCCCCGGCGCCGTGGAGGCGGAGGATATGCGCAAGCTGGGCGAGTTCGTCCGGGACATCTATAAGCTGAACGAAGAGCAGCGCAACTTCCGTGTCTTCGGACCGGACGAGACCATGTCCAACCGCCTGGGCCCCGTATTCGAGGTCACGGGCCGGGACTGGAACGGCGAGGTCTATCCCGACGACGAGTTCCTGTCCCAGGACGGCCAGGTGATGGACTCCTTCCTCAGCGAGCACGTGTGCGAGGGCATGCTGGAGGGCTACCTTCTCACCGGCCGGCACGGCTTCTTCAACTCCTATGAGGCCTTCATCCGTATCGTGGACAGCATGGTCTCCCAGCACGCCAAGTGGCTGAAGGTCTGCAACCAGCTGCCCTGGCGGCAGAAGATCGCCTCCCTCAACTACGTGCTGGCCTCCAACGTCTGGCAGCAGGACCACAACGGCTTCACCCACCAGGACCCCGGCTTCCTGGACCACGTGGCCAACAAGAAGGCGGACGTGGTGCGGCTCTATCTGCCCCCCGATGCCAACTGCCTGCTGAGCGTATTCGACCACTGCATCCGCAGCCGCAACTACGTGAACGTGGTGGTGGCCTCCAAGCACCCCCGTCCCCAGTGGCTGACCATGGAGCAGGCGGTGAAGCACTGCACCGAGGGCATCGGCATCTGGCAGTGGGCCTCCACCGACGCCTATGAGGAGCCGGACATCGTCATGGCCTGCTGCGGCGATACGCCCACCCTGGAGACCCTGGCGGCGGTGACCATTTTGCGGGACGCCTTCCCGGAGCTGAAAATAAGGGTCATCAACGTGGTGGACCTGATGCGGCTGCAGTCCGACTCCCAGCATCCCCACGGCCTGCCCGACCGGGACTACGACATGCTGTTCACCGTGGATAAGCCCATCGTGTTCGCTTTCCACGGCTATCCCAGCCTGATCCATGAGTTCACCTACAAGCGCAAGAACAAGAACCTGCACGTGCGCGGCTATATCGAGGAGGGCACTATCACCACGCCCTTCGATATGCGTGTGCTGAACAACATCGACCGGTACCACCTGGTGCTCACCGCTCTGCAGAACCTGAGCTGCCTTGGCAACCGCAGCGCGGCCCTGGCCCAGCAGATGCGGGATAAGCTGGTGGAGCACAAGCAGTATATCGCCAAGTACGGCGTGGACCTGCCGGAGGTATCCAATTGGAAATGGACACCGGCAAAAGACAAAGAGTAATTTAATTTTTGATTTGCCCCGCAGCCCATGGGGCTGCGGGGCTCTTTATATGTGAGGCTTTTTAAGGAGAGAGCGTTTTTGTCAAATTGGTTAGAGGTGTCCGTGCCGGCCCATGGGGACCCGGAGGGCATGTGCGAGAAGCTCGCCGGCATGGGGCTGGAGGGCTTCGTCATCGAGGACGAGCGGGACTTCCAGCAATTTTTGGAGAACAACACCCAGTACTGGGACTTCGTGGACGACGGCCTGGAGAAGGCCATGTCCGGGGCCAGCCGGGTGAAGTTCTGGCTGGCGGACACCGACGAGAGCCGGGCCATCGTGGCCCAGCTCTATGAAAAGGGCTACCAGCCCGAGAGCCACCCCGTGGCGGACGAGGACTGGGAGAACAACTGGCGGGACTACTATAAGCCCGTGGAGGCGGGGGAGAAGCTGGTCATCGTGCCCCAGTGGCAGGACTATGACGGGGACCGCACCCCCGTGAAGCTGGACCCGGGGCTCCTCTTCGGCACCGGGGACCATCCCACCACGAAGATGTGCCTTACCGCCGTGGAGAAGTACGCCGGGCCCGGCAAACGGGTGCTGGACGTCGGCTGCGGCAGCGGCATTCTGGGCATCGCCGCGGCGGTGCTGGGGGCCGGGCCCATCACGGCGGCGGACGTGGACGAAAAGGCCCCGGATATCGTCCGGGACAACGCGAAACTCAACGGCGTGGAGGAGGCCTTCACCGTCCACGTGGGCGATGTGATCGCGTCGGCGAAGCTGCGGGAGAAGCTGGGCGCCGGCTATGACTTGGTGCTGGCCAACATCGTGGCGGATGTGATCGTGCCCCTGGCGCCCCATGTGCTGGGCTTTCTCGCGAAGGACGGCGTATTCGTCTGCTCCGGCGTCATCGAGGGCCGGGAGGGGGACGTGGCTGCCGCCATCCGGGACGCGGGCATGGAGATAAAAGAGGAACTCCACCAAGAGGAGTGGTATTGCTTCGTATGCACAGTGAGATAAAAGACGTGGTATTTGACATGGGCCAGGTGCTCATCCGCTTCGATAGGGAGGAGATCATCGGCCGCCTGGGCCTGGGGCCGGAGGACGAGAAGACCCTCATGAGGGAGGTGTTCCTGTCTAAGGAGTGGGTGCTCATGGACTGGGGCGAGCTGACCGACGAGCAGGCCGCGGAGAGCATATGCGCCCGCCTGCCCGCCCGGCTCCACGAGCCCGCGCGGCGCATCGTTCTGCATTGGGATGAGCCCATGGAGCCCGTGCCGGGCATGGCGGAGCTGGCGGCGGAGCTGAAGGAGGCCGGGTACGGCGTCTACCTTCTCTCCAGCGCCAGCCACCGGCAGCCGGTGTACTGGCCCCGGGTGCCCGGGGCGGAGTTCTTCGACGGGGGCGTCGTCTCCGCCGGGATAGGGTATGTCAAGCCTGAGCGGCAGATATACGAGACGCTGCTGGAGCGGTACGGCCTCAGAGCGGAGGAGTGCTTTTTCGTGGACGACACGCCCATCAACGTGGTGGGGGCCATGCGCTGCGGCATGGCCGGCGCGGTGTTCCACGGCGACGTGGCGGAGCTGCGTCTACATATGCGCGAAGCTGGCATCAAGGTCCGGGCATAACGCCCAACATAATACAATACCGCCTCCCCGGCTGGGGAGGCGGTATTGTATTATGTCAACTCAATCCACTTCAAACCGGAACATGCCGGCGGTGCCCTCCGGCGTGTCGGGGGCATACTGGACGGTGACGTCGTAGGTGCCCGGCATAAGGAACATGGCGGCCTTGGCCTGCAGGTCCGGTCCGCCGCCGAAGGCGGCGCGTACCTTGCCGTCCTTGTCCGTCACGGTGACGTCCACATTGGCGTCGGTGTCCGCCTGGGCGTCCAGGGTGTAGAAGTCGGGCAGATGCACATCGAACGACCAGGTCCAGGGGCCCGCGGCCGGGTCATAGACATACTCGCTGTAGGAGTCGGCATGGATGCGGAAGAAGCTGTAGACCAGGCCCGCGGCCAGAAGAATAAACACCAGGGCGAAGCACCAACGCAGGCTTTTCCGGGGCCTGTCCGTATCCTGACGGCGGATGCGCCGGGCGCCTGTCAGGATCGTGACGCCCAGCATGAGGCAGGCCAGGGTGGTGAGGATGCCGGTGACGGAGGGCTCGCGAAAGGCCATCAGGGCGTTGAGCACGGTCACCGCCAGCTCTATGACGCCCAGGATGGTCCCCAGGCGGCTCCAGCGGCCCGCCATGTCCCGCACCGACTGCTCGTCGGTGTAGATCTCGTACTCCGCCGGGGGCAGGGCGGGGTCGTATTTTTTGCGGAAGAAGTGCCAGCCGTTGAAGGTGTCGCTGACGAACTCCCAGCCCTGCTCGGCGAAGGTTTCCCGGTACCGGACGGGATCGTCGATGCTCTGGTCGTAGTCCAGGGCGTAGCGGTAGCGGGCGTTCTCGTCCCGGTAGAATACGCTGTGGAAGCACCCGCCCTTTTCCAGCTGCCAGCCCTCCTCGGAGAGCCGGTTCAGGTCCTCCACCTCCCGCCGGTACTCCCAGGCGGGGTACATGACATAGCGATGTTTTTTATTCTTCATTTTCCTCTCCTCCTATGATGTTCTCCGCCGCCGCGGCGAGGCTCCGCAGCCGGTCCGCCTCGGCCAACAGTACCTCCCGGCCCGTGTCCGTCAGGGTGTAGAGCCGCCGCCGGTCTGCGTCCGGGGCGGGGCATTCCTCTATCCAGCCCTTTTTCATCATGCTGCCGGTGGCGCCGTACATGGTGCCCGAGCCGATGTGCACCCGCCCCTCCGACAGGCGCAGGGCGTCCTGCATGATGCCGTAGCCGTGGCTGGGGCCCCGGTACAGGCACAGCAGGATATAAAAATAGCTCTCGGTCAGGGGTTCCACGCACTCACCACCATTATGTCGTCTTTCGATATGTCGAGTGACGACATATCATGCTCATATCATAGCACACGCCTGCCGCCCTGTCAATAGGGCGGCGGCGATTTTTTGCGCGGCGGCTGTCGCAGGTGGTCGGTTTGGCGGCGCAGGTGGTCGGAAAGTGAGGTTGAATTGCCGGGAGGGGCTATTATATAATCAAAATAAGTGTGCAGGTAGTCCAAAAGTGGGGAGGCGAGAGCCGTGCGCGTGGCGGTATGTGAAGACGACCGGGAGGATATGGAGCTGATGTGCTCCCTCCTGGATGAGTACGACCAGCTTGGGCGCTTTCAGATACACCGCTTCTCCTCCGGCGGGGAGCTCTTAGCCGCGGCGGAGGAGGAGAGCTTCGACCTGGCCCTCATGGACATCGAGATGAGCGAACTCAATGGCTTCGAGACGGCCCGAAAGCTGGCGGCCTCCCCTGAGCCGCCCCTCATCATCTTTGCCACCCGGACCATGGAGTATACCATCCAGGGCTACGGCGTGGCCTTCCGCTATATCCCCAAGCCGGTGACCATGGAGAAGCTGGCCCCGGCCCTGGACGCGGCGGTGCGGGAGATATGGGCCAACCGGTTCACCTTCTCTGTGGAGGAAAAGTCCTACATCCTGCGCATGCAGGAGATATACTATATCGACGTGTATGGCCACGTGACCACGATACATACGGCGGCGGAGGACTACTCCGTGCGGGCCACCCTGAAGGACATGCTGGCCCAGCTGCCCCAGGGCTATTTCGGCATGCCCCACCAGAGCTTCATCGTAAATCTCGCCCATGTGCGCACGGCCACGGCCCAGGAGGTCACCCTGACCAACGGGGCGGTCATCCCCGTGAGCCGGCGGCGGCAGGTGGAGTTCATGGCCCAGCTTCAGTCATTTTTGGGGCGGTGAGGGATGAAGTACTTTGTGCTGACCGTCTGCGCGGTGGCGGAGGTCATATTCCTCACGCTCATCTCTGACGGGTTCTTCCTCCGGCGGACCGTGCCCCGGTGGCGCACGGCGCTCGTCTATATCCTCTTCAGCGCCGGCGCGGCGGCATTGGCCATGCCGCCGAAGCTGGTGCTCATCCGGGGGTTTTACTGGGCCCTGGGCGGCGGGGCGCTGGTGTGGCTGAACTATGACGCAAAGCCCCTGCAGGCGCTCCTCGCCGCGGCGACGCTGGTCATCATCTCCGCCATATCCGCCACGGCGGTGACCATCCTTTTGTCCTTCACCGGCCCGGAGGATAGAGATACGGTGATACAGGGGGCCTGGTCCCTCTACGTGACCATATGCCGGCTTTCCGATCTGCTCTTCGTGGTGGCGGTGCGCCTTGCGGGAGACTATCTCGCCGGCCGGCCCCGGACGCGCATCTTCCTGCCGGCGTACCCCGGCCTTGCCATCGGCATCATGTTCGTGTGCCTCCTCGCGTCGGAAATATCCGGCCGGGCGGAGATCATCGCCCTGGGGCTTTTATATACCTGCATCGTGGTCATCCTCTTTACCCTCCGGCTCCAGGACCAGGAGAACGAGCGCCGGGAGCTGGAGCAGGCCAACGACCGCTACGCCACCCAAAAGGCATACTATGAGCAGCTCCAGGCCCAGCAGGAGCAGATACGGGCCCTGTGGCACGACCTGGACAAATACCTGCACGCCGTGCAGGCCGAGACGGGGCAGAGCCCATCCCTGGACCAGCTCCGGGACATGGCCGGGGCGGTGCGGCCGGTGGTGGACGTGGACAACCGGGTGGTGAGCATCATATTGAATGAGTATGTCCAGGCAGCGGAGGAGGCGGGCGCGCGCCTCACCCTGGACGTGCAGGTGCCCCCGGAGATCCCCGTGACGGCGGCGGACCTCTACATCCTCATCGGCAACACCGTGGACAACGCCTTGGAGGCGGTGGCGGCCCTGCCGGAGGAGCGCCGGCGCATAGACTTGAAGCTTCGCATGCACAACGGCATGCTCTTTTATGAGATCTCCAACCCCTATGACCCGGACCAGGGAAAGAAGGGCGGGAGCCTTCACGGCTACGGCCTGCGGAACGTGCGGGAGTGCGTCCGGCGCAGCCGGGGCAGCGTCCAGACCGTCCGGGAAAATGGAGTATATACCCTCTCCGTCCTCATGAACTGCGGCGAAAATTTACCACTTACGCCGCCATAACTGCCATCTGCGTCAAAAATATTGCGTCCCCCCTGGGACTGTGTTATGTTATCCGTGTAATGGTTACAAAGACTACAAACGGGTAACAAACCAGTCAAAAAGGGGGGACCTTTTTATGTGTAAGAGGCTTTTGAGCGCCATTTTGGCGCTGGGGCTGCTGCTGGGTATGGCGGTACCGGCATGGGCGGACAGCGGCGCCATCCAGGACGAGCTGGACGGCCTGAACGCCCGGCGGGGCGAGATACAAAGCCGCATGGACGCCATCCAGGCGGAGATAGACAGCCTTGACCAGGAAAAGACCAACGCCTTGGAGAAAAAGCTCGTCCTGGACCAAAAGAATCAGACGGCCCGGGAGGAGCTGGACGTGCTCCAGGAGCAGATCGACATCGTGGACGGGATGCTGGCCTCCATCCAGGAGGACCTGGAGCGGGCCCGGGCGAAGGAGGAATACCAGCGCCGGAAGTGGCTGGGCCGGGTCCGGGCCATGGAGGAAACCTCGGAAGTGAGCTACATGGAGGTCCTCTTTGAGGCCGACAGCTTTTCGGACCTGCTGACCCGGCTGGACATGGTGGGCGGCGTCATGGAATATGACGAGGACCTGGAGGAGGCCTATATCGCCGCCCGGTCCGACGCGGAGCAATTGGAGGCCAAAGCCCAGGCCATGTACGCCCAGAACCAGGCCAGCCGCCAGGAGCTGGAGGCGAAGAAGGCGCAGCTGGACGCGGACACGGCCGCCGCCTGCGAGCTCATCGCCGGGATGGAGAGCAATATCGACGAGTTCACGGAGATCATGGCCCAGGAGATGGAGACCCGGGCCGGGGTGGACGCGCTCATCATTGAGAAGGAGAGGGAGCTGAAAGCGGCCCAGGCCGCGGAGGCCGCAGTTCAGGCCGCCGCCCAGAGCGGGACCGTGGCCACCGTTTCCTCCGGCGCCGTGTCCGCGGGCTCTTCCGACAGCGGGGCCTGGATGATGTGGCCCAGCTATACGAAGTACCTGACCAGCCCCTTCGGGCCCCGGAACCACCCCATCAGCGGCCAGTATAAAAACCATGACGGCGTGGACATTGGCGCGAGCTATGGCAGCGACATCTGGGCTGCGGCGGCGGGCACGGTCATCCTGGCCGGCCGCAACGGCGGCTACGGCAACTGCGTCATCGTCAACCACGGCAACGGCTACACCACCGTGTACGGCCACATGGACAGCATCGCCGTGAGCGCGGGACAGAGCGTGGCCATGGGCCAGGTGCTGGGCTACGTGGGCTCCACCGGAAACTCCACGGGCCCCCACCTGCACTTTGAGATACGCTCCAGCGCCACGGCGTACCCCATCGACCCCCAGAGTTTTTTGTATCTGACGTAAAGGAAAGGAGACAAAAACATGAAAAAGCTTTTGACCGTTCTTTTGGCCCTCGTCATGACGCTGACGGCGGCTGTGCCCGCCCTGGCGGCGGAGGCCCCGCCCATGGCGGAGGACATGCCCCAGACAGCCGAGGCGGCCCCTGCCGCCGAGGACGCGGCCGATATGGCCCAGGAGCGGGAAGTGCCCCTGACCTTCCACGGCTGGTCGGAGAGCACCGCGCTCCACTGTGACTTCATCGCCGACGGCGAGGAGGTCACCGTTTCGGAGGACGGCTCCATGCAGGACACGGTCCTGGCCGGCGCGGACTTTTCCGTGGTCATGGCGGCGGGCTATGGCCTGGAGGTGCTGGCGGGCGGCACCGTGACCGGGAGCCATGCCCCTGACGACCCGGCCTTCCCCGACGGCACGGCGTACGACGTGCATGTGAACGAGGACGCGGAGATGGTGGTCTTGGCGGCGGTATGCACCGGCGAGGCCGCGGCGGTCCAGATGGAGGACGTTCCCGTTACGGGGGAGCTCGCGCCTGAGGCGGAGCCCCCGGTGGGGGAGACTGTCCCTGAGACGGCCCCCGAGGAGGAGGCTATGCCTGAGGCCGCCCCTGAGGTCCAGGAGACGGTGCCCGAAGCAGACGCCCCGGAGGCCGCGGCGGCTCAGGGCGTGACCGTGAGTATCCTGGGCGCGGTAGAGAAGATAGAGAACATCTACTACGACGCCCCGGACGGGAGCCAGTGCGGCTATAACGAGATATACGGCGGCACGGGCATGGACCAGGTGAAGGTCATCGACGGCTCTTACCAGACCATTGGTCAGGTGGACGCTATTCCCGGGACCCTGGCGGTCATGCCGGGCAGCACGGTGCGGTTTTATCTGGACGCAAACTATGACCTGGCCGTGGAGAACGGCTCCGTGACCGACAACTATGTCCACGCCACCCCTGTCTCTGATGGGGAGATCGTCTCCTTCCGGGGGGTGGACGTGACCGCCCCGGCAGAGGGAGCCCTGACCATCACTGTGACCGGTTCCGAACAGCCCGCGCCGGAGACCATCCCCTATACGTTCTACAACTACAAGTGGTACGGCTATGAGGACGGCGGCATCGTGGGCGGCGGCAGCGTCATCGATGGCCCGGAGGCGGGGAAGCAGTACGCTTTCTCCGGGGACGGCTGGATAACGACCGGCGGCTCCTTTGAGGTGTGGACGGCGCCCGGTTATGAGATACAGGTGTTGGAGGGCGGCTCCATCGTGGAACAGCGCGCTCCCAGCGGCCCGGCGGCGGCCAGCGTACCGGCCGGCTCCACCTGTTTCGTGCTGCGCGTAGACGTGGACGCGAGCCAGTTTGTCATCGCCTGCGTCCGCGAGGGCGAGACCTTCGCCCCGCCCAGCGAGCACCCCGCTACCGGCACCTTTAAGGACGTGCCCGACGACAGCTGGTATAAGGACGTCGTGGAAAAGGCCTATGCCTCCGGCATGATATCCGGCACCTCGGCGGATACCTTCTCGCCCAACGCGGTGGCATCCCGGGGCCAGGCCGTGGCCATGCTCTACCGGGAGGCCGGGTGCCCCGACGTGGACGCGCCCGTGACATTCGGCGACCTGACGGCGGATTACTATAAGGACGCGGTGAAGTGGGCCGCCGCCATCGGCGCGGTCCAGGGCGTGTCTGAGACCCAGTTTGCCCCCGATCGGGCGGTGACCCGCCAGCAGCTGGCGGCCATGCTCTACCGCATGGCGGGCCAGCCCGGCATCTGGGCCGGCGGCATGATGGAGGACTACACCGACGCCGATTCCATCGCCGAGTACGCCCGGGGACCCATGCAGTGGGCCCTGGACAACGGCATCATCAAGGGCTACGGCGATAAGACCATACGCCCCAATACCACCGCTACCCGGGCGGAGGTCTGCGCCATGCTGGTGCGCTACAACGAGGTCATCGCCCTCTACCCCGACGACCCGGCGTGGTGGGCCGGCGCCGGCGGGAACAGCGGGAGCGGGGAAGAGTCCCTGATGCAGGCGGCCCCCGCCATCCAGACGGGCGTGAACTATAACAATTCCAAGCTCATCGCCCCCAAGCGGGAGAAAATCGACGACGGCATCTACAGCAATGACGAGACCGAAGACGAGTTCTATCAGCAGTGGTCCGAGACCTTCTGGGGCCTGGACCGCTCCGGGGAGGACATCATGTGGTGCCTGCGGAACCTGACCCGCATCCGCTCCGGCCCGGGGGATGATTACCCCGTGGTCGCCACCCTGTACGCCACCTGTGAGGTGTCCCGCTTGGGCCCCGACGAGAACGGCTGGACCCCGGTGGTGTACCATGAGTACGAGACCGGCGCCGGTTTCACCGGCTGGGATTACACCGGCTATGTGCGTACCGACAAGATAAGCTCGGTCCGGCCCTGCCACACCCGCGTGGCGGACTTCTCCTCCGGCCCGGCGCTGAAAGCCTGGTGCGACCAGGGCGGCGTGCCAGAGGGCGATATGTACTTCGACTGCGGCGCCACCGCCAACGGCACATTCTACCACGAGGCCTATACACCGGTCATCAGCGGCGACACCTATACCTACACCCTCCGGGGCGGCGGCAAGGTCACCATCCACAACGTGCTCCCCGAGGGGCTGGTCTCCGTGGAGGCCAGCGGCGAGGAGGAGCTGCACAATGTGCTGCTGTTCGTGTATCTCCAAAAGGACTACGGCGTCGTGACCGACGAGGGCTACGGTGGCGGCTACAGCCTGAGCCCCAGCGGCGACTACCAGGACTGCGGGATATGTTTCGAGATGGAGATGTCCATCGACGAAAACGTCGACCTTGCCATGTTCTCCGGCGACGAGGCGCCCCACCTGGTGCAGGTGACCGTCAAGGACAGCGTGGGCGGCAGCTACATGGGCAACGGCGCGTCCCGGTTCGTCTGGGTGGACAAAAACGGCAACTGCACCTCCGACTTCGGCGGGGAGAACTTCATCACCCTCCGCTCAGGCTTCAAGCTGAAGAGCGCCAGCCCCTATGTGTCCATCGGCACGGTGTCCTATGAGAGCAACTTCTTCTATCTCAATAACGTCCCCAGGGATGTGGACCAGGTCTATGTGGAAGTGACCCGTAAATAAGCAAAAATAAAGCCGGGACGGCGTGAGCCGTCCCGGTCTTTTCTATGTGTGGCACTTTATTCCACGCTTATCATGTAGTAGTACACCGGCTGGCCGCCCCGGATGAGGCTGGTCTCCGCGTCGCCCAGGTTGGCGCCCAGGGCGTCGGAAAAGCTCTCCGCGTCGGCTTCCGCCACGTCCTGGCCGTAGTAGACGGTGACGAATTCCGGCTGCAGGCCGCTGATGGCGGGCTCCAGGCCGGATACCAGCGCGTCGGTGTCGGCGAAGGACCCCACCAGCTGGCCGTCCATGAGGGTCAGGTACTCCCCGGCCTTGATGGTGTGGCCGTCGAACTCCGAGTCCCGGGCGGCATAGGTCACCTGGATGGTGTGCACGCTGGCCAGCGCGTCGGTGAACTCGGCCTTTAATTCCTCCGGGTCCCCGTCGGGGGTCAGGCGCATCATGGCGCTGATGCCCTGGCAGACGGAGCGGGAGGGGATGACGACGACCTTCTTGGTGGTCATGGGGATGCACTGCTCCGCGGCCATGATGATGTTTTTATTGTTGGGGAAGACGAACACGGTCTCCGCCGGGGTCAGGTTCACGGCCTTGAGGATGTCCTCGGTGGAGGGGTTCATGGTCTGGCCGCCGGAGACGATGCCGTCCGCGCCCAGCTGGCGGAACAGCTCCTCCAGCCCGTCGCCGGCGCACACGCACACCGTGCCCACCGGCTTTTCCGCCGGCACCGGGTCCGGGATGGCGTGGGGGTCGGCCTCTTCTTCCGCGGGCGCGGCCTGCTTCTCCTCGAGAGAGGTGTGCTGCTCGCGCATGTTCTCGATCTTCACGGTCATCAGCGCGCCGTAGGTCAGCGCCTGGGTCAGGACCCGGCCGGGGACGTTGGTGTGGACGTGGACCTTGATGATGTCGTCCTCGTCTACCAGCACGATGCTGTCGCCGATGGTGCCCAGGAAGGCGCGCAGCCGGTCGGCGCTCTTTTTGTTGGCCTTGCGGACGATGAACTCGGTGCAGTAGGTGAACTTGATGTCCTCGTCGGCGATGGCGGAGAAGTCCGC
>CANRKN010000027.1 GCA_947631215.1 uncultured Oscillospiraceae bacterium | reverse complement strand
ATCCCCCAGCCCGGCGTGCCCGAGTCCTTCAAGGTCCTGGTCAAGGAGCTGCAGAGCCTCTGCCTGGACGTGAGGGTACTGGACAAGGACGGCCAGGAGATCGAGCTGAAGGACGACGAGGACGACGATTTCACCCCCACCTTCGGCTCCGTGGAGAACAGCCGCTCCGACGACCGGGAGTTCGAGCGCTCCGGCTACAGCATCGACGAGGTCAATGAGGACCAGCTGGACCTGGACCTCGGCGGCGAGGACGGCTCCCTGGAAGACGATTATACCAACGACGGAGAGGAGGACTTCGACGAATGAGTTACGCTCCTTTTGAGGCGATCCAGATCGGCATCGCATCCCCGGAGATGATCCTTTCCTGGTCCTCCGGCGAGGTCAAAAAGCCGGAGACCATCAACTACCGCACCCTGAAGCCCGAGCGCGACGGCCTTTTCTGCGAGCGCATCTTTGGGCCCACCAAGGACTGGGAGTGCCACTGCGGCAAGTACAAGAAGATCCGCTATAAGGGCAAGATATGCGACCGGTGCGGCGTGGAGGTCACCCGCTCCAAGGTCCGGCGCGAGCGCCTGGGCCATATCCAGCTGGCCACCCCCGTGAGCCACATCTGGTATTTCAAGGGCATCCCCTCCCGTATGGGCGTGCTTTTGGACCTGACCCCCCGGGTACTGGAAAAGGTGCTGTACTTCGGCGCCTATATCGTCACCGACCCCGGCTTCTCCCCCCTGCAGAAGTGCCAGATCCTCACCGAGAAAGAGTATCGGGACATGAAGGAGAAGTATGAGGACGACTTCGAGGCCGGCATGGGCGCCGAGGCCGTGAAAAAGCTTTTGGCGGACATCGACTGCGAAAAGCTGGCCGCGGAGCTCCGTGAGCAGCTGGCCGACGCCTCCGGCCAGAAGAAAGCCAAGCTCTTGAAGCGCCTGGAGGTGGTGGAGGCCTTCCGCCAGTCCGGCAACAAGCCCGAGTGGATGATCATCGACGTGCTGCCGGTGATCCCCCCCGAGCTGCGGCCCATGGTCCAGCTGGACGGCGGCCGGTTCGCCACCAGCGACCTGAACGACCTGTACCGCCGGGTCATCAACCGCAACAACCGTCTGAAGCGGCTCATGGAGCTGCACGCGCCGGACATCATCGTCCGCAACGAAAAGCGCATGCTCCAGGAGGCCGTGGACGCCCTCATCGACAACGGCCGCCGGGGCCGCGCCGTCACCGGCGCCAACTCCCGGGCCCTGAAGAGCCTGTCCGACATGCTCAAGGGCAAGCAGGGCCGCTTCCGCCAGAACCTGCTGGGCAAGCGCGTGGACTACTCCGGCCGCAGCGTTATCGTTGTCGGCCCGGACCTGAAGCTCTACCAGTGCGGCGTGCCCAAGGAGATGGCCATAGAGCTGTTCCGCCCCTTCATCATGAAGAAGCTGGTGGAGGACGGCCAGGCCAGCAACATCAAGGCCGCCAAGAAGAAGGTGGACCAGCAGAAGACCGAGGTCTGGGACGCCCTGGAAGTGGTCATCAAGGAGCACCCGGTGCTTCTGAACCGCGCGCCCACCCTGCACCGTCTGGGCATCCAGGCCTTCGAGCCCCTGCTGGTGGAGGGCCGCGCCCTGCGGCTGCACCCGCTGGTGTGCACGGCCTACAACGCCGACTTCGACGGCGACCAGATGGCCATCCACGTGCCCCTGTCCGCCGAGGCCCAGGCCGAGGCCCGTGTGCTGATGCTCTCGGCCAACAACCTGCTCCGGCCCCAGGACGGCCAGCCCGTCACCGTGCCCACCCAGGACATGGTCCTCGGCTCCTATTACCTCACCTATATCCGGGAGGATGAGCCCGGCGCCGGCAAGTGCTTCACCAGCCCCGCCGAGGCCATCATGGCCTACTCCGACAAGGACGTGGGCATCCACGCCCCCATCAAGGTCCGCTTCACCCGCCGCATCGACGGCCAGGTCCGCAGCGAGCTGGTGGACACCACCGTGGGCCGCATCATCTTCAACGAGCCCATCCCCCAGGACCTGGGCTTCGTGGACCGCTCCGACCCGGCCAACGCCTTCAAGCAGGAGATCAGCTTCCGGGTGGACAAAAAGCTCCTGGGCAAGATCGTCCAGCGGTGCATCGACAAGCACGGCTTCACCATTGCGACGGAAGTCCTGGACAAGATCAAGGCCCTCAGCTACAAATACTCCACCATCGGCGCCATCACCATCTCCATCTCCGATATGGTGGTGCCTGAGGCCAAAAAGCGCATCATCGCCGAGACCGAGAGCACCAAGATACCCTATATCGAAGAGCAGTATCAGCGGGGCTTCATCACCAACGACGAGCGCTACCGCCTGGTCGTCTCCCAGTGGGAGGAGACCATCAACGCCGTCACCAGCGCCCTGCAGGACAACCTGGACGAGTTCAACCCCATCTATATGATGGCCAACTCCGGCGCCCGCGGCTCCATGAACCAGATCCGTCAGCTGGCCGGTATGCGCGGCCTGGTGGCCAACACCGCCGGCAAGACCCTGGAGATCCCCATCAAGGCCAACTACCGCGAGGGCCTGACCGTGCTGGAGTACTTCGTGTCCAGCCGCGGCGCCCGTAAGGGTCTGGCCGACACCGCTCTGCGTACCGCCGACTCCGGTTATCTGACCCGCCGGCTGGTGGACGTGAGCCAGGACGTGATCATCCGCGAGCAGGACTGCGGCACCACCGCCGGCAACGACGCCCGCGTCATCCTGGACAAGATCGTCAAGACCCGTGTCAGCGAGGACTCTCTGGCCGGCAAGTTCGCCCCCCAGAACATCACTGATCCCAACACCGGCGCGGTGGTCGTGCCCAAATATAAGGCCTTCGCCAAGTCCGACGTGGCCGCCCTGCAGGCGGCCGGCATCGAGGAGGTGGACGCCGCCGCCGCGGCCCAGACCTTCGGCGAGAGCATCCGTGGCCGGTTCCCGGCCGTGCCCATCGTCAGCCCGGCCACCGGCGAGGTGCTCTTTGACACCGACCATATGCTCATGCCCATCGACGCCCAGACCCTGGAGGACAACGGCATCTTCTCCGTGAAGGTCCGCTCTGTCATGTGCTGCGAGGCCGCCAGCGGCGTGTGCGCCAAGTGCTACGGCATGAACCTGGCCGTGGGCAAGCCCGTGGATCCCGGCGAGGCTGTCGGCGTCATCGCCGCCCAGTCCATCGGCGAGCCGGGCACCCAGCTGACCATGCGTACCTTCCACACCGGCGGTGCCGCGGGCTCCGACGTTGAGGATATCACCCAGGGTCTTCCCCGTGTGGAGGAGCTGTTCGAGGCCCGCCGGCCCAAGCGCGTGGCGGTGCTGGCCGAGATAAGCGGCACCGTGACCATGGAGGACGCCAAGAAGAACACCATCTGCGCTCTCACCATCACCAACGAGGCCTCCGGCGAGACCCAGGTCTATCAGATCCCCTACGCCAGCGGCATCCTGGTGGCGGAGGGCGACCATGTGGACAAGGGCCAGGAGCTGACCCGCGGCGCTTTGAATCCCCACGATGTGCTGCGCGTCCGGGGCGTGGACGACGACGAGTTCGGCCGCCAGGGCGTGCGCAACTATCTGGTCCAGGAGGTCCAGAAGGTGTACCGCCAGCAGGGCGTGGACATCAACAACAAGCACATCGAGGTCATCGCCCGCCAGATGCTCCGCAAGGTGCGTGTGGAGGAGCCCGGCGATACCAGCCTCTTGAGCGGCGCCGTGGTGGACATCAACGAGGTCCGCCGGGAGAACAACGCCGTACAGGCCCATATCGACGCGGGGGAGGAGGGCCTTGCGAAGGCCACCTGGACCCAGATCATCATGGGCATCACCAAGGCGTCTCTCGCCACCGAGAGCTTCCTGTCCGCCGCCTCCTTCCAGGAGACCACCCGCGTGCTCACCGACGCCGCCATCAAGGGCAAGGTGGACCACCTGGTGGGCCTGAAGGAGAACGTCATCATCGGCAAGCTCATCCCCGCCGGCTCCGGCCTGGATATGTACCGGGCCCTGAACGTGGAGACGGACGAGGAGAAGGCCGCCGAAGCCGAGGAGTACGTGGACCTGTCCGCGCTGGTGGGCCGGACCAACGCCATCTGATAGGCCACAGCAAAATACAGCAAAGCGCCCCCATCCGGCCGGATGGGGGCGCTTCTTACAGTCTCTTTATTTCAGCTTGTCGTCGTAGACGGCGCGGCTGCCGCCGATGAACTTGGGCCGCGTGCGGGCGGCCAGTACCATAGCCTCGCCGATAGTGCTCTGCTCCAATTGCACCGGCACGGCCACCTCCCTGAGGTGCATGCCGATGAGCACGCCGCCGACGTCCAGGCCTGCGTCGGCCCGGATGTGCTCCACCGCCACGGGGGAGGGCAGGCACCGGTAGGCCGCCGTGGCGAAGCTGCCGCCGGCCTTGGGCTGGGGCACCACGTTCACGATGTCCGCGTCCTCCGGCAGGGCCTTGGCCTCGGTGATGATGGCCCGGTTCAGGTGCTCGCAGCACTGGGCCGCGAGGTAGATGCCCCGGGAGTAGAGGGCCATGCGTATGCCCTCAAAGACGGCCTGACCCACCTCCGGGGCGGAGGCGCTGCCGATGCGTTCGCCGCATATGGCGCTGGTACTGCACCCAACTACTACGATCTGCCCCCGGCGCAGGCCGGCTTTCTGTACCAGTTCCTCCGCCGCGGCCTCCGCCTGGCCGCGGAGCTGCTCCAACCGCTCCAATTCCGTCATATCGGTCTCCTTTCCCGCGCCCGCGGGCGCGAACCCTTCTCCTTTGTCATTTTTGTCATTATATCGTATCACGATTTAAAACGCAAGTGTAGATTTTCAAGAGATTTTCTGGTTGACACCGGATATATTTTTTTATATAATGGTACAGTTGCCAACTACGGCGGACTTTTCCGCTGCTGAGTAATACGAACAGAAAGGAAACGAAGAAAATGCTGAGAACCTATCAGCCCAAGAAGCGCCATGCCCAGAAGGAGCACGGCTTCCGCAAGCGCATGTCCACCCGCAACGGCCGGAAGGTCCTGTCCGCCCGCCGCGCCAAGGGCCGCAAGAAGCTGAGCTACTGATACCGCAGGGGGAGACGGGGCAAGAGCCATGCGCTTCACTTCCTCCCTGAAAACGAACCGTGACTTTCACCGCGTCTACCGCAAGGGCGCCAACGCCGTGCGGCCCTGCCTGGTGGTGTATGCCCGCCGCAACGGCGGCAATGCCAACCGCCTGGGCTTCACCGTGACGGCGAAGGTGGGAAAGGCCCACACCAGGAACCTGGTACGCCGCCGCCTGCGGGAGATATACCGCCTGAACGAGGCTGCCATCCGCCCGGGCTATGACCTGGTGGTGGTGGCCCGCACACGGGCGGCGGTTGCGGCATACGGAAGGCTGGAGGCGGAATTCATGTCCGCGAGCAAAGAGCTGGGGGCGGCGCAATGAAGCGTCTGCTGCTGGCTATCATCCGTTTTTACCGAAAGCACATATCCCCCTACACAAAGCCCAGCTGCCGGTTCATCCCCACCTGCAGCCAGTACGCCCTGACCGCGATAGAACGCTATGGGGCGTGGAAGGGCGGATGGCTGGCCCTGAAGCGCATATGCCGCTGTCACCCCTTCCACAGGGGAGAACACGATTTTTACGACCCTGTACCGTAAAATTAGGAGACGAATATGTTACAAGCTATCGCGAAGCCCTTTGGCGCTCTGATGCTTTGGCTTTACAACCTGGTGGGCAACTACGGCGTGGCCGTCATCCTGTTCGCCCTGGTGGTAAAGCTCATCATGCTACCCTTCCAGCTCAAGAGCAAGAAGAGCATGATGCGCATGAGCCGCATGACCCCCCGGCTGAAGGAGCTGGAGAAGAAATACGGCAACGACCAGCAGCGCTATCAGCAGGAGATGGCCAAGCTCTATAAGGAGGAGGGCGTCAACCCCATGGGCGGCTGCCTGTGGACGCTGCTGCCGTTCCCCATCCTGATCGCCCTGTATAACGCCATCCGCTACCCCCTGACCACCATGATGGGCGTCCCGGCGGAGCAGCTGGCGGAGGGCGGCGCCATCTTCCAGAAGCTGGCGAGCCTTGGCTATCAGACCGCCGCGGGCCGCAGCCAGTTCTACGACCAGATCTTCCAGTCCAAGTTCATCACCGAGCACTTCGACGCCTTCGCGGGGCTGTCGGACAAGCTCCAGGAGCTGAGCTATAAGTTCCTGGGCCTGGACCTGAGCCAGACCCCCAGCTTTGCCTTCTGGAAGTGGGATTTTGGAGACGCATCCGCATGGCTGCCCGCCTTCGGGCTGTTCCTGATCCCGGTGCTGTCGGCCCTTCTGAGCTGGCTCTCCATGAAGGCGGCCAACGCCGGTACCCCCCAGACCGCCCAGCAGCAGGGCTCCATGAAGACCATGAACCTTATCATGCCCCTCATGAGCCTCTATATCTGCTTCACCATGCCCGCCGTCATGGGCATCTACTGGATCGCCCAGAGCGTGTTCGCCATGGCCCAGGACGTCATCCTGAACAAGGTCTACAACAAGCAGCTGGACATCGAGGACGCGGACCGCATCGAGCGGGAGAAGGCCCGGGAGGCCGAGCTGGAGGCCAAGCGCCAGGAGACCGAGCGCTTGAAGGCCGAGGGCGCCACTGTGGAGAACCGCAACACCTCCAGGAAGAACAAGAAGGCCGTCGCCGCCCAGAAGGAAGTGGAGCGCAAGGCCGCCGAGGCCCGCGCCGCCCGTCTGGCCAAGAAGGGCCTGACGGAGGAAGATATCCCCGCCTCCCAGGTGGGCGACCGGCGCTATGCCCGCGGCCGGGCCTATGTGCCTGATAGGTACACCAACCCCGACGAGGCGGAGGCCAAGACGGCTGCCGCGGCGGCGGAGAGCGAGAGCTATGTGGCCCCCGAGGAGACGGAAACGCCCGAAGAGGAGAATGCCGAGACCGCCGCGCTGCCGGAGACGGTGGAAGAGACCGCCCCCGAGGCTGAGGAGGCCTTGGAAGCACAGACCGATACCGATGATACCGAACCCGAGGCGCCTGTGGCGGAGGAGGAGACCGCCCAGGCCCAGGATAGTACGGAGGAAGAGAAATAATCATGCAGAGATCAGTTGAATTTCGCGGCAAGACGACGGACGACGCCCTGGCGGCCGGCTTGAAGCAGCTGGGCCTGGAGCGGGACGACGTCTCCGTGGAGATCGTGGAGCGGGGCAAGAAGGGCGTGTTCGGCATCGGCGCCGTGGACGCCGTCGTCCGCATCACCTATGAGGCCCCCGGCGAGGAGCCGGAAGCCCCTGCCCCCAAGCCGGTGAGCAAGCCTGCTCCGGCTCCCGCACCTCAGCGGGCCCCCAGGCCCGCGCCTGCGCCTAAGGCCGAGCAGCCGAAGCCCGCGCCTGCCCCTGCGAAGCCGGTGGCCCCCAGGCCGGCACCGGCGCCTGTAAAGCCGGCGGCCCCCAAGACCCCGCTTCCCAAGGCGGAGGGCAGCCAGGCGGAGCGCACCGAGCAGTTTTTGACCGGCCTTCTGGAGCGCATGGGCGTGGAAGCTCAGATGGAGATCAGCCCTCGGGAGGGCGGCGGTCTGGACGTGCAGCTCAGCGGCAGCGGCATCGGCGCCGTCATCGGCCGCCGGGGCGAGACCCTGGACGCCATCCAGCATCTGACCAACTACGCCGTCAACCGTGGCAGCGACAAGAAGGACCACATCAACGTGGATGCGGAGCACTACCGGGCCAAGCGGGAGGAGTCCCTGGTCCATCTGGCGGAGAAGATGGCCGCCAAGGCCGTGAAGTATAAGCGCTCCATGGCCCTGGAGCCCATGAACTCCTACGAGCGCCACGTGATCCACACCGCCCTGCAGGACTATGAGGGCGTCACCACAAGCTCCATCGGCACGGAGCCCAACCGCCGCGTGGTGGTCTCCTACGTCCGGCCCGAGCCGGAGAAGAAACAGACTAATTCCGGCTACAAAGAATGGTGCTGAAATAACGAGGATGGGACGGTGAGCGCCGTCCCATCTTTTTGAAAGGAGGTCCGGCCAATGGTGCTGTCCAGCGCGATATTCCTCTTTGCCTTTTTTCCGGTGGTGTTTGCCCTGTATCACCTAGTGCCGGGCGTGAGAGGCAAAAACGCCGTTCTGGCGGTGTTCAGCCTGCTGTTTTACTGCTTCGGGCAGCTCACGTATCTGCCGCTGCTGGTGGGCTCCATTCTCCTCAACTGGTGGGCCGGGCGGCTGCTGGGAAGGCTTACGGATAAGCGCGCCCGCCGGGCGGTGGGCGTCATTGCGGTGGCCCTGGACATAGGGGTCATGGGGCTATTCAAATACCTCGACTTTCTCATCGCCAACCTGAACGCCCTGCTGGGGACCAGCATCCCTCTCGCGGGCATCCCCCTGCCCCTGGGCATATCCTTCTTCACCTTCACCGCCGTGAGCTACGTGGTGGAGGTGTGGCGAAAGCCCGCCAACATGGCGCGGAGCCTCTTGGACGTGACGGTGTATATCTCCTTCTTCCCGGCCATCGTGTCGGGCCCCATCATGCCCTGGAAAATGGCGGCGCCTCAGCTCCGGGAGCGGACATGCTCCGCCGAGGGAACGGCCCGGGGCATCCGCCGGTTCTTGGTGGGCATGGGAAAGAAGATGCTCATCGCGGACGTCGTGGGCCGGATGGTGGACGGCATATATGCAAGTGCCGCCCTGGACGCGCGCCTGGCGTGGCTGGGGGCCATAGGCTACGCCGTGCAGATCCTCTTCGACTTCGCCGGATACACCGACATGGCCATCGGCGCGGGCCAGGTCTTCGGCTTCACCCTGCCGGAGAACTTTGACCGGCCCTACCGGGCCCTCGGCCTTACCGACTTCTGGAAGCGGTGGCACATGAGTCTCACCGGGTGGTTTCGTAACTACGTCTATATGCCCATCGTCATGTCGAAGCCCCAGCAGCGGCTCTATAAGCGCTGGGCGGCCAAGTATGGCCGGCCGAAGGCCAATAAGCTCTCCATCCTCATTCCCATGGCGGTGGTGTGGCTCTTGACGGGCCTGTGGCACGGCGCGGCGTGGCACTATGTCGTGTGGGGCCTGTGGCACGGGCTCTTCTGCGCGCTGGAGGGGCTGGGCCTTATCCGCACCAAGAATCTCGAGAAGTCTGCGGGCGGGCGATTCCTCCTGCGGGTATATACCCTGCTGGTGGTGCTGGTGGGCGTGGTGCTCTTCCGGGCGGAGAGCATGGCCCAGGCGGGGCAGATGCTGGCCGCCATGGTCACGGGCTGGACCTTTCTGCCGGAGGGTACCCTGGCGCTGCAGCTGCTCTGTACGCCGCTTACAGTATTTGTGCTCTTCCTGGGCGCGGCCCTCAGCCTGCTGCCGGAGGGGCCTGGCAAGAAGCTGGGCGAGATGAAGTGGATGGAGCCGGTAGGGTATGCGCTCTGCCTGGGGCTTGGCGTGCTGTGCGTCATGGCCATGGCCCAGAGCGGCTTCCAGCCCTTCATCTACCTGCAATTCTAAGGGGGCGGCGAGATGAAAAAGATAGGCTATATCCTCTTCACCGCGGTCTTCTTCCTGGCTTGCCTCATCCCCAGCGTGGGCATGCTCATCGCCGGCCCCGCTCCCGCGGCAGCCAACGAGCTGCCGGTGGCCCGGCCCTCTCTCATCAACGCTGACGGCTCCTTCAACACCCAGTATCTCTCCCAGTGGCAGACGTACATGGCCAACGGCTTTTACCTTAGATTAGAGGGCATCACCGCCTGGGATACGCTGGCGGCGAAGGTCTTCCATACCTCCCCCAACGACGACGTGCTCATTGGCCCCGATGGGTGGCTCTTCTACGGCGGGGCGGTGAACGACATCGCCGGGGCGGAGCAGATGACCGACCGGGAGATATGGTGCGCCGCCCGCGGCCTCGCCCTCATGCAGGAGTATGCCCAGAGCCAGGGCGCGGATTTTATCTTCACCGTCCCCTGCGGGAAGTATACACTCTATCCCGACCACGCCCCCGACTTCGTCACCGTGGCGGAGGGGAGCAACCGCACCCGCTTGGAGGAGGCATTGGAGGAGCAGGGCATAAATTATGTAAACCTTTATGACGTATTCACTGCCGTGGACGAGGAGCTCTACTGGCAGTACGACAGCCACTGGCACAGCCGGGGCGCGGCCCTGGCGGCGGACGCCATCTTGGCCGAGGCGGGGCGGGACACGGATTACTTCGCCGGACCCTTCGAGCCGGCGGCGGAGGGGCACAAGGGCGACCTCTACGATATGCTGTACCCCACGGGGACGGCGGTGGAGGACGACTATGCCTGGCAGCCCGGGTTTACGTTCTCCTATCTCTCCAACTTCCACTCGGCCGACGACATCTCCATCGAGACAGAGAACGCCGGGGGGTCGGGGAGCCTTCTCATGTTCCGGGACTCCTCCGGCCGGAGTCTCTATCCCTACATGGCCCAGAGCTTCGGCCATGCCTTCTTCTCCCGGCAGAACAATTATCGCTTAGATTATGTAAATCAATATAACGCTACCATGGTAGTGGCCCAGATCGCGGAGCGGACGCTGCCGTACCTGCTGCAATACCCGGCGGTGTACCCGGCCCCGGCGCGGGAGGTGACCGTGCTGACCGGCGCGGCGGCGGTGGAGAGCGAGCTTACCGCCGAGGAGGTGGGCCGGACCATGGAGGGTTATTATAAGCTCACCGGCACCCTGCCGGAGACATCGGTGGACGCGCCTGTATACGTTGAGGCGGGCGGCACGGTATACGAGGCCATCCCCAACGATGGCAGTTTCACCCTGTGGCTGCCCCAGGATGTGGCCTGGGAGACTGCCCAGGTGTATGTGGGGGCGTGACATGGACAAGAGATTTGCCATTTTCGATATGGACGGCACCCTGGTGGACTCCATGGGCCGGTGGAACAGCCTGACCACCGAGTACCTGCACCGCAAGGGGGTGCGGGATGTGCCCCAGGAGATACTGGATAGGACCGCGGTGATGACCACCCGGGAGACCCTTGCGGTGTTCATCCGGGAACTGGGGATAGAGGACACCCCCGAGGCGGCGGAGCGGGAGCTCTGGACCGTGATGGAGGAGCACTACCGCCATGATATCCCCCTGAAACCCGGCGTGCGGGCATACCTTGAGGACCTCAAAGCCAAGGGCGTGGCCATGTGCGTGGTGTCCGCCACGCCGGTGAAGCTGATGGAGGTGTGCCTGCGGACCCATGGGGTGCGGGACATGTTCCAGTTCATCCTCTCCTGCAACGACTTAGGCGCGGGGAAGGACAGGCCGGACATCTACAACGAGGCCGCCCGGCGGCTGGGGGTGCCCGAGCCCGAAGACGCCGCGGTATACGAGGACGCCCTGGCGGCGGGGCGCACGGCCAAGGCCGCCGGGTATCACCTGGTGGCGGTCCGGGATGAGTACGCCGCCGCCGGCTGGGAGGAGCTGAAGGCCCTGGCCGACGAGGTGCTGGAGACTTGGGAATAATAAATGAGGGCCGCGCCAACAGGCGCGGCCCTTCTGCTATATGTGGGGTGTTACTCTTCCAGCGCTTTGATGAGGCCGGGGAGGCACTGCTCAAATTTGACGCCATACCAGTGCTCCTGCTTGTCGGGCATGGTGGCCTTGATGGACTCCACGGTGTAGTCCACCGCGATGCGAAGGGCCTCCTCCATAGGCTTTCCAAGCACCACCGCCCCCGCCAGGGCGGAGGTGAAGATGTCGCCGGTGCCGTGGAAGGACACATCGATGTTCTCCCGGAAGTACTGGAAGAAGCGGTCGGCCTTGGCGTCGTAGGCTACGGCGCCCTGATGGGCTTTGTCATAGATGACGCCGGTGACCACGGTCATAGGGCAGCCGAAGGCGGCCAGGCGCTTCAAAACGCCGTGTATGTATTCCTCGTCATAGCCGGAGGCCACCCAGGGCTCCCCCAGCATGTAGGAAGCCTCGGTGAGGTTGGGCACGATCACGTCCGCCATGGCGCACAGCTTCGTCATCCCGGCGGCATAGGCCTCGTCAAAGCCGGCGTACAGCTTGCCGTTATCCGCGAACACCGGGTCCACGATCTTCTTCGCCTCGGGGAAGGCCCGGAAGTAGTTGGCCACCATGCCGATCATCTCCTGGGTGCCCAGATATCCGGTGGAGATGCCGTCAAAGGTCAGGCCCTCCTTCTGCCAGTGGGCCCGGATGGCGGGCAGGTCCGCGGACAGGTCCCGGAAGGTCCAGCCGGTGAAGCCGCCGGTGTGGGTGGACAGCACCGCCGTGGGGATAGGGCAGACCTCCAGGCCCATGGCGGACATGATGGGGTGGGCCACCGTCAGGGAGCACTTGCCGAAACAGGACAGGTCCTGGATGGTCATGATCCTCTTTTGTTTCATGAGATTTACGCCTCCTTGTATGGGTAAGCCATAGTATAGCACGAAAAATGGAAAATGCAATACCTGTTTTACAGGTATGTTTTTAATATTTTTCTCACAGCTCGATGACGCACCGCTCGTAGGCGTTGATGACCTCCGTGTCCCCGTACTGGCTGCGCTGGGGGATATGGGGGCCGTAGGTGCGGTGGATGTGGCCGTGGACGAAGTATTTAGGTCTATACCGGTCCATGAGCTGGCAGAAGCACTGAAAGCCCCGGTGGGAGAGGGTGTCGAAGTCGTTGACGCCCCGGGCCGGGGCATGGGTCAGGAGGATATCGAAGCCCCGGCGGCGGGCGATCTTGGGCAGCAGCCGGAATACCCGCCAGCGCATGCCGTTCTCGGTGTACATGCACTCCCCCTGCCGGTAGCGGTAGGAGCCTCCCAGCCCCAGGATGCGCACACCGTTCACCGTCACCAGGTCCCCGTCGGCGCAGATGCAGCCCTCGGGGGGATTTTCTATGTACTCGTCGTCATGGTTGCCCCGGACGTAGACCAGGGGGCATTTCGCCATGGTGACGAGAAATTCAAGATAGGTCCGCCGCAGGTCCCCGCAGGCCAGGATGAGGTCATATTCATCCAGACAGCCGGGGGTGTAGTGGTCGTAATAGGCGGGGCAGGGCACGTCGGACACAGCCAGGATCTTCATGCCTCCGCCTTTCCGGGAGACATGACGCCCGCGATGCCCACGGTGGCCTTGCCCACGTCGGTCAGGTCCTCGTAGCGGGGAATAGAGCCCAGGACGTTCTCATTGAGCCAGGCCATGTCGATGACCCGCTCCGGGGGCAGCACGGCGTCCTTCCCCAGGACCTCATGGCCCTGCTGGTCGTAGAGTGGCCCCCGGAAGGGGGTGCAGAGCCCGGCCCGCAGCGTGCGCTCCAAAAGCCCCGCCAGCTTTCGCGTAGAGGCGGGCAGCTTGTCGGAATAGCGCATCTCCACCACGCCCGCGCTCATGCCCCAGTAGTAGTTGAGGGCCTTGGGACTGGCGCCGGGCTCGGCCTGAAAGCTCTTGTCCCGGATGCGCCGCAGGAGGGATTCATAGTATACGCCCCACTGCCACACCGGCATGGCCAGGTTCACGGACCCGTCCTCCGTCACGAGAGACAGGCCGAAGGGAGCCCGGCCCTGGTCGGCCAAGCGCGCCAGGTCCTGGGAGGAGATGAGCTGTATGCCCCTATCGGTGAGGCGCTTCGTGGCGGCCTCCACGCCGCCCACGCCGGACCATTCCAGGTATACCCGGACCCGGGGATTGGCGCTCTGGGCCCCCAGAGCGAAGGCGTTGATGCCCGCCACCTGGCCGTATATGGGGTAGTCGCACAGGTAGCCCAGGTCGTGCTCTCCGGCCAGGGAGCCTGCGATGGCCCCGGCGATGAATTTGGCCTCATACATCCGGGCGTAGTAGGTGCGCACGTACCGGTGGGACTGGTTCAGAGAGCAGTTGAGGATGATGACCTTGGGGTGGTCCACCGCCGCCCGGAGGCTGGCGGGCATGAGCCGGGGGGAGGTGGTGAAGATAACGCCGGCCCCCTCATTCACGGCCAGCTCGATGACCTCCCGGGGGTCCGCGTCCAGGGCGTTGAAGTAGGCCTCGGTCTCGATCTCGTCCCCCAGCACCCGCTGGACATGCTCCCGGCCCAGCTCATGGCCGTAGGTCCAGCCGGAGAGGGCGGGGTTCTTGTCGTGGATGAAGGCCACCCGCAGCTTCTTGGGCTCGGCCTTGGGCAGGACTTTGGTCAGGATATTGCCGGACTTTTCTTCCTCCGGGTCCAGCTTCACGTCGATGGGGGAGGGCTCCTGCAGGAGGGCGATCTCCTCCCACATCTGCCCCAGGGCCTTCTTGAGCACCTGCCCGGTCATTTCCCGCAGGGCTTGGTAGCCGTATACCTCCAAAAAGGCCAGCAGGGCGTCGCCCACGGTGATGGCCAGCTTCCCGCCGCCGTTGGCCTCAAAGGCGGTTCGAAACCAGCTGTAGGCCGCCCGGAAGTTCATCCTATCGTCGTCGGTCCAGACCTGGCCGGCGCTCTTGCCCAATAGCTGCTGGAGCCTCACATACCCGCCGGGGCGGGTGAATTCGATATAGTTTATCTTGGCGGCCCGGTAGAACTCCACGAACTCGTAGTAGAGGACTGTCTCCGCGTCGTCCCGGATAGGGGGCAGGATGCGGGTGACCTGGGCCTCCACGGTCTCCGCGTCAAAGAATTTTAAGACGCTGACCCGCTTGTTGCCCTCCTCCACGTAAAACCGGTTCATGTACTCCCAGGCCTTGATGGGCTCCCGGATGCCCTCGGCCATGTGGGCCTGGCACAATGTCTGCCACTTGCCGGCGAACTCCGTCTCGGAGCCCATGAGGGGCATGAAGTTGCGGGCGAAGGCGTTGGTGCGCCCGGCGGTGCGGGTGCCCACCACGAACTCCATAGGGACTTGGATGACGCCCAGGTCCACGCCGCCGGCAAACTGCTCCGCGCTCAAAAAGGCGTCCAGCGCCGGGGGATAGGGGTATTCGCCCGCCGCGGTGCAGCGGCGGAACTCCTTTTGGGCCAGCTTGTACGCCTCGGCGTATTCGGGTATCTGCATGGCGCGGGCTCCTTTCGCGTGGTTTATTCGATGGCACATTTTACCGTATTTATAACCAAGGTACAAGAGCGAATATACCCAAAAAGCCCCCGGCGGACCGGAGGCTTTTCGCGCATATAACGAACTATTGCAATTTGAAAGTGACGGACCAGGGGCCGTCTATGGGGTCCTTCAAGATATGGAAGAAGCCCGCCAGTTTAAAACTGCCCGCCTCCTCCGGCGTGACGTCAAAGTCATAATTGTCATAGCGGAACTGGTTTGCCTGGTCGAAAAAGATCTCATAGTCTGTGTCGAGCCGGGCGTCGTCCTCATCCGTCAGCCATACAAAGCCGGTGGTGTTCAACTCCGCGCTCAGCTGCTCCCGTATCTGGACCCGGAGCTTTCCGTCCACCCAGCCAAGGCCTGTGATAGCCGCGCCGGGGCATATCTCCGTGGGCTCGCCGGGGGCGAGGCAGTCCTGTTCCGGAGGGACGCCCTGGAAGCCGTACAGGGCCTGCAGATCGGCGTTGGAGAGCGTCTCCGGGGCCGGGTCGGCGGCGGTCAGGTCCACATCGTCTATGACCTGCTCCCATTGCTCCGAGTGGCCGCGAAGCTCCCCGACACGGAAGGTCACCTTGCCGGGCTTAAGGACAGTGTCGTCCATGGGGGCGAGCTGGATGAGATAGGTGACGGTGTGGGTGGCCTCGTCATAGCCTTCCTTGGTGCAGTGGCCTACGCAGTCGAAGGCCCTGTCCACGCTGTAGCTGTCATACAGGTCCACGGAGCCGTCAAAGAGGTCCCCTTCCAAATCGGTCATATTGATGCGGATATAGGCGGTGTTGTTTTCGATGACGGCGCTGTCCACCGTCATGCGCACGCCGTTTTTCTCGCTGGACTCGTTCACGGGCTTGAGAGCCTGGGCCACGGCGGGGGAGAGGGCGTAGAGGATGGCGTGGCCCGCTTCGGTATAGGCCGCCGCCGTGGCGGCCAGGGCCACAGTCAGCGCCAGCACTGCCGCCAGCACGCCTATCCACCGCACCGGGCGGCGCCGCCGGACGGGAGTTTCCGCATCGGCGATCCAGGCGTCGGACACGTCTCCCAGGGCGTCCAGGATAGTTTCTGCGTTCATAGATAACCCTCCTCTTTCAGCCTGTCCATGAGCCGGACCCGTGTCCGGGCCAGCATGGACTTTACCTTGCTGGGGGTGAAGCCGTACCGGGCGGCGATATCGTCGATGGTATCGAAGAACCAGTACCGGCGCAGGAACACCCGCCGCTGCTCAGCCGGCAGGGCTTCCAGAAAACTATCCAGGGCCCGGGTCAGATCCTTCGCCTCCACCGTCCCCGCCGGGTCCGTACCGCCGGGGAGCAGCTCTGCCAGCTCCTCCAATGCCGCCTCCGGCTGGCCGCAGCCCCGCTTTTGAGCGTCTTTGGCCCGCCAGCGCTTCATGGCTGCCCGGCGGGTGAGCTTGGCGAGATACGTATCCAGCCGCGCCGGCTCCTGGGGCGGGATGGAGCCCCAGGCGGCCATATACGCGTCGGACACGGCCTCGTCGATATCCCGGTCGTCGGGCAGGATGTTGGCCGCCACAGTGCGGCAGTAGGGGCCATACTTGGCCGCCGTCTCCTCCAGCGCCCGCTCCGAGCGGGCCAGATACAGCGACACGATGGCGCTGTCGTCCATAGGCTTCACCTCCTGCCTATATACTGCCGAAAAAAGAGGGATGGTCGCAGGAGTTTTGGAGAAAAGTACATAAGAAAGGCCCCCTCAGACGAGGGGGCTGTCGCCGCTGGAAGCGGTGACTGGGGGAGAGATATTAAATTCTCTCCCTCCGTCACGGCTTCGCCGTGCCACCTCCCTCGTCAGAGGGAGGCTTCCAATATGTATGCTTACAGCATATTAAGATACAACTGCCCGTACTCAAACGCCCAGCTGTCGCAGGAGTAGTCCACGGCCATGGCGTTCTTGATGAGGCCCTTCATGGCGGGCTTGTTCCCGTAGAGTTCCAGGGCCCGGCGCACGGCGTCGGCCATGTCGTAGCCGTCCATGCGGGAGAAGGTGATGCCGGTGCCCTCGCCGGTGTACTGGTTGTAAGGCTGCACCGTGTCCCGCAGGCCGCCGGTCTCCCGGACGATGGGCAGGGTGCCGTAGGCCATGGCGATGAGCTGGGAGATACCGCAGGGCTCGAAGCGGGAGGGCATGAGGAAGAAGTCGCACCCGGCGTAGATGTGGTGGCTCAGGTCGTCATCGTAGCCGATCCAGGCGCAGGCCTTGCCGGGGTGGCGCTCCATCAGCTCCTTGAGCCAGGTCTCATACTTCTTGTTGCCGCTGCCCAGCAGGATGAAGGCGAAGTCGTTTTCCTCAAGAAGCTGGTCCATGGCCGCCATGACCAGCTCCAGGCCCTTCTGCTCGACCAAGCGTGTCACCATGCCGATGAGGGGCCGCTCGGGGACCACTTCCAGACCAGTCTCCTCCATGAGGGCCAGCTTGCAGGCCAGCTTGCCGCTCATCTTGGAGCGGGTGAAGCTGGCGGGGATCTTCGGGTCCTTGCCGGGGTTCCACACGGTCTTGTCGATGCCGTTGACGATGCCGTCCACGTCGCCCCGAAGGCTCAGCACAGGATCCAGGCCCTCGCCGTACTCCCAGGTGCATATCTCCCGGGCGTAGGAGGGGCTGACGGTGTTGACACGGTCCGCCATGACGCAGCCGGCCTTCAAAAAGTCCGCCATGCCGTAGCGCTCCATAAGGCCAAGGCACCCGTCGGGGATGGAGAGGAAATCCTGCACGAAGTCGAACTGGCACAGGCCCTGATAGGCGATGTTGTGGATGGTGAGAAGGGTCTGGGTGTTGCCCAGCTCCGAGTCCACATACTGGGTCTTCAGAAGCAGCGGCAGCATGCCCACATGCCAGTCGTTGCAGTGGATGATGTCGGGGATGAACTTCAGGCGGAGCAGGGCCTCCAGGACGGCGCGGGTGAAATAGGCGTACTGCTCGCCCTCCTGGTCGGGCATGTAGATGGGCCCGCCGAAATACTCCTCGTTTTCGATGAGCCAGATGCACACCCCATCCAGCTCCAGCTTATACATGCCCACGAACTTTGTCCGCCAGCCCATGGACACATAGAAGCTGAACAGGTCCTCCACCTTGTCGCCGTATTTTTCTTTGATGACCTTGTGGTAGGGGACCATGACCCGGGCGTCGAAGCCCAGCTTATTGAGATACTTGGGCAGCGTGCCCACCACATCGGCCAGGCCGCCGGTCTTGGCCAGGGGAGCGCACTCCGAGGAGGCCAGCAGCACCCGCACCGGCCGGTCCAGTCCCTTCTGCTTCTTCAGCTCCGCGAGCTGGGCTTTCAAATCTTTGATCTGCATGGCGTTTTACTCCTCCTCAAGTTCAAAATATTGCGCCGACAGCGGCGGCAGGTTCAGGCGGGCCCGCTGGGCGAACTGCCCGAAGGGCTCGGACTCATACTGTATCTCCGGCAGCAGGCAGCCCCAGCCCCCGAAGCGCTCATCGTCGCTGTTCAAAAGGGGCTTCAGCCGCCCGGGATAGGGCAGGCCCATGAGATATCCCTCCCAGTACATGGGGGCGAAGTTGCACACGCACACCACCGGTTTGGCGCGGTTGACATCCCGGGACCAGCGGACAAAGGCCACGGCGTTGTGCTCTCCGTCGTCCCGGTTCAGCCAAGTGAAGCCGTCCCAGCTGTCGTCGATCTCCCAGAGGGCGGGCCTGTCCAGATACAGCTTGCCCAGGGCGGCGCACCAGTCCTGCAGCTGGCGGTGCTTGGGGAAGTCCAGAAGCATCCAGTCCAGCTGCTGCCGGTAGTTCCATTCGATGAACTGCCCGAACTCGCCGCCCATGAAGTTCAGCTTCTTGCCCGGGTGGGCGTACTCCCAGCCGTAAAGGGTCCGGAGGTTGGAGAACTTGTCGTGGTACTCCCCGGGCATCTTGCTCAGCATGGAGCCCTTGCCGTGGACCACCTCGTCGTGGGAATAGGCGAGGATATAGCGCTCGCTGAACGCGTAGTCCAGAGAGAAGATCAGCTTGTGGTGCTCATAGACCCGGTACACCGGGTCCTTGGAGCAGTAATCCAGGGTGTCGTGCATGAAGCCCATGTTCCACTTGAAATCGAACCCCAGCCCCCCGTACTGGACCGGGGCGGTGATGCCGGGGTAGGCGGTGGACTCCTCCGCCACCGTAAAGGCCCCGGGGGAGCGTTCCTTCACGGCGTTGTTCAGCTGCTTCCAGAAGTCCAGGGCGTCATAGTTGATGTTGCCCCCGTCCCGGTTGGGGACCCACTGGCCGGCGCTCCGGCCATAGTCCAGGTAGATCATGGAACTGACCGCGTCGCAGCGAATGCCGTCCACGTGGTATTTCTCCAGGAAAAACAGCGCGGAGCTTATGAGAAAACCGCGGACGTCGGGGCTGGCGTAGTCGAATATCAGCGTGCCCCAATCCGGGTGCTCTCCCAGCCGGGGGTCGGCGTATTCAAAAAGCGGCGTGCCGTCGAACTTGGCCAGGCCGTGTTCGTCCTTGGGGAAGTGGGCAGCCACCCAGTCCATGATGACGCCGATGCCCGCCTGGTGGAGGATATCCACGAAGGCCATGAAGTCCTGGGGCGTGCCGTAGCGGCTGGTGGGGGCGAAGTAGCCTGTCACCTGATAGCCCCAGCTGCCCACAAAGGGGAACTCCGTGACGGGCATCAGCTCCACATGGGTATAGCCCATCCTGTGGCAGTAGTCCGCCAGGACGGGCGCGATGTTCCTGTAGTTGGGATAGACCTCCCCCTCGTTCAGCCGCCAGGAGCCTAGGTGCACCTCATAGATGTTCAGGGGACTGTTATGCCAGTCCTTCCGCATCCGCTCCCGCATCCAGGCCCCGTCCGACCAGGTAAAGCCGTCGATGTCCCAGACCTTGGACCCGGTGGCGGGGCCGGTCTCGGCGTGGAAGGCGAAGGGGTCCGCCTTCTGAATGCACCGCCTGTCCGGGCCGGTGACGGCGTATTTGTAGACCTGGCCGTGCTGGACAAAGGGGACGACGGCGGTCCAATAGCCATCCCAGTCCCTGGTCATGGGAGCGGAGGCGAGGTCCCAGTAGTTGAAGTCTCCCACCACGGAGACGGCTTGGGCGTTGGGCGCCCATACCCGGAAGCGGTAGTCATTCCCTTCCCTGTGGCAGCCCATATAGTCATATGCCCGGTATGTATAGTCATTGAGATAGGCCATATCGTTACCCCCCTGATGGTGTTTGGTACTTGTGCTTAACTGTATCATATACCATCCAGGGGATTTTTTCAATAATTGACAATGGGCTTTTGATATAATAAAATGAAAAATGTTCTTTGGCGCAGGCTTAGAGGGGGAAAATGTCCGCGGCGGATACCTCGAAGGCCATGCGCTGGAAGCTCTCCCCGTCGATGACCTTGGTATAGGCCCGGCTCTGGAGCCGGCCCCGGACGGTGAGCTGGGTCCCCACGGGGGAGTCGGCCACGTCCCGGGCCTGCTGGCCCCAGGCGATGACGGGTATGTAGTCGCTGCGCCGGTAGCGCCGGGGCACAGCCAGGATGAGGTCGCATATCTCCCGGCCCATGGGTGTGACGCGCAATATAGGCGGCTTGCACACCGCGCCGGTGAGGCTGATGCGGTTCTCATCCTCTCCGCCGGGGGAAATCTCCCGGGCGAAGACCGTGAGCACCAGGCGGCTGCCCACGCCGCTCTTGTTGTTGAATGAGCGAAGCTCCCCCATGACGCGCACGGGTCCGGACAGCATGAGATCATCCTCCGGCAGCATGCTCTCCCGGAGGACCACGTTCACCGTGTCCGCCGTGCCGCTCAGGCGGCGGACGGTCAGGGGGAAGATATGAAAACGGATGCCCCGGCTCTCATGGGAGTAGCGGGGGAGAGCGGCCGCCGTACCGCACAGCTCCGCCCGGTTGGCGGCGAATACCTCGTCCATGTCGGCACCTCACAAGCGTTGATGTTCCAGCTTATGAGGGCTTTGAAGCGGATATGAAACAAAATACGAAGGGGCATAGGGCCCCGCAAGGAGGATAACGATGGAACTGAACGAGATACTGAGCCGCTGTGACCACACCCTTTTGAAGCCCGAGTGCACCATGCAGCAGATACGGGACCTGTGCGACGAGGCCATCCGCTATGGCTGCGCCAGCGTGTGCATCCCGCCCAGCCATGTGGCCGGCGCCAAGCGCTATGTGGGGCCCCGACTGCCCATCTGCACGGTGATAGGCTTCCCCAACGGGTATATGACCAGCGCCATCAAGGCCGCCGAGGCCAAGGACGCCATCGCCAACGGCGCTTCGGAGATCGACATGGTGGTGAACCTGGGCATGGTGAAGGACGGCTGCTGGGACGACGTGATGCGGGACATCCTGGCCGTCCGGGATGC
>CANRKN010000026.1 GCA_947631215.1 uncultured Oscillospiraceae bacterium | reverse complement strand
TTATACTGGATCTGATACCAGACGCCCTTGTCCTTGCTGTTGGCGGAGGACACGGTGCCCGTGACCTTGATGTACTGTCCGGAGGCCACCAGCATGGTCACCTGGCGGGAGCTGGTGGTGGTGTCGGAGCGGACGATGATGTCCGAGCCGTTGGTCAGGCCCATCTTCCCCTGCCAGTTCTTGATGGTGTCGCTGACGTTGGCGAACCGGCCCAGAACCGTGATGAACATGGCCCGGTTCATGGCCTGGTTGGGGGCAAAGGTATTGGAGGAGACGCCGTTGAAAAGGCCCTTGTTGTTCACGTAAGCCACCGCGTCCACATACCAGCTGGAGGCCGACACGTCGTCGAAGGGCAGCTTTACCTCCGCCTTGATGGTGTGGTTCCCGCTGACGTTCTCAAAGGTCCAGGACTTGATATTTCCCTTGCTGGCGCCGTCGATCTTCACGTTGCCCAGGGTATAGCCGCTGGTAGAGCCGAAGTTGAAGGTGACGGTGCTCCCCTGCAGGACACTGGCGTTTCCACGGGGCGAGACGAAGCCGTAGGGGTCGTCCACGGTGATGGTGTAGAGCTTGCCCTGCCTGACGGTGAAGCTGGCCACGTTGCTGGGCACGCCGGTGCCGGCGGCGGCAAAGGCCTTGATGGTCATGCCGTCGGTCACGGCGATGGACGTGGAGGAGCTCACCTTGGCGCTGTTCATGGTGGGCGTGCTGCCGTCGGTGGTGTAGTAGACGGTGGCGCCGTCGGTGTTATAGAGAGTCAGCCTGCTGGCAGGGTCGGCGTAATAGAAGCCATTGGAGAGGAACACGCCGCTGCCGTCAGTGGCGCCCACGGTCTTCAGCTGGGGCATGACCGCCATGGTCAGGTTCTCGTTCAGGGGGAAGGAGTTATCATACCCCGGCACCTGGGCGATGGCCCGGATGGTGACCGCATTGGACACGGTGAAGGGGCCGGTGTACTTGGTGCTGGAGGTAGTGGGCGCGCTGCCGTTGGTGGTGTAATAAATGACCGCGTTGGAATTTTCGTGCTTCAGCGTCACCGTGGCGCTGGCGGGGCCGTTGGCGGTCACCGACATGGTGGGCGCGGGCGCCCAGCCCAGCCCTGCGTCATCGTTGGGCTTTCTCACCGCGGACAGGCCCTTGTCGTTCCGGCGGTAAATCTTATAGCCGTGCTGCAGGTAGTAGCTGGTGATGTAGGAAAGCTGCCCCTTAAAGTCGTAGGTCTTGCCGGAGATGGCGTCGCCGTAGCAGGTGACGCGCATCTTCGCGGGGGTCTGCTCGGTAATCTCCACGGCGGTGACCTGACCGGAGCTGTTGTAGCCAATATCAGTGACCAGCACCACGTGCTCCGCCGTGTAGTTCAGGCAGTCGCCCACCTGCAGCTTATTGAGCTCGCTGCTGGAGGGGGTGCCTATGTAGGTGGAGAAGTTCAGAAGGCCGCCGGTGACGCACCGGTAGGGCAGGTCCCAGGCATAGGACACAAAGCCGGAGCAGTCGCTGCCGTAATAGGGGGCCGTGCGGCTGTAGGTGGAGTAGGACTTATAGAAATTGCTGTTGGCGTTGTTCACCGCGTCCAGGAAGCCCTTCACGGATATCTCCCAGCCCACGTAGCCGGTGGACACCGCCTGGGAATAGGGGATGCCCTTGTAGGTCTTGCCGGCCTTGAATACGCCGCCGTCCTGGGAGTACACCGGCTCATAGGAGCCCTTGCTGGTGACGTAGGAACTGTCGTTGCCGCCCCAGGCGTAGCGGTTCGCCTTGGGAGTCCACTTGACTTCAGAATGCTGCTGGACCCGGAGAACGATGTTCTGCTGGTTGGATGAAAGCTGCTTGGTGAACACGGTGGAGGTGCTGGCCGCGGCCACGCTGCTGTCCACAGGGGTCAGGATGACCTGCTTGGCCAGATACTCGTCGGATTCCAGGAATGCCGCCTCGCTGGCCAGCATCTGCTCGTCGGTGAGGCCCGCCGTGGCCACCTGGTCCTGATGAAGGCTGTAATCCTGCAGGTTTATGCTCCCCGCGAACAGGGCCGCCGTATCGGTCTGATAGGTGCCGCCGTTATACTCCACCACCAGCCAGGACCCGTCGGGATAGGCAAAGTCCACGCCGGACAAAAGCATGTTCTCCCCCGCCCAAATGGAATAGCTGAACAGCGGGCCGGTGAGGAACACGTTGCCCCAGGCCGTGGGGATGAGGAACATCACGTTGCCCGGGTCGGGCACGTCCTCCAGAAGGCCGTCGGTCATATCGTAGGACCACACGCCGCCGTCGATGAGCACGCGCAGCTCCTGGCCCATGACATACATCTCGGTGATGCGCCCGGGGGCGCTATAGACGGTCTCAGACGCGCTGCCGCTGGGGCTCATGCGGTATACGGTATTATCCGTGGTATAGTAGAGCCAGCCGTCGGACAGGTTCATGTTCTCAGCGTATACGTCGGCGAACCTGGAGCCATTCAGCCACAGGCAGCCGTTTTCGGTGTAGTAATAATTCCCGCCGCTGATGAGGTTCCGGCCGCCGTCCATGATGGCCGCCACGGTATTGCCCGGCTCGGTCCAGGCCCACTGCTTCAGAGCCGGCTCCTCGGTGGGCTCAGGGCTGGCGCTGGGGTCAGGGGACGCCTCGGGGGAAGTCTCCGGCTCAGGGGGCAGCGCGGGGTCGGGGGTAAATTCCGGCTCCATGGGCTCCGGGGTGACCTCCGGCTCGGGCGTCATCTCCGGCTCGGGAGTGGTCTCCGGCTCCGCCGTCACCTCGGGCGTGGGCTCAGGAGTGACCTCCGGCTCAGGCTCCGCGGGCGCTTCCGTCTCCACCGGCGCGGGGGGCTCCTCAGACACGGGAGGCTCGGGAGAGACAGGCTCCTCCGCCACAGGCGGCGCCTCCTCCCCCAGGGGACCCTCGCTGGCAAAGACCAGTCCTTCCCCAAGAGATAAAAATATCGTCAAGACGAGCAAAAATGCAAGCGTCCGCTTAAAATTCGCCATCTCTTTCCTCCATCTTACGTGCGGGTGGATATACGTTGCCTACCATAGATAGCTAAACTATACCATGAAAGGCGATAATACGCAAGTAATTTTTGAGATTTTTGTTGCTAAAATGTAAATTGTAGCGGTTTTTCTGCAATTTTCTCCCTTTTGACCACAAAATACGGGGGCCGGATGGCTCCGGCCCCCACAACTTCTATTCTAAGGTATCACAACACCCGCACGCGGCGCACATGGGGCACCTTCTGGATGCGCTCCAAGAGCGCCGGGGTGATGGGGCTGCCCAGGTCGATGACCGTGTAGGCCACCTGGCCCCGGGCGCGGTTTTGCATGTGCTCCACGTTGATGTTCTCGCTGCCGATGATGTCCAGGAAGCTGTTGAGCATACGGGGCACGTTGTCGTGGATGGCGCAGAGCCTCGCCTCCCCGGCCCGCTCCAGGCTCAGCTCCGGCATATTGACGGAGTTGCGGATATTGCCGTTCAGGAGATAATCCGCCAGCTCCTGGGCGGCCATGACGGCGCACTTCTCCTCGCTCTCGGGGGTGGAGGCGCCCAGGTGCGGGAAAGCCACCACGCCCTTCTTCCCTACCAGCTTGCTGCTGGGGAAGTCGGTGACGTACCTTGCCACCTTGCCGCTGGCGAGAGCCGCCAGCATGGCGTCGTCGTCCACCAGCCCGCCCCGGGCCAGGTTGATGACGCGCACCCCGTCCTTCATCTGGGCGAAGGCCTCGGCGTTCAGGGTGTGGTGGGTCTTCTCGTTGTGGTGGATCTGGATGAGGATATAGTCGCAGTTTCTGTAAAGGGACGCCAGGTCCTCGGCCTGACGCACGTCGGAGTGGATGTGCCAGGCGGCCTCCACGGACAGGTAGGGGTCGTAGCCGATGACCTCCATGCCCAGGTTGATGGCCGTCTTGGCGATGCGGGCGCCGATGGCCCCCAGGCCGATGACGCCCAGGGTCTTGCCCCGGATCTCCGGGCCCACGAAGGCCTTCTTCCCCGCCTCCACAGCGGCCTCCACGTCGTCCCGGCCGGCCAGAGACTTGGCCCATATGGCCCCCTCCATCAGGTCCCGGGAGGCCAGCACCAGCGAGCACACCGCCAGCTCCACCACCGCCTGGGCATTGGCCCCGGCGGTATTGAACACCACGATGCCCTTGGCCGTACACCGATCCACAGGCACGTTGTCCGTGCCCACGCCCGCCCGGGCGATGGCAAGGAGTTTATCCCCAAACTCCATATCATGGAGTTTCGCGGAGCGGACCAGCAGGCCGTCAGGGTTCTCCGCCTCGTTATCGATCATCATGCCCTTGGCGGAGAGGACGTTCAGTCCCTGCCGGGCGATGTTGTTCATGGTCTTGATCTCATACATGGTTTTCCACCTCGAACTTCTTCATGAATTCCGCCAGGGCCAGTACGCCCTCCATGGGCTGAGCGTTGTAGAGGGACGCCCGAATGCCGCCCACGCTGCGGTGGCCCTTCAGATTCATGAGCCCCTTGGCCTGGGCTTCTTTCGCGAACTTAGCGTCCAGGTCCGCGTCCCCGGTGCGGAAGGTCACGTTCATGTCGCTGCGGCTGTCGGGCCGGGCGTGGGGCTTATAGAGACGGCTGTTGTCCAGGATGTCATATATGATCTGTGCCTTCTCATGCTTGATGGCCTCCATGCCGGCCACGCCCCCCTGCTCTTCCAGCCAGTCCAGCACCAGCCCCAGCATATAGATGCACCAGCAGGGCGGGGTATTGTACATGCTGTCCTTCTCGATCATGGTCTTGTAGCTCATGATAAGCGGCGTATAGGGCGCCTCCCGGCCCGCGAGAGCCTTGTCGATGATGACCACGGTCACCCCCGCGGGGGCCATGTTCTTCTGAGCGCCCGCCAGGATGAGGCCGTAATTGGACACATCCACCGGCCGGGACAGGATCTCCGAGCTCATGTCGCACACCAACGGCGCGGGCGTCTGGGGCACATAGTTCCAGGCGGTGCCGTAGATGGTGTTGTTGGAGCAGTAGTAGAAATACTTGGCCTCCGGGCTCAGGTCCAGCTGGTCCTGGGAAGGAATGTAGGAGAAGTTGTCGTCCTGGGAGGAGGCGGCGATGTGGACGGTGCCGTACTTTTTGGCCTCCTTCATGGCGATGTTGGAGAAGTTGCCCGTGACGGCGTAGTCCGCCGTCGCCCCCTCCATCAGGTTCAGGGGCACCATGGAGAACTGGGCCGACGCGCCGCCCTGGAGAAAGAGTATCTCATGGGTGTCGGGCACGTTCAGGGCCTTTTTGAGCTTGGCCTTGGTGCTGTCGAATATCTCCTGGAAAAAGGCGCTGCGGTGGCTCATCTCCATGACGGACATGCCGCTGCCGTTGTAATTCAGTATCTCCGCCCCGGCGCGCTCCAGGGCCTCCCTGGGCAGGACCGACGGCCCCGCCGAAAAGTTGAATACTTCTTCCCGCTTCATCGCGTTTTCCTCCGCTATACTTATTAAAGAGCAAGAGACATTATATCACTTACTTTTCAAAAATCAACTGTCCGTGAGCGTCCCAAATAGGCTCTCCCCGTCCGTGCCCGTCACCAGCACGGCCCGGACGCTTCCCCGCTCCGCGGCGGCCTCCACCTTGACCGGACAATATTGCCCGCTGTGGCCCATGTGAGCGTTCTCAAAGAGCACCGAAACGGTCTTCCCTATCCAGCTCTGGAGATAGTCCCGCCGCATGCGGGCGATGACCTCCCCCGCCCGGCGCACCCGGGCCTCCTTCTCCGCTTTGGAAAGCTGCCCCGGCATGTCCGCCGCCTTGGTCCCCGGCCGGACGGAATAGGGAAAGGCGTGGACGAAGAGGAAGCCGCACTTTTCGATAAAGGCCAGCGTCTGGACAAAGTCCTCCTCGCTCTCCCCCGGAAAGCCGCAGATGAGGTCCGCCGTCAGGCCGCAATGGGGGAAATATCGCCGCAGGCGCTCGCACACGGCGTAAAAAGCGGTGGTATCATACTTCCGGTTCATGCGCCGCAGAGTATCGTCACAGCCGGACTGGAGGGACAGGTGGAAGTGGGAGCACACGTTGCCCAGGGCGACAAGACGCTGGCAGAACGCCTCCGTCACCACGGTAGGTTCCAATGACCCCAGCCGGACGCGGACCCCCGGCGCGGCCTGGGCAATGGCCTCGATGGCGTCGGCAAGACCCGGCTTGCCCGCCAGGTCCTTTCCATAGGAGGCGATCTCGATGCCCGTGACCACGATCTCCCGAAACCTCTCTGCCGCCAATTCCCGCGCCGCCGCGGCACATTCCTCCGTCGGCAAAGACCGAACCCGGCCCCGGGTATAGGGTATAACGCAGTAGGCGCAGAAGTTGTCGCACCCGTCCTCTATTTTCAGCATGGCCCGGGTGCGGCCCGACACCGCCCCGGCGGGCAGGGGCTCGAATACCCGGCGCTGGAAGGGATCGTCCACGCTCTGCATAGGCAGGGCCTTTACAATGGCCTCCACAAAGGCATGCTTGTCCCCGCTGCCGAAGAGGATGTCCGCCCCCAGGGCGGAGACCTCCTCCGGCTCCAATTGGGAAAAGCACCCGCATACCGCCGTCAGCGCCCCGGGATTGTCAGCCTGCAGGCGCCGGATGGCCTGGCGTGACTTGCGCCCGCTCTCCGCCGTGACGGCGCAGGTGTTCACGATGACCACGTCCGCCCCGGAGGACGCAGGCGTAAAGCCCCTCTCCCGGAGCATGGCCTCTATGGCCTGGGTCTCGTACTGGTTCACCTTGCAGCCCAGGGTGTACACGGCGTACTTCATCTCTTGCCTTTTCTTCCTTCCCGATATATACTGTCAGCGTCGATTTTTAAGGTTACGGTGATACTATGATCTATCTGGATAACGCCGCCACCACCCCGGTCTGTCCCGAGGCGGCCCAGGCGGCATTGGAGGCCATGACGGCCCATTTCGGCAACCCCAGCTCCACCCACGCCCCCGGCCGGGAGGCCCGGCAGATGCTGGCCCAAGCCCGGGAGGCGATAGCATCCACCCTGGGCGCCCAGCCTGGGGAGCTCACCTTCACCTCCGGCGGCTCCGAAGGGGACAACTGGGCCATCCGCGGCGCCTGCCGCGCCCAGCGCCACAAGGGCAGGCACATCATAAGCTCCCTTACGGAGCACGACGCAGTGCGAAAGAGCCTGGACTACATGGAGTCCCAGGGCTGGGAGGTCACCCGCCTGGCCCCCGGTCCCGACGGGGCCGTGCGCGCGGAAGATGTGGCCGCCGCCCTGCGGCCTGACACGGCGCTGGTGAGTCTGATGCTGGTGAACAACGAGACCGGCGCGGTGACGGACATCCCCGCCGTGGCCCGGGCCATCAGGGCCGCGGGCAGCGCCGCCCTGCTGCACACGGACGCCATACAAGCATATATGAAGATACCCTTCACTGTCAAGAGCCTGGGCGCGGACGTCGTCACCCTTTCCGGCCACAAGATCGGCGCGCCCAAGGGCGTGGGCGCCCAGTATGTCCGCGCGGGGCTCCGCCTGCCGCCTCTGGTGCTGGGCGGCGGCCAGGAGGAGGGCCGCCGCTCCGGCACGGAGAACATGCCCGGTATCTGCGCTCTGGCCGCCGCGGCGAAGGCCGCGAAAACCGACAGGGACGCCCCCGCCCGCATGGCCGCCCTGCGGCAGGGCATCATCGACGCCCTCTCCCCCGCCCTTCCGGACATGACCGTCATCGGCGGCGGTGCGCCCCACATCCTGTGCCTGAGCCTGCCCGGCTACCGCAGCGAGGTGCTTCTAAATTACCTGGACGCCATGGGCATATGTGTGTCCAAGGGCTCAGCCTGCAAGCGGGGCGCCCGCAGCCACGTGCTGGAGGCCATGGGCCTGCCCGCGAAGGTCATCGACGGGGCCATACGGGTCTCCCTGAGCCGCTTCACCACAAAGGAGGATACCGACGCCTTCCGTCAGGGGCTCATCCAGGCGGCCCAAAGCCTTTTCAAGACACTGTAATGGAATATAATAACGGCGGCATGGCCTTCGGGCCGTGCCGCTTTTTCGTGCATCCCTGTCACACTTGGCCATTTTCTCCGTTTTGTATAGCGAGAGCTCTCAGGAAGGAGGCGGGACACCTGCCGTGCAAAAGGACGAACAGACCGCCCTCGCTCTGATGAACGAGGGCAATGAGATGGGGCTTCGCTGGTTTATCCAGCGGTACACGCCCTATGTGAGCGCCATCGTGTGGAGCATATTTGGCGGGCGGCTCAGCGCCCAGGACGCGGAGGAGGTCACCTCGGACGCATTCCTGGCCCTGTGGCGCAACGGGGATAAGCTCCGCCCCGGAAAGATAAAGAGCTATCTGGGAGCCGTGGCCCGCACCCGCGCCATCGACCGACTGCGGAAGGCCGGCCAGGACGTATCCCTGGAGGATGACATCCTGGTGATCAGCGCCGACACGCCGGAACGGGAGGTGCTGCTCAAGGAAAGTAAACAGCTTCTCCGGCATTATCTTATGAGCATGAGCGGCACGGATAGGGAGATATTCCTGCGCAGCTGCTATCTGGGCGAGAAGGCCCCCGCCATCGCCCGGCGTCTGGGCATGAGCCCGGAGGCGGTGCGCCAGCGGCTGAGCCGGGGCCGGAAACAGCTACAGCGGATGTTTGACAAGGAGGAAAATACCCAATGAAAACGACTGTAAATATCTCAGAACTGATGGATGAACTGGACCTGCAGGAGATGGGCCTCAGACTGGACCCGGCGCCGGTGGACGCCGGACAGGTCATGGAGGGCCTCGCGAGGAGGGGCGTCCTCACCGCTATCCCCCAGCGCAGAAAGCGCCGCCCTCTTCGGCTCATGACCCGCGTCGCCGTGGCCGCCGCGCTGGCGCTGACTTTGTCGGTGACGGCCTGGGCCGTGGGCAGCTATACAGACTTTTTTGACTCGGTCTTCGGCGATAAAGGCCTGACCGACCGGGAGAGCGAGGTGCTGGCCGAGCCCGTCCAGGATTCCGACGTCATGCCCGCCCAGCACTTTGAGACGGCTGATCCGGTGAAAGCGGAGGCCGCCCTGGGCGGCAGCGTGACGGAGGTAGGCCAGTCCGTCATGGCGGGCGATTATACCCTCACGGTGGACAACTGCCTTATCGATGAAAACGGTGTGGGGGCCGTGGCCTACACGGTGGAATGCCCGGAGGGTCTGCCCGCCATCAACGCCTTTGAGGACCAGCTCCCGGTGGGGCTGTACACGGCCGGCGACAAGAGCGGCGGCGGTTTTCTCCTGACGGTCAACACGGCTTCCGGGCCTTACCTGGACCACTACGATATCCTGGACGCCGCCCGTACCACGGATACGGACCTGCACGGGGTATACTACTTCCTGCCCCTGGCGACAGAGGCCGGCAAGGGCCTCGCCCCGGACGACGCCCTCGTCGTCTCCTTCGAGACCTGGGACGCGGACGGCGAGCACCAAAACGCCCCCGACGTGGAGATATCCGCGGAAAAGCGCGTGCCATCCCTCAGCCTTGTCAGCGGGGACCTGACCGCCCGCCTCTCGCCTTTGAGCCTCTTCATCGCCCCGCCCACGGGCGCGGAGGAGCCCTGGGCCGGCGCCGCCTCTCAGGAGACGGTCATCCACTATAAGGACGGCGGCGAGTACCTGGTGGAGCGCCATACCGACGCCGAGGCAGAGCAGAACTTCATCACCGGCGGCGTCAACGGCTACACATGGGAGGACATGACCATCTTCAACCGGTTCGTGGATACAGACCAGGTGACAGACGTCACGGTGACCGCCTCCGACGGCACCCAATACGTCTTCACTCCCACGGCATAAACAAAACACAAAAACGCGGCGCCCGGCCAAGACCGGGCGCCGCTTCATGCTGTTGCGTTATTACAGATACTTCGTGATCTCCGGGCCGAAGGTGGCGGGGTCGGCGGAGACGGTCACCGTGAAGGTGATGCCCTCCGACTGGCCGAAGCCGTCCAGCCAGGAGAGGAAACCGGCAAACTCCTCCTCGGAGGCGGGCCGGATGATCTTAAATAAGTTGTCAACGAAAACATGGGTGATGTCGAAGTTCCCGGCGGCCAGGCCGCTGATGAAGCCCCGCATCAGGTCGATGGAGTTGATGCCGTACTGGGAGGCGTGGACCAGCCGCGCCTGATAAGGGATGTCGTATGTAAGGACCTTGTCCTTTTCGATGCATATGACGTCTCCGTGTTCCTCCTCCACTGCCTTGCGTACCAGCTCTACCAGCTGCTTTGTCTTGCCGGTCCCTTTGAGACCCATGATAAGTCTGATCAAGCGATCGTCACGCTCCCTTCGTAGCTTTACGGTATTCTACCATTTTTCCCGCCGCCCTGCAACGGGAAATATGACAAAAGATGTTAATTTTTTCTGAAGGGAGCGAAAATGCGCAGCTCCCGCGGCGGCCCGGCATACCGGGCCCCGCGGGAGCATCGTATATTCAAGGTGGTCTCGGTATCAAGTTCCCGGTTTCCCCAGCATGCGGAACATGTTCTTCTTATATGCCTCCACGCCGGGCTGGTCGAAGGGGTTCACCCCCAGCATATAGCCGCTGATGGCGCAGGACATCTCGAAGAAACACACCAGATCGGCGAAGCCCTCCTCGTCCCGGTAGGGCACGGACACGCCGATGTTGGGCACGCCGCCGGCCACGTGAGCCGCCTTCACGGCCTCCATGGCCACCCGGGATATCTCCCCCAGGCCCCGGCCGGCCAGGTAGTTGAGCCCGTCCGGGTCGCCCATGGCGAAGGGCACCTCGTAGTCCCGGCGGGGCCGGTCGAAGCTGACCACCGTCTCCATGAGGGTGCGGGGGCCGTCCTGGATGTACTGGCCCATGGAGTGCAGGTCCGCGTTATACTCCACGCTGGCGGGGTAGATGCCCACGCCGTTTTTGCCCTCGCTCTCGCCGTAGAGCTGTTTCCACCACTCCGCCATGTAATGGAAGGTGGGCTCGTAGCTGGCGAGAAGCTCTATCTTCTTGCCCTTGGCGTAGAGGGCGTTCCGGGCCGCGGCATACTGCCAGGCGGGGTTATCAGGGCTGCGCAGGTCCAGCTGATACAGGGCCTCCGCCGCCGCGCCCACCATGGTGCGCACGTCGCATCCCGCCGCCGCCAGGGGCAGCAGGCCCACGGCGGACAGCACGCTGTAGCGGCCGCCCACGTCGTCGGGCACCACGAAGGTCTCGTAGCCCTCTTTATCCGCGATGGTCTTCAGCACGCCCCGGGCCTTGTCGGTGGTGGCGTAGATGCGCTTGCGGGCATTGGCGCCGTACTTCTTCTCCAGGATGCCCCGGAAGATGCGGAAGGCCGCCGCCGGCTCCAGCGTCGTACCGGACTTGGACACCACGTTGATGGAGAACTCCCGGTCGCCCAGCAGTTCCAGCTTGTCGTTCAGGTCGTCCGGCGACAGGGTCGTGCCGGCAAAGATGACCTCCGGGCCGTTCTTGGGCTTGATGAGCTCGATGCCCGCCCGGGCGCCCAGGTAGCTGCCGCCGATGCCCACCACCACCAGCACCTCGCTGGTGTCGCGGATGCGCTCCGCGGCAGACATGATCTGCTTCAGCTCCTCGCCCTGCACACGGCGGGGCAGCTCACGCCAGCCGGTGAAATCCGCGCCGGCGCCCTTTCCCTCCGCCAGCGCCCGATGGGCCTGGCCCGCCGCGCCGTAATCCGGGCCGGCATTGTCCATAAATCCAAGGGCACCCGACAGATCGACTTTGACCATATCCGCAGACCTCCTGCATCTTTAGTTGACGGCGGCCCATGAGCCCCATCTTTATGGTAAATTATACCCCATTCTTGCGGTTTTTGCAAGATGCGGACCCCAAAAGTGGGGCGAAAAGCGCGATTTTTGCCCAAAATGGTCCCTAAAATGGGGCGGCTATCCCGCGTTTTGGCCAATGAGGCTCCCCAGAAGCCGCCCGTAGAGCGCCCAGAAGCCCAGTCTCTCCACCGCTGAGGCAGCCACGATATCCACCTGGGCGACGGTCTCCTCCCCCGCCCGGACGGTCATGGCGCCCAGCACCTGGCCCTCCGCCACCGGAGCGGACACCGCCTCCGGCAAGGATATGTCATATTGAAGGTCCGTTATCCCGCTCTTCTCCCGGAGCATATACTCGCTGCCGGTGAATATGGGCTGGACGCAGTCCGCCGCCCCCAGCTTCACCGCCACCGGCGGCAGAGCCTGGGCGGGCCGCAGGGAGGCAAGACCATAGTTTGCGAAGGCGTAGTTCAAAAGCGTCCTCGCGTCGGCGAAACGCTTTTCCGAGGTCTCCCCGTGGAGCACCACGGCGATGTACTCCACCCCATCCCTCTCCGCCGTGGCGGAGAGGCAGTACATGGCCTTGCTGGTGAAGCCGGTCTTCAGGCCCGTGGCCCCCTCATAGCCGTAGATGAGGCGGTTGGTGTTGGAAAGGCCGAACTCCCCATTGCGGACAGAGTCCATCCAGATGGTGGTATACTCCTTGATGAGGTCGTGGGCGATAAGCTCCCGGCTCATAAGGGCGATGTCGTAGGCGGAGGTATAGTGGTCATCGTCGTCATAAAGGCCGGTGCAGTTGGTGAAGTGGGTATCGGCCATGCCCAGCTGGCCCGCCCGCTGGTTCATCTTCTGCACGAAGGCCTCCTCGCTTCCCGCGATGAGCTCCGCCAGAGCCACGGCGCAGTCGTTGGCGCTGACCACCGCCACACACTTGAGCATCTCCGAAACGGTCATCTTCTCCCCCGGCTCCAGCCATATCTGGCTGCCGCCCATGGAGCAGGCGGTCTCCGAGGCGGTGACCACCGTGTCCTTCCCGATGACGCCCGCCTCCAGCGCCTCGGTCACCAAGAGCATGGTCATCACCTTGGTGACGCTGGCCGGGGCGCAGCGGGCGTGGGATTCCTTTTCATATATGACCGCGCCGGTGCTCTTTTCCATGAGCACGGCATACGGCGCGTCGATGCTGATGGCGTCGGCGGGCAGCGGCTCCGCCGCGAGCGCGGGCGTGGTCAGGATCGCCGCCGCCAGGAAAAAGGATACGATCTTCTTCAAAAAGTCCATAAAGACACCCCCATATCACCATGGATATGGGGGCCTGGCCCAAAATATGCCTGCCCGTCCCTTTGCCCCGGAAAAACCTGTGTTTCCCACAGCGTCAACACGCTTTTACACAAAGGGCGGCTAAAATGCTGTCGAAGGCCGTCGGTGCCTGTCGGAAAGCCTTACAGCTCCCGGTACATGGCCGGGGCGTCCGCCTTCCCCACCGCCTCCGCCACGGCCAGCACCTCCACCCTCGTGGTCCGCTCGCCGAAGCGTATCTCGATGATATCCCCGGGCTTCACGTCCCGGGAGGCCTTGGCCGGGGCGCCGTTCACGGTCACCCGCCCGCCGTCGCAGGCCTCGTTGGCCACGGTGCGCCGCTTGATGAGGCGGGACACCTTCAGAAATTTGTCCAAACGCATGGAGTTCTCCTTACAAAAGTCCGGGCGGCGCGGGATAGACCGCGCCGCCCTGGATATGAAATGAATAAGCTTACTTCGCTACGGCATCCTTCAGAGCCTTGCCGGCCTTGAACTGAGGGATCTTGGAAGCGGGGATCTTGATCTCCTGCTTGGTCCGGGGGATGCGGCCCACGCGGGCAGCGCGCTCCTTCACGTCAAAAGCGCCGAAGCCGACGATCTGGACCTTGTCGCCCTTCTGCAGCGCATCGGTGATGGCCTCCACGGTAGCATTGACAGCTTTTTCAGCATCTTTCTTGGACAGATCGGCTTTTTCCGCCACAGCCGCGATGAGTTCTGCTTTGTTCATAGTAATCCTCCTAATTATTTGGCGGTTGCCCGCCTTCATTTGTTTTTGCGTAAGGTATATAAAAAACCGCACACGGTCTTTTACGACGTAAGTCATTCGCCCTTCTTGGCCTGCTGCCAAAGGGCCTCCTGGGCCTCCAGGTCCAGTTCCGGGAGGGCCTGTCCCGCCTGGGCGGCCAGCTCCTCCATCCTGGTGTACCTGGCCACGAAACGGTCACTGGAGCCATTGAGGGCCTTCTCCGGGTCTATTTTCAACAGCCTCGCCAGATTCACCGCGGCGGCCAGCACGTCGCCCAGCTCCTCTTCCACATGCTCGCCCGCGGCAATGGCCTCGTCCAGCTCGCCCAGCTCCTCAGAGAGCTTTTCCCGGGCGCCGTGCCAGTCGGGCCAGTCGAAGCCGTCCTTTTTGGCCTTCTTCTGGATCTTCTCCGCCCGCCACAGGGCCGGCAGGCCGCCCGCCACGCTCTGCATGGCCTGGGCGGTGGACTTCTGGTCCTTCTCCTGGCGCTTCACCTCGTCCCAGGTGACCAGCACCTCTTCCGGGGTGTCCAGCTCCAGCTGTCCGAACACGTGAGGATGGCGGCGGATGAGCTTCTTGCAGGCACCGTCGCACACATCGTCGAAGTCAAAGTTACCTTTTTCCTCCTCTATGCGGGCGTGAAACAAGACCTGCATCAGCAGGTCGCCCAGCTCCTCCAGAAGGTTGTCCATATCGCCGGTATCGATGGCCGTGGCGGTCTCATAGGCCTCCTCCAGCAGGTCCCGGCGGATGGACTGATGGGTCTGCACCTTGTCCCAGGGGCATCCGTTCTCGCTGCGGAGGATCGCCATGATGGCGCGGAAATCTTCCACACCGTACTTATCCTTATACTGAAAATCTACCATATTCTCCTGCCAACTGCAATAGGAAATTGCAAAATCGCGGACTTTTTAGCCCATTTTTCTGATTTTTATGCCATTTTAACGGATATGGAGCCGTTTTGCAAGCCTTTCTCCCTTGGGGAAAAGCTTCATATCTTCCATCGTGATGGCCCGCAGGGCGATGGCCATGACGCAGTAGACGATGACGCCCACGCCCACCGCCGCACCGAAGGGCAGCAGCACATTGAGGTTCCGGCCCGCCAGGGCGCCGGTGACGCCGCCCATCAGGCCGTGCAGCAGAGAGTATACCGCCCAGGCCGCCACAGCCATGACGGCGGCGGAGAGCCCGCTGCGGCCGATGACCCGGCCCACGTTCACGGGCCGGTCCATGTTCTTCGCCATGAAATAGAGATTGGAAGAGAGCATCACCACGTAGCAGCTCAGGGTGCCCAAGGGCGCGCCGTAGACATTGATATTGGGGTTGCCCACCAGCACATAGGTGACCACCACTTTGGCCAGGCCGCCCAGCAGAATGGAGATGAGGGGCAGCCGCTCGTTTCCGTTGGCCGGCAATATGGAGTTGGTCATCAGGCTCATGGTCATGAAGTAGCAGGTGATGCCAAGCTCAAAGAGCAGCAGCGCGCCCTGGCTCGCGCTCTCGGGATAAAGCACCTTCATGCAGGGCTCGGCCAGAACTGCCATGCCGACAGCCATGGGCAGGCAGAGAAGTGTGCACATGCGCAGCGCGCTCTCCGCGATGCCGCAAACATCTTCTTTCCGCATCCTCGCCGCCGCGATGGCGGGCACGATGCTGGACAGGAACGGCACCACGAAGGCGGAGGGGACATTATAGACCGTCATGGCCTTGGCGTACACGCCGTTCAGGACCTTGGCGGCGGTATCCGTATAGCCGGCGGCGTGCTGCAGCTGGTTTAAGGTGATGCCTGAGTCGGCCAGCTGGATGAAGCTCATGACGGAGGTGGAGAGGGTTATGGGGATGCCGATGCGAAGAAGGTCCCACAATATCTTCTTCCCCGGGTCGGGCACGTCCTTGGCCTCCGGGCCGGGGCGCACCTGATACTTCCGGTGGACCTTGATCTGCATGTAGAGCATGGCGGCGAGAGAGCTGACCGTGGTGCCCAATATGGCGCCGGCGGCGCATATCTCCACGCTGTAGCCGTTTTTATAAAGCCACCCGGCGCAGCCCAGGCCCACCACCACCTTCACGGCGGTCTCGATGACCTGGCTGATGGTGGTGGGTATCATGTCCGCGTGGCCCTGGGCATAGCCCCGGTAGGCCGCGGTCACGCACACCAGCACCACGCTGGGGGCCATGATGAACACGCACCGGGCCGCCTGGATGTTGCCCATGGCCGAGGAAAGGGCCGCGGGGAACAGCATCATCGCCGCCGTCCCCACCGCGCCCAGGGCCAGGAAGGCCCAGATGGAGACCTTGAATATCTCGTGGACCTGGTTGTCCTTGTCCAGACTGTCCGCCTCGGAGATCATACGGCTCATCGCCACGGGGATGCCGGCCGTCGCCACCGTGAGAAAGACGTTATAGATCTTATACGTCATGTCAAAGTGGGTGAAGCCCTCGTCCCCCAGGATATTGCCCAGGGGTATCTTATAGACGGCCCCCAGAATCTTCACCAGGATGATGCCAACGGTATAGATGGCAGCGCCGTGGAGAAAGTTTTGTCCCTTCTTTTCAGCCATAGATGCTCCTTACCAGTGCCGGATAAACGAATATATGCCGGGACATCTTATATGATGAACCGGAAAAGTCTTCCTATGCCGGAAAGCAGAACACAAGGGCGGCTTTCGCCGCCCTTGTGCGAAAAACTTCAATTACTTGCCGTTGCGGACGGAGTCGATGTGACGGGTCAGGTCCAGCATCTTGCAGCTGAAGCCCCACTCGTTGTCGTACCAGGCCATCAGCTTCACGAAGTGCTCGTTCAGCGCCAGGCCGGCCTTGGAGTCAAAGATGGAGGTGTGGGGATCGGTCTGGAAGTCGGAGGAGACGACCTCTTCGTCCACATACTCCAGAACGCCCTTCATGGGGCCCTCGGAGGCGGCCTTCATGGCGGCGCAGATCTCGTCATAGGTGGCGGCCTTGTCCAGGCGGACGGTCAGGTCAACGATGGACACGTCGGCGGCGGGGATACGCATGGAGGTGCCGGTCAGCTTGCCCTTCAGCTCGGGGATGACCTTGCCCACAGCCTTGGCGGCGCCGGTGCTGGTGGGGATGATGTTGCCGTAGATGGAGCGGCCCAGACGCCAGTTCTTCTTGGAGAAGCCGTCCACGACAGCCTGGGTGGCGGTGGAGGCGTGCACGGTGGTCATCAGGCCCTCGATGATGCCGAAGTTGTCGTTCAGGACCTTGGCCATGGGAGCCAGGCAGTTGGTGGTGCAGGAGGCGTTGGAGACGAACTGCATATCGGGGGTGTACTTCTCCAGGTTCACGCCGCAGACGAACATCGGGGTGTCGTCCTTCGCGGGGCCGGACATGACGACGACCTTGGCGCCGGCGTCGATATGAGCCTGCGCGGTGGCCTTCTCCAGGAAGCGGCCGGTGCACTCCAGAACGTACTCGACGCCCATCTCGCCCCAGGGCAGCTGGGCGGGATCGCGGTACTTGGAGTCAGCCAAGACGGTGACCTTCTTGCCGTCGACGGTCAGGGTGCTGGCCTCGTCGTCGGCCTCGATGGTGCCGTTGAAGCGGCCATGGACGGTGTCATACTTCAGCGCATAGGCCAGCTGAGAAGCAGGATGGCCGGGGGCGTTGATGGCGACGACCTGGACGTCGTCGGCCTTGATAGCAGCCCGGAATACCAGAGAGCCAATGCGGCCGAAGCCATTGATGCCAACTTTGATCATGATTGTATCCTCCTAAAAGTAATTATGAACTTTTTATCGCCGGCTGCCCATAGATAGCCAAGCATAGGCATTATACACCAATGCGTCAGGTATTTCCAGTGTTTTCATGAAAAAAAGAGGGAAATCCTGCAAAAATTTTTACGGCCCGAAATGAGGCCAAATTCGACGGTTTTGGCCTGGGAAGGATTGCTCTTTTGGAAAGGATTTGATATGATATGGTCAGTTTCCGGGAAACAGCCCCCGCGAATATGACCAAGCCGCGGCACATAAAAGAGAGAGTATGGGTAAAGATATGAGCTTGCCATCCGAGGACCTGGGCGCCCTGTTCCAACTGGAGCGGGACCCTGTGCTGGGTATAGACAGCGAGGGGACGGTGGTCTTCTCCAATCCCGCCGCGGCGAATCTGTTTGGCCTGCAGCCCGGCGACGGCGCCCGGGATGCCGTGCCGGCGGAGGTGCTGGCCGACCCGGCCTGCCGGTTCGTGGCCGCCTTTCAAGCCGGCGGGCACAGCTTCACCATGTACGCCGTTCGCCTGGATGGGCTCACGGTGTGCTCTTTCCGCCCCCTGCATGTGAAGCCCCCCGTCCCGGCCCAGACCAACGCGGTGCATGTGCTGTCCTCATCCATGATGAACATGCGCATGGCCCTGGACGCGCTGGTGAGCGGCACGGGCGCGGACGGCGACCCGGCCCTCCGGGAGACCTCCGAGACTCTCTACCGGGAATACCACCTGATGCGCCGGGCCTGCGACCACATGGCCAAGGCCGACGGCATCCTGAACGGCGGCCTGCCCTATGACCCCCAGGTGGTGGACCTGGGCGTGCTGTGCCGGGAGCTGTGCGACACGGTGGGGCTGCTGGCAGAGGGCATGGGCCTGACCGTGTCCTTCAGTGTGGACGACGGCCTGCACCTCACCATGGCGGACGCGGGGCTCATTGAGTCCATGCTCTCGAACCTTCTCACCAACTCCATCGCCCACTGCAAGCCCGGCGACCATATCAAGTTGGAGCTCACCCGCCAAGGAGATAGGTTCATCCTGGCGGTGGAGGACCCGGGCAGCGGCATCGCGCCGGAAAAGCTGGCGGAGATATTCTCCCCGGACGCCGCCCAGGGGGACGGCACCGCGGGGCTGGGCCTTCTCATCGCCCGGGGCGCGGCGGAGCGCCACGGGGGTGCCCTCATCCTGGAGAGCCGCCCGGGCCATGGCGCGGCCGTGCGGGTGTCCATCCCCTACCGCCAGACCGACGACATGCACTTGGGCTCCCCCCGCCCCCGCTACCGGGCCAGCGGCATGAGCACCGTGCTGACGGAGCTTTCCGTGGTGCTGGACAAAAAGTATTATAACCGCCGGTACTTCGACTGAACGATATAACGATGAGAGCGCGCCGCAAGGCGCGCTCTTTTTATTCAATGCAGAAAAACCGTTTCCCGTTTTCCATGCACACCTTCGCCACCAGCTCGGGGGTGGTGTGGCGCACCTGGGCGATGAGCGCCGCCACCTGGTCCAGGCGGCGGGAGTCGTTTCGCCTGCCGTGCTCCCGGGGCATGGGGGCGAGGTAGGGGCAGTCCGTCTCCAAAAGCATCCTGTCCGTGGGCATGACCTCCAGCAGCTCCAGGGCCCGCCGGGCGCCAGGCATGGTGATGGCCCCGTTGAAGCCCAGATACCAGCCCCAGGACAATATCTCCTTCGCCATCTCGGCGCTGCCGGAGTAGCAGTGGAACTCCCCCCGGACGTTGGGGTGCCGCCGGAGGATGTCCATGCAGTCCCCGTGGGCCTCCCGGTCGTGGATAATGACCGGCAGGTCCAGCTCCTCAGCCAGCTCCAATTGTGCCTCGAATACCTTATGCTGGGCGTCCTTCCAGTCCAGGTCGTAGTGGTAGTCCAGACCGATCTCCCCGATGGCGACGACCTTGGGGGCCCTGGCCCATTGGCGTATGAGGTCGGCGCTTTCCGCCGTCCACTCCTTGGCCCCGTGGGGATGCCAGCCCACGGCGGCGTAGAAATAATCGTACTTATGGGCAAGCTCTATGGAGGCCTTGCTGGATGGCTCGTCGCAGCCGGCGTTCACCACCAGCTCCACCCCGGCCCCCGGCAGGGCCGCCAGCAGCTCCTCCCGGTCAGCGTCGAACCACTCGTCGTCGTAATGGGCGTGGGTATCGAAAAACATATGCTCCCCCCTATCGGTTCAATAGCCGGGCGATGGCCGTCCGGGACACCTTCATAGCCCCCTTGGGGCAGAACTCCTGGCAGCAGAAGCAGCGGATGCACTTGGACCTGTCGATATGGGGCAGCTTGTTCTCCATGGCGATGGCCTTGGCGGGGCATATCTGGGCGCACTGGCCGCAGCCCACGCACTCCGGCGGATACACCTTGGGCCGGGAGCTCAGGGCCTTCTGCATGACCTTGGCGAAGGCACGTTTAAACGGGGTATTCCCCTCCCCCAGGAGCATCTCGCCGAAGAAGACCACGTCGTTTTTCGTGCCGATGTTCTGAAAATCCCGGACCTTGAAGGCATCCACGTCCCCATCCACGTCCAGCTCTTTCCAGCTCGCCGGGATGAGCTTCCGCTCATACGCCGCCTCCAGGGTGGGCACGTCCTCCCGGCGCAGGCCGATGAGCTCCGCGCAGACCAGATCAAGCATGTGCGGTGATTTCGACGCGCCCAGGATGCCCATGGGCTTGGCCTTGCCCATGGTGGGTCCGTTGCCCTCCATGCCCACCACCCCGTCCACGATGGAGAGGACGGGCTTGAAGTACTCGTCCAGGTCCACGATCATCCGGGCAAAGTCCGCGGCGTTGGAGTATTTGTAGTGGTACTCCGGCTTCATGGTGCCGGGGATGACGCCGAACAGGTTCTTGGCCGCCCCGGTAAGGGCCATCATGCCGTGGCTTTTCAGCTTGCAAAAATCGATAATGGCGTCGCAGCCGTCCAGCCAGCCGGTATAGGTGAAGCGCTTGGCTACCATGGCGTCGGGCGCCTCCGCTTCCTTCTGGGAAAAGTCCATGTTGAGCTCCGCCCCGGCGGCCTCGGCCTCCTGCATGCCCGTGGCCCGGTAGACGTTCTTCACGTAGGCCGCCGTATAGAGCCCCCCGGGGCTGTCCCCGATGACCACACTGGCCGCGCCCCGCTCCTTCAGGAGCTTTGTAAGCTCCGCCAGCAGTACCGGGTGGGTGGTGGCCCCCGCCTCCGGCTTCATAAAGGAGACGAGATTGGCCTTGATACCGACCCGCATGCCCGGCTTCACGAAATCCAGCCCGCCCACGGCGTCCAGCGCCTTTTCCAGCGCCGCCTGGCACACCGCCGGGTCATAGCCGGGACAGGAGACAAGCGATACCTGCGCCACGCTCTTCACGGCTCCACGCGGATGCCGGTGACCTTCGCGCTCACGCCCTGCTTCTCCAGAAAGCCCTGGGCCGCGGTCGCCAGCTTATCGCCGTACTGCCCGGCCAGCTGGGCCAGCTTCTGCTCCTTATCGGGCATGGCGTTCACCATCGCTTTCACCAGCGGGGCGGGCAGATCCATGAGACTCTTCAGTGCGCCCATGACGCCGCTTGCGCTGCCCATCTTTTCCCGGGCAATAGGCAGCAGCTTTTCCGCAAGCGCACCATAGTCGATGTCGTCCACTTCCAGTATGATCTTCATAAGTTCCTCCTTATCGGCCGAACTTCAGCCCCAGTCATTCCGCCTCGTCGGGCAGGCGCATTTTGGGCACGTGCACGTCGAAGGGGCCGGTGACGGTGCAGTATATGCCCTCCGACTCCAGCAGGTCCACAAATTTATTGATGCATGTATCGTCCTCGAATTCCTGCATGAAGCAGTAGTCGAAGTAGCCGTTGCAGGTGTTGATCTCGATGCAGATGCCG
>CANRKN010000025.1 GCA_947631215.1 uncultured Oscillospiraceae bacterium | reverse complement strand
GGGTATCAAGCACCCCATCCGATAAATCAAGGACGCAACAGCAGGAAAACCATCCAATTATCCCACTGTAACTAATTGATTTTAATGCCATTTTTGTCTTATGTCAAGTTTAACTTCTTTTTTCTTCCAAAAAAAGAGACGCCGCCCTTCCCCAGCAGGGAAAGGCGGCGGTATATTCAATTGTTGCGGAACCGGGACAAAAAGTCCTTCGTCTCCTGTTTCTGGGGATTGCCAAGCACCTCCGCCGGGGAACCCTGCTCGCATATGACCCCCTGGTTCATGTACACCACATGGTTGGACACGTCCCGGGCAAAGGCCATCTCGTGGGTCACCACCAGCATGGTCATGCCCCCGGACGCCAGCTGCTGCATGACGTTGAGCACCTCGCCCACCATCTCCGGGTCCAGGGCGGAGGTGGGCTCGTCGAAGAGCAATACCTCCGGGCCCATGGCCAGGGCCCGGGCGATGGCCACCCGCTGCTTCTGGCCGCCGGAGAGCTGCCGGGGCTTGGCGTTGATGTAGGGGGCCATGCCCACGTACTGCAAAAAGCGAAGGGCGTTCTCCTTCGCCTCGTCCCTGCCCTTTTTCAGCACCTTCACCTGGCCCACGATGCAGTTTTCCAGCACGGACATGTTGTTGAAGAGGTTGAAGGACTGGAACACCATGCCCACGTGGGAGCGGTACTCCGGGGCGTTCACCCCCCGGCCGGTCACGTCCTTCCCGTGGAACAAAATCTCCCCGCTGGTGGGGGTCTCCAGCAGGTTCACGCACCGCAGGAGGGTGCTCTTGCCGGAGCCGGAGGCGCCGATGATGGCGGTCACGTCCCCCTTGGAGACGGTGAAGTCGATATCGCGGAGCACCTCGTGGGAGCCGAAGCTCTTGGAGAGGTGGCGTATTTCAAGAATCGTGTCTGCCATCTTACCGCTCCCCCCTCTGCTTGCCGATCTTGACCTCCTGGATGACCTCGTCCCGGGAGGGCTTGTGCCGCTCGTCAAAGGGCGTGCCCCGGTCCGGGTGGGCGTAGGTGCCGGCGGCCATGACCAGCTGGTCGTCGGAGACCAGCTCATAGTTATCCGACCCGTCCAGCCGCTTTTCCAGCCACCGCAGGAGGAACGAGGCCGCCAGTGTCAGACACAGGTAGCCCACCATCTCGATGGCGGCGGAGGGGAAGTACATCAGGTTCACGCCCACGATGTTCCGGTGGGTGGCGAAGAACTCCACGAACCCGATGACGAACATGACGGAGGTATCCTTGATGTTGATGATGAAGTTGTTGCCGATCTGGGGGATGATGTTGCGAAGGGCCTGGGGCAGGATGACGTGGATCATGGTCTGCACGTGGGTCATGCCGATGGCCTTGGCCCCCTCGGTCTGGCCCGGGTCCACGGAGATGATGCCGCCCCGGACGGACTCGGCCATGTAGGCGCCGGTGTTGATGGACACCACCAGCAGCGACGCCAGCCATATGCCCCCGTTGCCCCGGAAGGCGATGGAGCCGTCGGAGAAGTAGGGCAGGCCGTAGTAGATGAACACCGCCTGCAGCACCATGGGCGTGCCCCGGAACACCTCCACGTACACCCGGACCACCACCCGGATGAGCGCCAGGAAAAAGCGCTTGACGGGATTGTCGGTCTTGGCGTGGGGGATGGTGTTCAGCACGCCGCAGATGAAGCCGATGACGCAGCCGGCCAGGGTGGCGGCCACCGCCACGATGAGGGTGTTGCGGATACCGGTGAGGTAGGCCGGCATATAGGCGGCCCACAGGCGGCTTATATCGGAGATGAGCTTTGAAAACTTATCCACAGAAAACCTGCTCCTTCTACATTATGGAAGGCCCCCTTGTGTAAAGGGGGCTGGCGCGGCATCAGCCGCGTCTGAGGGATTGTAGTTTACAACCCCCTCCGGCCGCCTGACGGCGGCCACCTCCCCTTGCACAGGGGAGGCGGCAATGGTCAGTTGGAATTTTAAATCTCAGGCTGGACGGAGATGGCCTGATCCATGAGGGCGTTGAACTGATCGGCGTTCAGCTCGCCCACCACGGCGTTGATGGCATCCAGCAGCTCGGTGTTGCCCTTCAGGACGGAGATGCCGATGTTGACCTCCTCGTCGGACACGTCGAAGTCGTCGTCGGAGCCGGAGAAGTCCAGGATGACCAGATCGTCATAGGTGCTCACGGCGCCCAGGGCGGTGGGCATATCGGTGCAGATGAAGTCCACGGTGCCGCTCTCCACGGCCATGATCATGGCGGGGGCGGTCTCGGCCTCGGGCATCATCTCGGCGCCCTCGATCTGGGGCAGGCAGGTGTCATACCAGATGGTGCCGGTCTGGGCGGTGCAGGTGCCGCCGGCGAGATCGCTCAGGCCCTGGGCGTCGGCGAAATCGCTGTCGGCCTTGGTCACGCACACGATGGAGGCGTAGATGTAGGGGCCGGCCATGTCGACTTCCTGCAGACGGGTCTCGGTCATGGACTGACCGGCGATGACCGCGTCAAGGGTGCCGGCGGACAGGGCGGGGTTCAGGCCGTCCCAGCCGATAGCCATGACCTCCAGGTCCCAGCCGTAGGCGTCGCAGATGCGCCGGGCCATCATGACGTCGTAGCCGTTGGCATAGGAGCCGGGGTTGTTGGCGATGGGCACGGCGTTGTTGGAGTCGTCCATCTGGGTCCAGTTGTAGGGGGCGTAGGCGCACTCCATGCCCACGGTGAGGACGCCGTCCTCCACGCCGGGGATGGCGCTGGTGTCCACGTCGGTCAGGTCAGGCACTTCGGGGATGAGGGCCTCTTCGGCCTCAGCCTCGGCGGCAAAGGCGGCGGCGCTCATGCTGAGCACCAGGCACAGGGCCATCAGGATAGCGGTGATTCTTCTCATTGTTTTTGTTCTCCTTTTCAAATTCTTTCCGGCGCCTTTTGAATTTGCTCCCGGCAGCGGCGCCCCTCCGCCGGAAACAAAAAATTGGACCGCTTTGTCAAGCGATCCACGGAAAAACTCGGTTTGGGCCCCAGGGGGCTTTCCATCGGCCATGACAGCGCTCCACAAAACTTTGTGACAGTCCGGCGGATATTCTCCGACGGCCCAGCGTCAAGGGGATCAGACACTTCCCTTTCGCTTCGGCGGCGTTCCCTTTCTCTCGTCCCGGCTGTCTGGCCTGTTGGGGGAGGTACTGATGAATACCGCGCCTCTGTTCAAGCGATTCAATTTTCGAGCGTATGATAACATCCCTGCCCCGCCCTGTCAACAGGGAAAATATATCTTTGTCGAATGGTGATAAAGAAATTGGGCCCAGGAAATGCTTTAATTAGTTAAAACGCAATGGAAATTGGGCGGCTTTGCCCTCAGAGCAGATACTTTACCGCCCACATCAGCGCCGCGCCGGGCACGCCCAGCACCGCGGACATGGCCAGCGTCAGGGCGTTCAGCCCCACCCCCAGGCCCGCCAGGGCCCCCACCAAATCCCCGGTGAACAGGGCCGTGAGGCCCGACGCGGCGTGCAGGGCCGCCCGGCCCTTCCCGCTCTTCACCTGCCCTGCCAGGGCCAGGGCCCGCCAGATGAACGCCAGCCCCACGGCGGCGCACAGCGCTTTCAAAACGTTGTCCGGCACCATGACATGTCCCCCTTTCCATAAATTGTATTTGCGCCCGGTCCGTTTTAGACGTATACTATCCCCAGAGAGATAAAGGCGCATCCATCTCCAAGCGGGGGCTTCGGCCCCCGCTCTCTTTTTGCCGCCTTGCTTTTTTTCATAAATATGGTATACTGTGCTTATACTAGGTAGATTATGTCCACCGGACAACAAGATATTGAAACGAGGAAATTATGGCAAAGGCAAAGAAGGAAGTCTACGGCAACGAGTCCATCAGCCAGCTGAAGGGCGCGGACCGGGTGCGCAAGCGCCCCAGCGTCATCTTCGGCTCCGACGCGCTGGAGGGCTGCGAGCACTCGGTATTTGAAATTCTGTCCAACTCCATTGACGAGGCCCGGGCGGGCTACGGCGACGTCATCACCGTCACCCGGTTTGAGGACAGGTCCATCCAGGTGGAGGACTTTGGCCGGGGCTGCCCGGTGGACTGGAACCCCGCGGAGAACAAATATAACTGGGAGCTGGTGTACTGCGAGCTGTACGCCGGCGGCAAGTACGACAACGACGAGGGCGAGAGCTATGAGTACTCCCTGGGTCTGAACGGCCTGGGCGCCTGCGCCACCCAGTACGCCTCCGAGTATATGGACGTGACCGTGTGGCGGGACGGGTACCGCTACGACCTGCGCTTTGAAAAGGGCGAAATAGTCGGCGAGCTGAAAAAAGGTCCCGCCGACAGGAAAAAGACCGGCACCACCCACCGCTGGCGGCCGGACCTCAATGTATTCACGGATAACGACATCCCGGAGGAGTGGTTCCGGGACACCCTCCGCCGCCAGGCGGTGGTGAACGCCGGCGTCACCTTCCGGCTGCGCATCCAGCACGGCAGCAAGTTTGAAACAACAGATTACCTCTACGAGCAGGGCATCTTGGACTACGTGGCGGAGACGGCCGGGGAGAACACCCTCACCGCGCCTGTGTTCATCGAGGCGGAGCGCCGGGGCCGGGACCGGGAGGACAAGGCGGAGTACAAGGTAAAACTCTCCGCGGCCTTCTGCTTCTCCAACCGGGTGAACCTTTTGGAATACTACCACAACTCCTCCTGGCTGGAGCACGGCGGCGCGCCGGACAAAGCCGCCCGCCTGGGCTTCGTCTACGCCGTGGACGCCTACATCAAGAAGATCGGCAAGTACCAGAAAAACGAGTCCAAGATATCCTTCCAGGACGTGCAGGACTGCCTCATTCTCGTCACCAACTGCTTCTCCACCCAGACCAGCTACGCCAACCAGACGAAAAAGGCCATCACCAACCGCTTCGTCCAGGAGGCCATGACCGACTTCTTCAAGGAAAAGCTGGAGATATGGTGCATCGAGCACAAGGCCGAGGCGGACAAAATGGCCGAGCAGGTGCTCATCAACAAGCGCAGCCGGGAGCAGGCGGAGCGCCAGCGGCTCAACATGAAGAAAAAGCTCACCGGCTCCATGGATATCGTCAGCCGCGTGGAGAAGTTCGTGGACTGCCGCAGCCGGGACCCGGAGAAGCGGGAGCTGTACATCGTGGAGGGCGACAGCGCCCTGGGCTCCTGCAAGATGGGCCGGGACGCGGAATTCCAGGGCATCATGCCCGTCCGGGGCAAGATCCTGAACTGCCTCAAGGCGGACTACACCCGCATCTTCAAAAGCGACATCATCACGGACCTTTTAAAGGTCCTGGGCTGCGGCGTGGAGGTGGAAAAGCACGGCAAGGAGCTCAATTCTTTTGACCTTTCCAACCTCCGGTGGAGCAAGGTGGTCATCTGCACTGACGCGGACGTGGACGGCTTTCAGATTCGCACCCTCATTTTGACCATGCTCTGGCGGCTCACCCCCACCCTCATCAGGGAGGGCTACGTGTACATCGCCGAGTCGCCCCTATACGAGATCACCTGCCGGGAGAAGACATGGTACGCCTATTCCGACGGGGAGAAGAACAAAATAGTGGAGGACCTGGGCAAGGCGAAATTCACCGTCAACCGCTCCAAGGGTCTCGGCGAGAACTCCGCGGAGATGATGTGGCTCACCACCATGAACCCAGAGACCCGCCGGCTCATCCGGGTCATGCCGGAGGAGGCCCAGCGCACCGCCTATTACTTCGAGCTCTTTGAGGGCAACGACCTGGAGGGCCGGAAACAGCACATCGCCACCGAGGGGTATAAGTACCTGGAGCTGGCGGACATATCGTGAGGGAGGAACTTTCCATGAAAAAGCTGATCGCTGTTTTGCTGGCCGCCGCCCTTACCCTGACAGCCCCCGCCGCCCTGGCGGCGGAGCCTGCCCCGGCGCCGGAGCTGGTGGCCGACGCCTATGACCTTGTGACGGAGCAGGGAGAATACCGCATCCCCCAGGTGACCATAGCGGGCCCCGGCGCGGCGGCGGTGAACGCTGCCATGTGGCGCGACCTCTACGAAGGCTATATGTACGACGTAGAGTATGCCGCCGAGAGCGGGGAGTGGACCACCATCGTAGGCATAAGCTACAGTTTTACTGTGTCCGGCGATGTGCTGTCCATTCTGGCGGACGTGGCCTACGACTTCAACGACATACACGACTACTTCGTCTACAACGTGTCCCTCACCGACGGGGAGCGGATGAGCGACAGGGAGCTCTTCGCGGCCGCCGGGACGGATAGGGCCGGGTTCAACGACCTGGTCCGCGCCGCCGTGAGCGCGGTCTATGACGGCATGGCCGGCATGACGGACGCGGATTTCCTTGAGACCCAGCGGGCCGCCTCCCTGGCCGACGACGCCATCGCTCGGGCCATGCCCTATCTGGACGCCGGCGGGGCCCTGTGCGCCGCCGCCGTCGTCTACCCCCTCGCGGGGCCGGAGCGGTACACCCAGCTGTTCACCCTCGCAGACCGGTAAATTACAGAAAAAGGTAAAATCTCTATGGCACGTAAAGCGAAAAACGAAAATTCTCCTGTCAAGCGGGGCATGGACCCCAACGTGATGGGCCTCCGGGGCGAGGTCATCGACCAGCCCATCACCGACACGCTGGAACTGAACTTCATGCCCTACGCCATGAGCGTCATCGTCTCCCGGGCCATCCCGGAGATAGACGGCTTCAAGCCCAGCCACCGAAAGCTTCTCTATTGCATGTACCGGATGGGTCTTCTGAACGGCGCCCGCACCAAGAGCGCCAACATTGTGGGCCAGACCATGCACTATAACCCCCACGGGGACGCGGCCATATACGAGACCATGGTGCGCCTCACACGGGACAACGAGGCCCTGAACGTGCCCTTTGTGGACTCCAAGGGCAACTTCGGCAAGGTCTACTCCCGGGACATGGCCTACGCCGCCAGCCGCTATACCGAGGCCAAGCTGGCCCCCATATGCGCGGAGCTTTTCCGGGACATCGACAAGGACACGGTGGACTTCGTTCCCAACTACGACAACACCACCACCGAGCCCAGTCTCCTTCCCACCACCTTCCCCAACGTGCTGGTGAGCGCAAACCTGGGCATCGCCGTGGGCATGGCCAGCCAGATATGCGGCTTCAACCTGGCGGAGGTGTGCCAGACCACCATCGAGCTCATCAAAAACCCGGACCATGAGATATTGTCCACCATGCCCGCCCCCGACTTTCCCACCGGCGGCGAGATCGTCTACGACCCGGGCCAGATGGCGGAGATATACCGCACCGGCCGGGGCTCCTTCCCGGTCCGGGCCCGGTGGCGCTACGTGGAGAAGGAGCACATCATCGAGATATACGAGCTGCCCTACACCACCACCGCCGAGGCGGTGATGGACAAGTGCCGGGACCTCATAAAAGAGGGCAAGATAAAAGAGATCGCCGACATGCGGGACGAGACGGACCTGGGCGGCCTCAAGCTGGCTATCGACGTAAAGCGGGGCACGGACCCGGACAAGCTGATGGCGAAGCTGTTCAGGCTTACGCCCCTGCAGGACAACTACCCCTGCAACTTCAATATCCTCATCGCCGGCTCCCCCCAGGTGCTTGGCGTGGGAGAGATACTGACGGAGTGGATCGCCTGGCGGACCGAGTGCGTCCGGCGGCGGGTATATTTCGACATGACCCGCAAGAAGGAGAAGCTCCACCTCCTGGAGGGCCTCAAGGCCATACTGCTGGACATCGACCGGGCCATCCGCATCATAAGAGAAACCGAATCCGAGGCCGAGGTGGTGCCGAATCTCATGATCGGCTTCGGCATCGACGAGGTCCAGGCGGAATACGTGGCGGAGATAAAGCTGCGGAACATCAACCGGGAGTATATCCTGAAGCGCACCCAGGAGACCGCCGCCCTGGCCGAGGAGATAAAGGACCTGGAGGACACGCTTTCCTCCAAGCGCCGCCTGCGCTCCATCATCACCGACGAACTCAAGGCCGTGCTCAAAAAGTACCCCTCCCCCCGGCGGACGGGCGTCGTCTACGCCCGGGAGATCGAGGACCTGGACGAGGGGCCGGAGCCGGTGGACGACTACCCGGTGCACGTGTTCCTGTCCCGCCACGGGTACATGAAGAAGATCACCCCCCAGAGCCTGCGCATGAGCGGGGAGCAGAAATATAAGGAGGACGACGGCCTGGGCTGGTACTGGGAGACCACCAACGCGGCGGAGCTCTTACTGTTCACCGATAAACAGCAGGCCTACAAGGTCCGCCTGTGCGACTTCGCCGACGGCAAGGCAAGCCAGCTCGGCGACTACCTGCCCGGGGCGCTGGGCTTCGACGAGGGGGAGAGCTTCGTCACGGCGGTGCTGGCCGGGGATTATTCCGGGTCCATGCTGCTGTTCTTTGAAAACGGCAAGTGCGCCCGCCTGCCCCTTTCCGCCTACGCCACCAAGACCAACCGCCGCCGCCTCACCGGCGCCTATTCCGACAAGAGCCCTCTCGCGGCCCTGCTGCCGTTGGAAGGGGAGGCGGAGATCGCCGTCACCAGCGCGGAGGGCCGGTGCGTGGTGTTCTCCTCCGCCCTTCTGGCCCCCAAGACCAGCCGCACCACCCAGGGCGTGCAGGTGATGACCGTGAAAAAGCACCCGGTCGTCCGGGCCCAGTTTTTGGCGGACACCGCCATAAAGAACCAGTCCCGTTACCGGGTCCGCTCCATCCCCGCCGCCGGCGCGAAGCTCACCGACGCGGACCGGGGCGAAGAGCAAATGACATTGCTGTAAGAGGCAACTATGGACAAAGTAAAGCAATTTCTAAAGACCGACGGGAAAGCCGTGGCCATCAACCTCATCGGCTGCGTCATCGCCGGCGTCAGCTTCTCCTTCTTCACCTTCCCCAACAACATCGTCTCCGGCGGCCTCACCGGCGTGGCCCAGATATTGAACCTGCTGCTGGGCCTGCCCGTGGGCGTGACCATCATCGTGATGAACATCCCGCTGTTTCTGGTGGCATGGAAGAAGTTCGGCCTGCGGTTCATCATCTACTCCCTCATCGGCACGGTGGGCTCCAGCGTGGCCATTGACCTTCTGAACGCCCTGCACATCACCCTCACCCACGACATATTGCTGGCGGCGGTGTACGGCGGGCTCTTGAAGGGCTTGGGCTACGGCCTCATCTTCACCACCGGCGGCACCAGCGGCGGCACGGACATCCTGTCCCGGCTCCTGCGCCGCAAGTACGGCTACATCCAGCTGGGCACCATCGGGCTGGTGCTGGACGCGGTGGTGGTCGTGGCCTTCGCGGTCATCTTCAAGCGCTTCGACGCGGCCATGTACACCATCATCACCATGTTCGTGTCCAGCCGGGTGGTGAATCTGCTGCTGTACGGCACGTCCAACTCCAGCGTGTGCTATATCATCACCACCGCCCCCCGGGACATCGCTCAGGCCATCGGCGCGGCCCTGCACCGGGGCGCCACGCTCTTAAAGGGCGAGGGCGCCTATACCGGCGAGGAGCGGGACGTGGTGCTGTGCGCCGTGAAGCGCCAGCAGATCCCGGCGCTCAAAAAGCTGGTGTCGGAATACGACAAGAGCGCCTTCGTCATCGTCACCCAGTCCCATGAGGTGTTCGGCAAGAACTTCCAGAACATCATAAATACAGATTGAGGAGGATATCGCTATGGCAAGCATCATTGAGAATCTGAAAAAGAACTGCTTCACCGTCACCGAATTTGACACGAAGGAGGCCGCGGCGGAGTATCTTTTGGACAGCATCCACGGCAAGACCGTGGGCATGGGCGGCAGCGCCACGTTGGGGGCCCTGGATATCTACGACCGCCTCAAGGCGGACAACACCGTCTACTGGCACGCCAAGGAGCCCGGCGCGGATACCTGCATCCATGAGATCAACGCCCAGGTGTTCCTCACCAGCGCCAACGCCATCTCCGAAGAGGGCTACATACTCAATATCGACGGTCAGGGCAACCGCCTGGCCGCCTCCACTATGAAAAAGGAGCGGGTCATATTCGTCGTGGGCCAGAATAAGCTCTCCGGCCCCTTCCCCGAGGCCCTGGACCGGGCCCGGAACATAGCCGGCCCCCTGAACGCCAAGCGGCTGGGGAAAAAGACCCCCTGCGCCGTGGACGGCGTGTGCCACGACTGCCACAGCCCCGACCGCATCTGCAACGCCCTTCTTGTCCTCTGGGGCAAGACCATGTGGGCGGACAGCATGGAAGTCGTGCTCATCCACGAGGACTTGGGATTCTGAGGCCGCCCTATGCCAGACCGACGCCCGGCGGGAGCCGGCAGTGTGCCGGATGCGGTTGGTGAGCGAAGCGAACTTTAGCAGCAGGCATACTGTCGGGCCCGTCCGGGCAAGACCTGCGTCCTCAAAGGGCGGCCTGGAACACCGTTTTAATCCCTTTTTAATCTCCCTTCCATATCCCTTTAAAAATCCCGTGCTAGGATGGGCCCCGATAAAGACAAGGAGGTATCGCCATGGAACGGTACGAGATGGCGGAGCTTTTGAGCCGGAAGGCGGGCGTGACCCTGGAGGAGGCCCGCCAGGCCCTGGAGGAAAACGACTGGGACATGCTGGACGCCATGGTGGCCCTGGAACGGGCCCACAACAAGGCCAGCGGCGTCCATGTGGAGACGGGGACCGAGGCGCCCGCCGGGGTGAAGCCGGTGAAGAACGTAAGCTCCAAGGACGGCGGGGTGTTCACCAACGGCTTCGCGGTGCTGTGGGGGTATGTGAAAAAGCTGTTCCGCATCAGCCTGGACAACGACTTCGTGGTCCTGCACCACGATAAGCAGATCATGGCCGTGCCGGTGCTGGTGCTGGTGGTGCTGCTGTTCGCCAGCTTCGGGCTCATGCTGGTGGTGCTGCTGGCGGGGCTGTTCCTGGACTGCAAGTACCACTTCGCGGGCCGGCAGCTGGGCCAGGAGGGCATCAACGCCGCCATGGACAAGGTCAGCGACCTGGCCGGGGACATCAAGCAGTCCATCCGCAACGCCGGGGAGGACAAGCCCGATGACCAGTGACCGAACACATCGCACAGGGGGCGGGGCTTCCCGCCCCCTTCTCTTTTGCCGGGAGGTGGCGCTATGGCGGTGAAGATACTGATCGTGGAGGATGAGGCGGGCATCGCCCGGTTTCTGGAGCTGGAGCTCACCCACGAGGGCTACGCCGTGGACAAGGCCGCCGACGGCCGCGCGGGGCTGGATATGGCTCTCGCGGGCGGGTACGGCCTTATCCTGCTGGACGTGATGCTGCCCGGCCTCAACGGGCTGGAGGTGCTGCGCCGGCTCCGGGCGGAGTCGGCGGTGCCGGTGATTTTGCTCACCGCCCGGGACGCGGTGATGGACAAGGTAAGCGGCCTCGACATGGGCGCCAACGACTATATCACCAAGCCCTTCTCCATCGAGGAACTCCTGGCCCGCATCCGGGCGGCCCTGCGTACAGGCAGCACGGAAAAGCGCCCGGAGACCCTCGCCTGGGGCAAGCTCGCTCTGGACCCGGCCCGGCACACGGTCACCTGGGACGGCGAGGGCATCCGCCTGACCTATAAGGAGTTTCTCCTTTTGCAGACGCTCCTGGAGAACCGGGACATCGTCCAGACGAGGGACGCCCTCTTGGAGAAGGTATGGGGCTACGACTTCGCCGGGGAGACCAACGTGGTGGACGTGTACATCCGCTACCTGCGGCAGAAGATAGACGACCCCTTCGGCGTGAAGCTCATCCACACCGTCCGGGGCCTGGGCTACGTCATCCAGGGGGACGGCGCATGAACGGCCGCACCACCTCCATCGCCCGGCGCATCGCCTGGGGCCAGCAGTGGCGAAAGCTGTGGCGCATCCTGTGGCAGACGGCGGTGCTGTTCGCCGTGGCCGTCGTGGTATGGTGCATCGCCACGGAGAGCGCGGTATGCGGGGCGATCGTACCCGACGCTGAGCGGTCCGTAGACGTGCACGGCTTCGCGGACGATTTTCTCACGGCCATACTGGTGCGCCCCGGCGACATCCTCCAGCAGCTCAAGGGCGTGGACCTCTTTTCCGGCACGGCCACTTACCACATGGGGCAGAGCTCGGCGGACATGGGCCTTTTCCTCTTCTGGCTGACCTTCTGCCTCGCCTGCCTCACGGCGCTGCGGCTCCTGTTCTGGCTGCTGGGCTGTTTCCGGGCCACGGCCCGCGTGCGCCGGTATCTGCGGCCCATCGACGACATCGCCCAGGTGACGGAGAGCATCTCCGCCCACGGCTTCGACGAGAGCAAGTTCCACTCCCTGGAGGCGGCCATCGACCACCTGAACGGCGCCTCCCCCGACGAGCAGCTGCACGTGGGCGACAGCGACCTGGCGGGGCTGGAGACCGCCGTCAACAACCTCATCGTGCGCATGCACGCAGGCTACCGGCAGCAGGTCCGCTTCGTGGACGACGCAAGCCACGAGCTGCGCACCCCCATCGCCGTCATCCAGGGCTACGCCGACATGCTGGACCGCTGGGGCAAGACCGACGAGAAGGTCCTGAACGAGTCCATCCGGGCCATCCGCACCGAGGCGGAGCACATGAAGACCCTGGTGGAGCAGCTGCTGTTCCTGGCCCGGGGCGACGCGGGCCGGCAGGAGCTCAAATTGCAGGATACGGACCTGGCCGTCCTGGTGCGGGAGGTATACGAGGAGAGCCGGATGATAGACCCCGCGCACGAGTATGCCGCGGACCTGGCCGCCCCCGTGCCCGTGCGGGCCGACCCGGCGCTCTTGAAGCAGGCGGTGCGCATCCTCACGGACAACGCCCGGAAATACTCTCCCGCGGGCACCCGCATCACCCTCCGGGCCTATCGGGACGGGCCGGACGCCTGCGCCGACGTGCAGGACAACGGCATGGGCGTGAGCCCTGAGGACGCCCCCAAAATGTTCGACCGCTTCTTCCGCTCCGACGCCGCCCGGAAGGCCGATGACAAGGGCAGCGGGCTGGGCCTCTCCATCGCCCGGTGGATCGTGAGCCGCCACGGCGGCCACTTCCAGGTCCGCTCCTACGAGGGTGTGGGCACCCGGGTCACCATCGTCCTGCCGGGGGGATCAAAGAAGTCTTAAAGGACGCCGGGGCCCGTTTCGTTATATACTGCGATATGGGCCATTTTACGTTTTTCTTGACCGCTCCCTTTACCGCCATAGCCTATAGTGACGAAACTGTAAGGCATTTGTAATAGGTTTCCGGTTGCGCCGGGGGGCGGCATTTGATAAAATGATGACGAATCCAAAGGAGGCCCCTATGCCCTCACCTCTGACCAAATGGATACCCAAGCCCGGCTGGAAGATGCTGACGGCGGCATTCCTGTTTCAGTGCCTCGTGTACAGCGGCACCCGGCTCATCAATACCGCCTGGCCCCACTGGGATATGACCACGGCCCTGGACCAGGTCGTGCCCTTCCTGCCCTGGACGGTGGCGGTGTACGCGGGGGCGTTCCTGTTCTGGTTCGTGAACTATAATCTCGCCGTGCAGCCCCTTGACGGCCGGGCCTGGCAGTTTCTGACGGCGGACATTTTGGGCAAAGCGGTATGCCTCGTGATCTTCCTGGTCTTGCCCACCGGGAATATCCGCCCGGACATCCCGGAGGGGGCGCCGCTGGGCTGGGCCATGGGCTTTATCTGGGCCATGGACACGCCGGACAACCTGTTCCCCTCGCTCCACTGCCTCAACAGCTGGCTGTGCTGGGCGGCGGTCCGGGGCCGGACGGACCTGCCCTGGTGGTATAAGGCCCTCTCCCTGGCGCTGGTCCTGGCCATATGCGCGTCCACCCTGACCACCCATCAGCATGTGATATTGGACGTGCTGGGCGGCATAGCTCTGGCGGAGCTTGCCTGGCAGGCCGCCGGGCATACGGACCTGGCCGCCCTCTACAGGCGGATTTGGACGCGGGAGAAGGCAACCATATAAGAAGGGAGTTCCCCCATGACAAAACAGCAAAAACGCATCCTGGGGGACGGCCTTCTATTCGCGGCCATCCTGGCCCTGACGCTGTACGCGGTGTTCCGGGGCCGGGACCTGGAGGACGTGATGGACGCCATCCGCGCCTGCGACGGCAGGTGGCTCATCCCCGCCCTGGGCTGCGTGGTGGTGTTCATCGGCGGCGAGTCGGTGATCCTCCGGCTGCTGCTGCGCTCCTGCGGTGTGGCGCTGGGGCAGTTCAAGTGCTTTCTCGTGTCCTCGGCGGGGTTTTTCTTCTCCGCCGTCACCCCCTCCGCCGGGGGCGGCCAGCCCATGCAGGTCTACTTCCTGCGGCGGGAGAGGGTGCCCGTGCCCATCTCCGCGGCTATACTGCTGGCGGTGACGGTCACCTACAAGCTGGTGCTCATCACCACAGGCCTGGCCCTGGTGCTGTTTCGCTACGACTTCCTGCGGACCCACTTCGGCAATTACATCTATCTCTTCTGGGGCGGCATGGCCATCACCACCGGCTTCACAGCCTTCCTGCTGATGCTGGTGTTCCACCCCCGCATGGCGAAAAAGCTGTGCCACGGCGGGCTGGGGCTTTTGGAACGGCTCCGCATCCTGCGCCACAGCGACGCCCGGGAGGCGCGGCTTCTGGCCGCCATGGACAAATACCACGAGACGGCGGCCTATTTTAAGACCCACATGGGGCTCATGGCCCTGGTGCAGGTCATCACCTTCGCCCAGCGCTACGCCCTGTTCACGGTGCCCTGGCTGGTGTACCGGGCCTTCGGCCTCACAGGGTACGGGTGGCTTTCTATCGCCGTGCTGCAGGCGGCCATCCAGGCGGCGGCGGACATGCTCCCTCTACCGGGGGGCATGGGGGTGACCGAGGCCATGTTTCTGACGGTATTTGAGCCCCTGTTCGGGGCGCTGATCCTGCCGGCCATGGTGCTGAGCCGGGGAACGGATTTTTACTGCCGGCTGCTGCTGTCGGCGCTGTTCACCGCCCTGGCGGCGCTGGTGCTGGGCCGGGCAAAAAGCGGAAAGAGAGAGGAGGATGGGGCATGATAGGCCGATATGACTATACCGTGTGGATGACCTACGCAAGCCTTGTGTCCTCTCTCGCGGGCATGTTTCTCGCCACGGCGGGCCACGTCCGCTGGGCGCTGGCGTGCCTCGCCCTGTCCGGGCTCATGGATGCCTTCGACGGGAAAATCGCCCGCACGAAAAAGGATCGTACCGACATGGAAAAGGCCTACGGCGTGCAGATAGATTCCCTCTGCGACATCGTCTGCTTCGGAGTGCTGCCGGTGATCATCTGCATCCACCTGGGCATGCACAGCCTCTGGGCCGTGGCCATCCTCTGTTTCTACGGCCTCGCGGGGCTCATCCGCCTGGCCTGGTTCAACGTCACCGCCGACGCCCCGCCCCGGCCCGACGGGAAGAAGTATTTTGAGGGCCTGCCCATCACCTCCGTGGCGGTGATACTGCCCATCTTCTACGCCGCGGGCACATTGGCCCCCGCCTTTTTCGCGGTGGCCCTGCCCTTCGTCATGCTCCTTACGGGGTTTTTGTTCATCCTCCGCTTCCCCTTCCCCAAGCCCACCACAAGAGAGCTTTTGCTGCTCATCGCCCTGGTGGGGGCCGCCATACTGTACATCCTGGCCTGTCATCTGTGGGGCAGCGCCCTGCCCTGGAAATGGGTGCTGCGCCGGGTGCCCAGCCCATGAGGGCGGCGGAATTTCTATATGGCACGGCCCCGGGGCGCGTTTTGCTCCGGGGCCTGTACCGTCCCTGGTTTTCCAAGCTGGGGGGATGGGTGCTCAGTACCCGCCTGTCCGCCCTGGCGGTAGGGCCCTTCGTCCGGGCCCACGGCATTGATATGGGCCAGTGTGAGCAGACAAAGTTTTCCTCCTTCAACGACTTCTTCACCCGGCGGCTGCCGCCATCGGCCCGGCCCATAGACATGGACCCGGCGGCGTTCATAAGCCCCTGCGACGGGCGGCTCACCGTCTGGCCCGCGGATGAGGTGGGCCGGTTTCCCGTGAAAGGCACAGACTATAACCTGGCGGAGCTTCTCCGGGACGAGGCCCTGGCCAAGCGGTTTTATGGTGGCCTGGTATGGCTTTTTCGCCTGTCCCCGGAGGACTACCACCGGTACATCTGGACCGTGGACGGGACGGCGGGCGAACGGGTATCCATCCCCGGGGTGCTCCACACCGTCCAGCCCCTGGAGCGTGGCCAGCGCCCGGTATACCACGAAAACACCCGGCAGTACCGGCTCCTGGAGACCGCCTTCGGGCCCATGGCGGTCATGGAGGTGGGGGCCCTGCTGGTGGGAAAGATCGAGGACGAGCCCATCCAAAACCCCGTGCGCCGGGGCATGGAGAAGGGCCATTTCGCCTTCGGCGGCTCCACCGTCATCCTGGTAACGCCCCCCGGCGCCGCCGCGCCCCTGCCCGCCATCGCCGCTGCCTCCTCCCGCGGCGAAGAGACCCCGATAAAACAGGGGGAACGGGTGGGAACGATTATATAAGCCTCGCAGAGTTCGCCGCCGGAGCGGCGAAAAAAGTTGGATATGATTTCCGGGGGCGTGTACCTCGGAAATCATACTTATCAGCCCGCAAACGTGAACGCCCCCATCCGACGGATGGGGGCGCTTTGCGCTGCAGCGGGCTGAATCCTTCCAAACAGAAAGAGGACGCTGTGAAAACAGCGTCCTCTTTTTGTTTGATTTTATTAGGCCTTGGTCTTCTTGCCCTGCTTGGAGAAGGTAGCGATGCCCTCGATGATGAGGAAGATGGCCAGGATGACCATCGCCACAGCGATGACCAGCTGGAACCAGTTGCCCCACTCGGTGCCCGCGAAGCAGGTCACAGCCAGGCTCTTGATCTTCATGACCAAGAAGGTCAGGGTGGCGACCAGCATGAAGATCATGGGGATGTAGAACATCTTGTTGTTCTTGCCGATCTGGCCCAGCCAAGCGGCCACGGCCATCAGAGCAAGACCAGCCAGCAGCTGGTTGGCAGCGCCGAACAGGCCCCAGATAGCGCTCAGGCTCATGCCGCCCAGCAGGCAGCCGACCACGACCATGAACACGGTACCGGTCAGAGGATGAGCCAGGAACTTGCGAGCGCCGGTGGCGTCCTTCCAGGTGGCCTCGCCGTCCTTCAGGAAGAGCTCGGTGAACATGAAGCGGCTCAGACGGGTGCCGGTGTCCAGGCTGGTCAGCGCGAACACGGACACGGCCAGGGTCAGCAGGGTGTAGACCACGTTGTAGACATGGCTCGCGGTATCCAGGCTGAACATGGAGGCGATGCCGGTGGCGAAGGCCACAGCGGGGGAACCGAACTCGCCAGCGGTGTAACGGGAGAACACCATGCCGACAGCGATCAGGGACACGACGCCCAGCGCGGACTCGATGAGCATGGAGCCGTAGCCGATGGCCTTGGCGTCCTTCTCGTTGGCCAGCTGCTTGGAGGAGGTGCCGGTGGAGATCAGGGAGTGGAAGCCGGAGCACGCGCCGCAGGCCACGGTGATGAACAGGGCCGGGAACATGCCGCCCAGGCTGGTGGACCAGCCGGTGAAGGCGGGCAGCTCGAAGGTGGCGGTCTTGTCGCCGGTGAAGGCGGAGAAGAAGATGCCGATAACGGCCACGGCCATCATGCCGTACAGCAGGAAGCTGCTGAGGTAGTCACGGGGCTGGAGCATGATCCACACGGGGATCAGGGAGGCCACGGCGATGTACACACCGATCAGGATGATCCAAGTGGTGCGGCTCATAGCCAGGCCGAAGTTCAGGCCGACCCAGATGGCGGCCACGATGCCGATGATGCCGATGATGGTGGCGGGCACGGTGCCCAGGCCGGCCTTATTGGTCAGCAGGCCGTAGATGATAGCCAGGACGATGAACAGCACGGACACCATAGCGGTGGTCTCGTTGCCGGTCACAGCGTCGCCGGAGGTGAAGCCGGTGGCCTCGGACATGAAGGTGCCGGCCACGACGTTCACGAAGGACGCGATGACCATGATGAGCACCAGCAGCGCGAACAGGATGAACAGCTTCTTGGCACGGTCGCCCATGGAGGTCTTGATGATCTCGCCGACGGACTTGCCCTCGTTACGGATGGAAGCGAACAGGGAGCCGAAGTCCTGCAGGCCGCCGAAGAAGATACCGCCAATGACGCACCACAGGAATACGGGGACCCAGCCGAAAACGGAGGCCTGGATCGGTCCATTGATGGGGCCGGCGCCCGCGATGGACGAGAAGTGGTGACCCATCAGAACGGCGGGCTTGGCGGCGACGTAGTCCACGCCGTCTTCCATCTCCACCGCCGGGGTCTTTCTGCTGGGGTCGATGCCCCACTGCTTTGCCAGCCAGGAGCCATAGGTAACATAGCCGATGACCAGCAAAACGATCGCCGCGAGGATGATCAGTACTGCAATCATGATAACTCTCCCTACCTTTGATTTGAAATATTGCGAAAGAGCTTCTTCAGTTCCCGGCCCAGGCGGTTATAGACCAGGGTGCCGGAAGAAGTCTCCAATGCAACCGCGCGATAGTTGCTCCAGCCCTGCAGGCGGTAGCTGTAGCTTTTATAGTGTTTCAGCTTCTTCACCGCGGCCATGGCGTCCGGCTCGATCCGGTCCGCCAGGACGATAAGGGTGACGTCGGAATTGCGGTGGGCGCTGTGGGGCTTGACATAGGATATACCCCGCTCCCAGGCGGCGGCGTCCATCTCCATCAGCTTATCCAGGCTCAGGTCCTCCACCGCGGCGAAGTAGACATACTCGTGGGAATCCGCCTCGGAGATGCGGGCGCTCTTCACCAGCACGTAGGTCTCCCCGTGGGAGTGGAAGCGTGCCTCCGCGTCAAAGGGCGGCTGCACGTCTTCCCGGATCACGTCGTAGTACCGGACATAGGAGCGCAGGAGCTTTTCCAGGGCTTCCGAGGCTGTCATATCTTCACCCGTTTAAAAGAAAAAATTGTTAGCAAATTGTGAACACATTCAATCAAAGATATTCTAGCGCCAAAGTGTGAAAAGTGCAAGCCCTTTTTCCGAAAATAAGCGAAAATCAAGACGAAAAATGCAGGGAATTTGTCACTCGGCGGGCGTATCCTGGGCGGGACGGCCGAATTCCGCCTCGGGGACCCGCTGCTTCAGCTCCTCCATGAGGATCTGGGCGGCCTTTTTGCCGGGCAGCTGGACCTGGGCCAGCTCCTTGTCCCCATCGCCGCATATGACCAGGTTCTCGATCTCGAAGTCCCCCTTGCCGCAGCACAGCTTCGCCGGCACGGCCATGACCCGGCGGAACAGGCGCCTCACATCGTGGTAGGGGATGTAGTAGGTCTTGAGGCCCGACTTCACGAACAGCCGCAGCTCCCCCATCTTCACCTTCCCGATCTCCCGGGCGGTCTTGTACTCCTTGTTGAGCTCGCTCTCCTCCGCTTCGGAGGCGGTCATGGGATAGAATTTCATGGTGTGCCCCTTTCTTATAATGGTATGGTAGGCTCGTTCAGATTTATGTCCCGCTCAGGCCTTCCTGCGCCAGACGCCGGAGGCGAACAATGTGAGCACCGGGAATATCTCCAGCCGACCCAGCAGCATGCACAGGCTCAAAATGAGCTTCGCCGGGCCGCTCCAGATGGAGAAGTTGCCCGTAGGCCCCACCAGGGAGAGGCCGGGGCCGATATTGGAAAGGCAGCTTATGACGCTGGTGAAGGTTGTCTCCAGGTCGTACCCCTCCGAGCTTAAGAGCAGGAACGCCCCCAGGGCGAAGAAGGTATAGAGGATGTAGTAGACCATGGTGTTGCGGATGGCGTCGGCCTCCAGCCGCTCCCCGTCCAGGGTCACCCGGCTGACGGACCGGGGGAAGAGGAGCTTTCGTATCTCCGCCCATATGGCCTTGCCCACGATGACGAGGCGGGCCACCTTGGTGCCGCCGCCGGTGCTGCCGGCGCAGGCGCCCAGGAGCATCAGCAGCACCAGCAGCGCCCGGGAATAGCTGGGCCACAAATTGAAGTCCGCTGTGGCGAAGCCGGTGGTGGTGATGATGCTGGACACCTGGAAGAAGGAGTAGCGCAGCGACTCCATGAAGCCGTTGTAGAGATGGGCGATGTTCAGCGCGATGGTGACGGTGGCGCCGGCGATGACGGCGAGGTACACCCAAAGCTCCTGGCTCTTCAGGCTCTTCAGGGACCGCTTCATCAAAATCAGGTAGTACAGGTTGAAGTTCACGCCGAACAGGACCATGAACACCCCCACCACCACGTCCACATAGGCGCTGTTGTAGGCGCCGATGCTGGCGTTGCGCACGCCGAAGCCGCCGGTGCCGGCGGTGCCGAAGGCGGTGGTCAGCGCGTCGAACCAGCCGAGACCCCCGGCCATGAGCAGCACGACCTCCACCACCGTCATGCAGAGGTAGATGATGTACAGCGCCCGGGCCGTGGAGCGCATCTTGGGCATGAGCTTGCCCTTCACGGGGCCGGGCACCTCCGCTCTAAGCAGGTGCATGGAGTGCTCGTCGTCGGTGGGCAGGATGGCCATCATGAACACCAGCACGCCCATGCCCCCCACGAAGTGGGAGAAGCTCCGCCAGAACAGCACCCCCTTGGGCACCACCTCCACCTCGGGCAGCACGCTGGCGCCGGTGGTGGTGAAGCCGGAGATGATCTCGAAAAGGGCGCTTATGTAGTTGGGGATGGCGCCGGAGTAGACGAAGGGCAGCGCCCCCACCAGGGAGATGACGAGCCAGCTCAGGGTCACGGACACGAACCCCTCCCGGGGGTGGAGCGTGCCCGTGTGCTTCCGGCCTATGAGATAGAGCACCGCCGCCGCCAGAAGGGAGATGAGGATGGTCCACAGAAAGGGGGCCAGGCTCTCCCCGTATACGGCGGCCACCGCCGTGGGCGCCAGCAGCAGCCCCGCCTCGATGGCCAGGATGCGGCTCAGGATGCTCGAAATGATCCGGTAATTCACGCCCTTACCCTCTCAGTATGTCTTCCAGCCGGGTCATGCCCCGCCGGGTGGTCACGGCCAGCACGCTGTCGCCGGGCTGGATGGCATCATTGCCGCCGGGGATGAGGCACCGTCCGGTGCGGATGATGGCCGCCACCAGCACGTCCGGCCTCGTGGGCAGGTCCCGCAGGGCCACGCCCACACAGGGGCTGGCCGTACCCGCCCTAAACTCCAGCACCTCCAGCTTTCCGTCCAGGATGCGCCGGAGCATCTCCACGCCGCCGGTATCGCTGGCGTTGGCCATGCTGCGCACGTACTGCAATACCTGCTGGCCGGTGATGACACGGGGCTGGACCGGCTCCTCCAGGCCGAAGGACTCGGCCAGGGAGATGAGATGGTCCTCGTTGACCTTGGCGATGGCCTTGGGCACCCCCACGGACCGGGCGTAGGCCCCCAGGATGATGTTGATCTCGTCGGAGCCGGTGATAGCCACCAGGGCGTCCGTGCCCCTGAGGCCCTCCTCCTCCAGCACGTCCGGCCGGGAGCCGTCGGCACATATCACGTCCGCCTTGGGCAGCAGGTCCTTGATGGTATTGCACTTTGTCTCGTCCTGCTCCAGGAGCTTCACCCGGATGCCCATGCTGAGGAGCTGCCGGCCCAGGTACACGCCCACATGGCCGCCGCCCACGATCATGACGCTCTTCGCGCCCTTTTTGAAGATGGCCATGGCCTTGAAGAAGGCGTGGATCTCCCGGGGCGCGCCCACCACGTTCACACTGTC
>CANRKN010000024.1 GCA_947631215.1 uncultured Oscillospiraceae bacterium | reverse complement strand
ATCTCGTCCCGGTCGTTCACCAGGAGGATGTCCCGCTCACCGCTCATGGCCCTGTTTCCCCTTTTCCAAAAAGCTTACATGAGCGATTCCAAAGCACCCACGATGCCCGGGCCAAATTTTTTGATCTGTTCGTCCACATAACCCCAGTCGATCCCGCCGGCGACGCCGGCCAGCTCATCGTCGGTCAGTTCGCCATTTGCAGACGCTTTCAGCTTGTCATAAAGCGCCTGGGCCTGCTCCAGGGTTATCTCCTTGCCATACTCCTTCGCGATGGCGATGACGTCCTCCGCGGACTTTGCCTCTTTTAGTTTCGCGATCATTTCCTCGTTCATTGGATGCTCCTCCTCTTTCATGCTTTTCTATTTGAAACGCACATGCGTCGTTTCCCTGTCCCTTTATACGTTCCACCGGGCCAAAAGGGCCAATCGAAACAAAAATTTTTCTTTAAAATTTTAACATGGCAGGGCCGGCGCCTTCAACGCGCCGGCCCTGACATTTTGGTAGCCAAACCTGACTTTTACGAAATCCCTTCCTGTCCCTGCGGCGTCGCTGTCCCCCGGCCATTGGTGGCATCCGTGACCCGCCGGGCCAGTTCCTCCGCCCGGTCGGCCAGAAGCCGCACGGTGAGCTTTGCCCGCTCCGGGTCGGAGGCATAGTCGCTGTCCGTAAGCTCCCCCTCATATTCTCTAATGAGCCGGTGGACACGGTCCACACTGTCCCAGGGGCAGGCTATGGTCAAGAGCGCCGTCTCCGGGTCCGGCTCGGTGCCGGCGTCGGCCAGGGCAAGGCTCGCGGCCCTGGAATAGGCCCGCACCAGCCCGCCGCTGCCCAGAAGGGTGCCGCCGAAGTAGCGGGTCACCACGCACAGCGCGCCGTAGACGTCCGCCCCCTTCAATACCGCCGCCATGGGGCCGCCGGCGGTGCCGCCGGGCTCCCCGTCGTCGGACCAGCGGCAGGCCCCGTCGGGCATCACCCAGGCCCAGCAGTGGTGCCGGGCGTCGGGGTATTTCTTCTTGACTTTCCCAAGGCATTCCCGGGCCTCGTCCTCATTGGACACGGGGAACACCTCCCCGATGAACCGGGATCGCTTTTCCTCGTACTGGCCCGTGCCATAGCCCTTCAGGCGCACGCGCTCACCCATTGGCATGCACCTCATAGGACCGCACCGCCTCACGGAGCGCGGGCCGCACCACGGCCAGCACCTCCGCGCCCTCGTCCGTATACCGCACGTCCAGCACGCTCGCCTCCCGGCGAAGCTGCTCGATGAGCCCCCCTCTTTCGTAGGGCACCCGCAGCTCCACCCGGACCAGGTCTCCGTTCAGCTTCCGCCCCACGGCGAACAGCAGTTCCCGGGTCCCCTCCCCGGTCCGGGCGCAGACACATACCTCGTCCTGGCCCGCCGGCAGGCGGCCAAAATAGGCGTCGCACTTATTATATACCCGCAGGCAGGGGGTCTGTCCCGCCCCCAGCTTCTCTATAAGGTCGTCCACCACCCGGGCCTGGGTCTCCCAGTCCGGGTTGGAGATGTCGATGACGTGCAGGAGAAGGTCCGCGTAGGTGAGCTCCTCCAGCGTGGCTTTGAACGCGTCCACCAGCTCCGTGGGCAGCTTGCGGATAAAGCCCACGGTGTCTGACAAAAGCGCCTGGCCCCCCTCGGGCAGGTCCAGCCGCCGGGTGGTGGTGTCCAGGGTGTCGAAGAGCCTGTCCCCGGTCTGGATGCAGTCCCCGGTGAGGGTGTTCAAGAGCGTGCTCTTCCCCGCGTTGGTGTAGCCCACCAGGGCCGCCACGGGCACGGCGTTGCGCTCCCGCTTCCGCCGCTGGGTGCCCCGCACCCGGCGCACCTGCTCCAATTCCTCGCTGAGCTTCTGGATGCGCCGGCGGATGTGCCGCCGGTCCGTCTCCAGCTGAGTCTCGCCGGGGCCGCGGGTGCCGATGGGGGCGGAGGTGCCTGCCTGGCGCTTCAAATGGGTCCACATGCCCGTGAGCCGGGGCAGGAGGTATTTATATTGGGCCAGCTCCACCTGCAGCTTGCCCTCCCGGGTGCGGGCCCGCTGGGCGAAGATGTCCAGGATGAGGCCCGTCCTGTCCAGCACCCGGACCCCCAGGGCCTCTTCCAGCACCCTGGCCTGGGAGGGGGTCAGGTCGTTGTCGAACATGACGAGGTCGCACCCCTCGTTCTGCACCAAGTCCTTCAGCTCCTGGACCTTGCCCATTCCCAGAAAGCTGTGGGGGTCCGGCTTGTCCCGGGTCTGCAGCACCGCGCCCACCGGCTCGGCGCCCGCGGTCTCCGCCAGGCGCCACAGCTCGTCCATGCTCACGTCGTCGCTGCGCTCGGATGGGTCCATGCTGGCCGCCGCCAGGCCCGCCAGCGCGGCCCGCTCCTTTTTTACCGTCGTATCCTGAATGGCTTTATCCTCGCTTGCATGTTATTTGACCACCACGTTCTCCGCCCCCAGGAGCTCCGTAAGCTCCTCCACGAGGGCCGGGTGGATGACGCACTTGGCGCCCAGGCGCTTTTTCGTGTCCTCAAAGTAGACCACCATGTCCTCCCTGCCGGGGAACATGTTGAGCAGCAGTTTGATGTGGTAGAAGGCGGGGTGGCCCTGGATAGGGATCTTCACCCACAGCGTCCGCCCGCCTTTAGCCGGCCCGTCGGGGGCAGGCGCCGGGGCCCGGCGGCCCGCATAGCCCCCGTCCCGGGCGGCGTTCTTCACCGCGGCGATGGTGCTGTCGGTCATGTCCTCCAGGGGGTAGGCCCCGTCCAGCATGAGCTGGGGGGGCTTGTCCTCCCGCACGGACAGCTTCCCGGTGCAGCATATGGCCGCCCCCGCTTTGAGGTACACCCCGCATTGGTCCAACGCCCGCTGGAAGGCCAGCATCTCAATAGCACCGGACCGGTCCTCAATGGTCACGTAGCTCATGAGGGTATTGTTTTTCGTGCTCCGGGTCCGGGTGGCGGTCACCACCCCCGCCAGGATCACGTTCTGGCCGTCCCGGTACTGCTGGGGACCGTCCTCCTGGGCGAAGTCCTCCAGTATGGCGCCCATGGGCGCCGCGCCCAGCTCCCGGACCGTGTCCGTGTACTCGTCCATGGGGTGGCCGCTCATGTAAAGGCCTGTGACTTCCTTTTCCATGTCCAGCTTCTCCCGCATGGAAAATTCCTCCACGTCGGGCAGCTCCAATGTGGAGGCGGGCTCCTCCTCCGTGTCCATGGTGAACAGGTCGAACTGGCCCTCCACGTTCCGCCGCCCGGCGGAATTCACGCCGTTCAGGACCTTGTCCAGCACCTGCAGAAGGGCCTTGCGCTTATAGCCCAGGGAGTCGAAGGCCCCGGCCTGGATGAGGCTCTCCACCGGCTTTCGGTTCAGCTCCTTTCCGTACATCCGGCGGCAGAACTCATCGAAGGCGGTGAAGGGGCCCCCCGCCTCCCGCTCGGCCTTGAGCTGCTCCACGAATCCCACGCCCACGTTCCGGATGGCCGCCAGACCGTAGCGGATGTTGGGGCCCGCCACGGAAAAGTCCGCGTCGGACTCGTTCACGTCCGGGGGCAGGACCTGGATACCCATGCCCTTGCAGGCGGCGGTATACTCCGCCACCTTGGCGGAGGAGCCCAGCACGCTGGTCATCAGCGCGGCCATGTACTCCTTCGGCCAGTGGCATTTGAGCCACGCGGTCCGGTAGGCCACGATGGCGTACACCACCGCGTGGGCCTTGTTGAAGGCGTAGGAGGCGAAGTCGATGATCTCGTCGTATATGCTGTTGGCGATATCCTCCGGCACGCCGTTGGCCAGGCACCCGGCGATGTTCCGCTCGGCGTCCCCGTAGACGAAGGCCTTCCGCTCGGCGTCGATGACGTCGTGCTTTTTCTTCGACATGGCCCGGCGGATCATGTCCGCCTGGCCCAGGGAGAAGCCCGCCAGCTTCCGGAAGACGTCCAGCACCTGCTCCTGGTAGACGATGCACCCGTATGTCACGTCCAGGATGGGCCGCAGCAGTTCGTGCTTATAGGTGATGTGGGTCGGGTCCGCGGCGCATTCCAAAAACCGGGGGATGGAGGCCATGGGCCCGGGGCGGTACAGGGCGATGACGGCGGTGATGTCCTCGATGGACCGGGGTTTCAGACCCACGCACACGCCGGTCATGCCCGCGGATTCCAGCTGGAACACACCGCTGGTGCGGCCGTCGGCGAGCATCTGATAGGTCTCCTCATCGTCTTCGGGGATGGCGTCCACCCGGAAATCCGGCTCATACCGGCGGATGAGCCGGGCGGCGTCGTCCATGACGGTCAGGTTCCGCAGGCCCAGGAAGTCCATCTTGAGAAGGCCCAGCTGCTCCAGCGTCACCATGCCGAACTGGCACACCACGGCCTCGTCGTTCCGGGACAGGGGCACATAGTCGGTCAGAGGCCGGGCGGTGATGACCACGCCGGAGGCGTGGGTGGAGGCGTTGCGGGGCATGCCCTCCAGGCGGCGGGCGGTGTCGATGAGGTCTTTTACCTTCTCGTCGCCCTCGTACATCTCTTTGAGGGGCCGGGACAGCCGCAGGGCCTCGTCCAGGGTCATTTTCAGCGCGAAGGGGACCAGCTTTGCCACCGCGTCCGTCTCGGCGTAGCCCACGTCCATCACCCGGCCCACGTCCCGGATGGCGGCCCGGGCGGCCATGGTGCCGAAGGTGACGATCTGGGCCACGTTGTCCGCGCCGTATTTTTCCGTCACGTAGTCGATGACCTCGCCCCGGCGGCGGTCGCCGAAGTCCATGTCGATATCCGGCATGGTCACCCGCTCGGGGTTCAAAAACCGCTCGAAGAACAGGCTGTATTTGATGGGGTCCACGTCGGTGATGTGCAGCGCGTAGCTGACCAGGCTCCCGGCGGCGGAGCCACGGCCCGGGCCGGTGGGGATGCCCTGGGTCCGGGCATAGTTCCGGAAATCCCACACGATGAGGAAGTAGTCCACAAACCCCATCTGGGAGATGACGCCCAGCTCATATTCCAGCTGCCGGGCATACTCCTCCCCATAGCTGGGCTTTCGCTCGGCAAGGCCCTCATAGCACAGCTTTTTAAGGTATTCGAAGCTGTCCGTCTCCCCCGCCGGGAGCTGGAACTGGGGCAGGTGGTAGTGGCCGAACTCAAAGTCGAAGTCACACAGCTCCGCGATCTTTACGGTGTTGTCGTATGCCTCCGGGAAGTCGGGGAAGAGCGCGCGCATCTCCTCCTCGCTCTTCAGGTACATCTCCTGGCCCTCAAAGCGCATCCGGTCGGCGTCGTTCACCTTCTTGCCCGTCTGCACGCACATGAGGATGTCCTGGACATAGGCGTCCTCTTTGCGCAGGTAGTGGGCGTCGTTGGTGACCACCAGGGGGATGCCCGTCTCCTCGTGGATGCGGATGAGCCCCTGGGCGGCCCGGCGCTCGTCGGCGATGCCGTGGTCCTGCAGCTCCAGATAAAAGCCGTCAGGGCCGAAGAGCTCCGCCAGCTCCAGCGCCCGGGCTTTGGCGTCCTCGTAGCGGCCGCCCACGATCTTCTGGGGGATGTCCCCGGCGAGACACGCCGACAGGCAGATGAGTCCCTCGGCATGCTCGTGGAGCAGGTCCCAGTCGATGCGGGGGCGGATATAAAAGCCGTTCACGAACGCCTCGCTCACCAGCCGGCAGAGGTTATGGTACCCCGTCTCGTTCCGGCACAGGAGGATGAGGTGGGAGTAGCGGTTGTCCAGCCCCGCCTCCTTGTCCGTATGGCCCCGGGGGGCCACGTAGACCTCGCAGCCGATGATGGGCTTGATCCCCGCGTCCCGGCAGGCCTTGTAGAATTCCACCACGCCGTACATGACCCCGTGGTCGGTGACGGCCAGGGCCTCCTGGCCCAGCTCCTTGGCGTACCGGGCCATCTCCCGTATCCGGCAGGCCCCGTCCAGAAGGCTGTATTCACTGTGCACATGAAGATGTACGAAGCTCATTATCTCTCCTCATTCCATGGTCCGGCTCAGCTCCATGAGCTTGCGGAGCCGGTGGTTCATACAGCTTTTCGTCACGGGGGGATACGCAAGCTGAGCCAAGTCCGAGATGCTGCCGGCGGGGTTCGCGATGCGCAAAAGCGCCGTCTCCTGCAGCGCCTGGGGCAGGGCGTCCAGCCCCGGCCCCGCCTCGATGGTCCTTATGGCCGCCAGCTGCTCCGCGGCGGAGACGGTGATCTTGTCGGCGTTGGCCATGTCGCAGTTGGTGAGCCGGTTCATGGCGTTGGCCATGTGCTTTTCCGCCTTGGCCTCCATGATGCCCATGGCGGCCACGCTGGCCCCCATGGTCACCAGCAGGTCCTCGATGGCCTCGCTGCGCTTGAAGTACGTGATCCATGTCCGGCCCCGCACCGCGTCCCGGGGCTCGAAGCCCATCTCCAGAAGCAGCGCGTGGGTCTCCCGGCACACGCTCTCGTGGCCGGTGGCCAGCTCCATGTGGTAGCTGCGGTGGGGGTCCGTGACGCTGCCGCCGGCGAGAAACGCCCCCCGCAGAAAGGATATCCGGTCGCACTCCTGCTCCACCACGGCCAGGTTTATATGGTGGGACAGGGCCCTGTCCGGGTCGTAGCCGAAGGCGGCGAAGACGGTCCGGAGCTTGTCCGGGTCCGTGATGAGAAAGGAACGCTTGCCCTCCGCCCCCTCCGGGGGCAGCACGTCGAAGTCCAGCCCGAAGGCACGGCGGAAAAGCCGGGGCAGCCGGGCGGCGAAGGCATCGCTTTCCGTCATGACCCGGACCTGGCTCAGGGAGAAGCTGTTGGCATACAGCAGCACCCCATATGCCTCCGCCAGGGCGCAGCACCGGCGGTTCACCTCCGTCCGGCACAGCTCCGTTTTTACCTCCGATGAAAAGCTCATCTCACGCTCCCAGTTCCCGATGGAACACCGTCACGGCGGCTTTGTCCTGCAAGGCCTCCCCCAGGGCCTGGGCCATGGCCACGCTCCGGTGGCGGCCGCCGGTGCAGCCCACCGCCACGGTGAGCTCCCGCCGGTCCGCCTCGAACAGGGGGATGGTCAGCGCCAGCAGGTCCGTGAGCTTGTCCAGCAGCATTTGCGCATCCCCGGACCTGAACACATAGTCCCGCACCGGTCCGTCCAGCCCGGTCAGGTCCGCCAGGTCCGGCTCATAGTAGGGGTTGGGCAGGCACCGCACGTCGAATACCAGATCCGCCTCCGGGGGCAGGCCCCGCTTGAAGCCGAAGCTCATGACCGTCACGGCAAAGGAGCCCTCCCGCTGGCCCAGGCACTGGCATATCCGTGCCTTGAGCTGATTGAGGGGCGCCGCGTCGGTGGTGATGATATGGTCCGCCCGGGCCCGCAGGGGCGCGAGAAATGCCCGCTCCCGCTCCACGGCCTGGGCGATGGTCAGGCCCCGCTCCCCCAGGGGATGGGGCCGGCGGGACTCCTTGTACCGTCGGATGAGGGTGTCCGTGTCCGCCTCCAGATAGAGCATCCGCACCCGGCAGTCCAGGCTTTTCAGCTCCTCCAAAGCGCCTACGAGCTCCGCGCAGTCCGTGACGCTCCGGGCGTCCATCACCAGGGCCACCCGCTCGTACCGGCCCCTCGTGGCCAGGCACAGAGCCGCGAACCGGCCCACAAGCGCCGCCGGCAGATTGTCCACGCAGTAATAGCCCAGATCCTCGCATATGTCCGCCGCCCGGGTCTTGCCCGCGCCGGAGAGGCCCGTTATGATGAGAAATTCCATGTCTTACAGCACCAGCACTTCCGGCTCCAGCGCGATGCCGCTGCGGGCCAGGACCGTCTTTTGGATGTGCTCCATGAGCCTGAGCACGTCCGCACAGGTGGCGTTCCCCGCGTTCACCACGAATCCGGCGTGCTTTTCCGACACCTGTGCCCCGCCAATAGTAAAGCCTTTCAGCCCCGCCTCGTCGATGAGGGCGGCGGCGTAGCCGCCTGCGGGCCGCTTGAAGGTGCTGCCCGCCGAGGGCATATCCAGGGGCTGGCTGGCCCGGCGCTTCGCCGCCAGCTCCCTCATTTTGCCATGAATGGTGTCCCTTTCACCGGACACCAAGGCAAATGCCGTGCGCAATATGACTATTTCCCGCCCCGAAAAGGCGCTGTGGCGATAGGAAAAATCGTGCTCCGCGCCCTGGGCGGTACGGGCGACAAGGTCCTCGTCCAGGTACTCGGTGCGTGCCACCGCGTCTTTGAGCTCCCCGCCGTAGGCGCCGGCGTTCATCACCACGCCGCCCCCCACGCTGCCGGGGATGCCGTGGGCAAATTCCAGGCCCGTGAGCCCCGCCTCCGCCGCGGCCATGGCCGCCGCCGCCAATGTGGCGCCGCAGTCCGCCGTGACGGTAGTACCCTCCACGGTCACCTCCCCCGCGCCGGGGCAGGTGGCGATGACGAACCGGTCCAGCCCCCTGTCCGGGGGCAGGATGTTGGTGCCGTTTCCGATGAGCAGGGGCTTTACCCCCTTTTCCCGCAGCAGGCGGCAGAGCGCCTCCAGCTCTTTGGCCGACCGGGGCAGGGCCATGACCGCCGCCGGGCCGCCGATGCGGAAGGAGCAGTGCTCCGCCATGGGCTCCCCCTCCCGCAGGTCCAGTCCGGGCAGGGCAATGTGTATGTCGTTTGCTAATTTTGTATAGTCCATAAAACCTCGCTTAGAAGAGCAAACCCGCGTCCACGCTCTCGTCCACCCGGCGGGCCAGGTCCTCGGCGGCGTTGTAGCCGGTCTTCTTCTGCCGGTTGGTCATGGCCGCGATCTCCAGGATGACGGCCAGGTTCCGGCCGGGCCGGACGGGGATGGTCACCAGCGGCACATCCACGCCCAGATACTCCGTGGTCCGGGTGTCCAGGCCCAGGCGGTCATAGTGCTTCGACTCGTCCCACAGCTCCATCTGCACCACCAGGTCAATCTGGCAGGAGGGCTTCACCGCGCCGATGCCGAACACGCTGGGCACGTTGATGACGCCGATGCCCCGCAGCTCCATGAAGTGCTTGATGATGGAGGGGGAGCGGCCCTCCAGGTGGAAGGAGGATGTGCGCAGGATCTCCACCGCGTCGTCGGCGATGAGCCGGTGGCCCTGCTTCAAAAGGCCCAGGGCGGTCTCCGACTTGCCCACGCCGCTGTCGCCGATGATGAGCATGCCCTCGCCGTAGACCTCCATGAGCACCCCGTGGATGGTCTCCCGGGGGGCCAGGTGGTAGCGCAGGGAGTGGATGAGCCGGGCGGAGAACTCTGACGTGTCCATGTCGGTGGTCAGAAGGCTCACGCCGAACTTTTGCGCCATCTCCAGGCACTCGGGCAGCACCACCTCGTCGTGGGCCACGATCACCGCCGGCACCCGCCGGCTCATGATGGCGGCGAAGCCCGCCACCCGCTGCTGGTGGTCCTGCTCCTCCATCATGGCGTTCTCGCTCCGGCCGATGACCTGGATGCGGGTGTCGTCGAAGTGCTCCAGATAGCCCATCAGCTGGATGCCGGGCCGGTTCAGGTCCACAGAGCCGATGCGCACGGTGTCATAGTCCGGGGCGGCGTAGACCACTTTCAGGTTATGCTCCTGCGCCAGTTCCTTCAGATCCACAAAGTATTTCTTCTCCAAGGCGACCACATCCTTTGCAGTTTATGTCTATTATATTTTAATACAGAACACCCACCGGCGCAATCGTTCCCGCCGGATTTTTTTCAAGTTTTTCCCTTCCGCGAAAAAAATGCTTGCATTTTGTCTTAGGCTCTGTTATTATATTGAGGCTGTCCGCCGGACAGCAGGAAGGAGCTGATTACGATGGCAAAATGTGAGGTTTGCGGAAAAGGCGTGACTTTCGGCATCAAGGTCAGCCACTCCCACCGGCGTTCCAACCGCATGTGGAAGCCCAACGTAAAGCGCGTGAAGGCGGTCGTGGACGGAAAGCCCCAGCATGTGTATGTCTGCACCCGCTGCCTGCGAAGCGGCAAGGTCCAGCGCGCCGTTTGATTTTCCGTAAATACGAGAGCCCGGAGCAATCGCTCCGGGCTCTTTCCTTTTGTAATGTCAAGGCTTTTGCCTTTCCTTACTGGACAACTCCTTGACGGCGCGGTCAAAGTCGCTTTCCAGCTGCTTCATCTCCCGTGCCCGGTATAGCTCAAATTCCCGTTCCGCCTTTTGAACGGCCTCCTGATGAGAGATGCTCCCCTTGCCCTCCAGAAGGGGCCGGCGGCTGCCCAGCAGCTGCCGGTCCAGCTCATCCGCCCAATCCTGCATGGTCATGGCGTGCTCCTCCAAGGCCTGCAGTTCGGCGTAATCCAAAAACTGTGAGACAAGCAGGTTGAGCACCTGCAATTCCTTTTCCGTCAGATAATTTTTGGCAACACGGACATCGCCCTTGGTGACATAGCGGCCTTTGAAATTGGTCATGCCCACCAGGGGCTTTTCACTGTCCGAACGCTGGAAGATGATCTCCGCCGCGGTGTGCTGATGGGCAGCGTAGTGCATTTTGTTCTGCACCGTAGCAAAAAACTCCCGTGTCAGTTCAGCGCGGGGGTCGTAGTCGATGGCTGTCGCGTAAATGTCCGTGACCTGCTGGTACAAATTCCGCTCGCTGGAGCGGATGTCCCGGACGCGCTGGAGCAGCTCCCGGAAGTACCGTCCGCCGCCGTTTTTCAGCCGCTCGTCATCCAGCGTGAAGCCCTTGCGGATATACTCATTCAGCCGCTTTGTGGCCCATTGGCGGAACTGGGTGCCCCGCAGGGATTTGACCCGGTATCCAACGGAGATGATCACGTCAAGGTTATAGTAGTCCACCTGGTAGGTCTTGCCGTCTGCTGCAGTTGTTGCAAATTTTGCAACAACTGCCTCCCGCGTCAGCTCGCCTTCCTCGAACACATTTTTGATATGTCTGGACACGGTGGATTTGTCCCGGTCAAACAGCGCCGCCATCTGGTCCAGTGTGAGCCAGACCGTATCCTCGTCCATGCGGACGTCCAGGGATACGGCGCCGTCTTCGGTCTTAAAGATGATCAGATGCTCGTTGCTCATTGGTCAACGCTCTCATACGGATAGCAGTGCTCCGCTTTGGATTGGAACTCGCACAGCTTCACGATCTTCCCGTTTTCGTCAAAGTCGGCTATCGTGACCCCGTCGAATCCGTCGGCCACGCCGTCGTACTCGCACTTGAAATACCACTCCGCCACGGCGGTGCGGTCTTTCTCGATCACCCGCTTCACCGACCATTCCAGGACCCGGCCCCGCTGGTTCCAATCCCTGAACCATTGCAAAATTTGAGCCAGGCCGCGGTATTCCGGGCCGTAGCACTCGCTGTATACCGCGTCGTCGGAAAACGTATCTCTGACGGCTTCGACGTCATTTTCCAGCCATGCGCGGAAGTACCGGCGGATGACCTGTTCCATCATGTCTTTTTATTCCTTCTCCTGCGGCCTGCTTCGGGTGACCCGGACCTTCTCCACCCGCTTGTCGTCGGCCTCCAGGACTGTGATGTTCAGGTCCTGGTAGGCCACAGCGCTGCCGGCGGAGGCGTAGCCCTCCATGAGCTCCATGACCCAGCCGCCCACGGTCTCGCTCTCGAAGTCGAAGTCCTCGCCGTCCAGGTCCACCAGCTCCAGAAAGTCCCCAATGGGCAGGTCGCCGTCCAGCTCCCAGCTGTCCTCGGAGGTCTGGACCACTTCCTCCTCCACCTCGTCGGTCTCGTCCCATATGTCCCCCACCAGGTACTCCAGCACGTCCTCCATGGAGATGACGCCGGCGGTGCCGCCGTACTCGTCGGTGACGATGGCGAGATGGGTCTGCTTCTCCCGCAGCATTTCCAGCACCGCGGGCAGCTTCACGGTCTTATAGACCCAGCAGGGCTCCGTGAGGATACTGCGGATATCCACGTCGGGGCCCTCCAAAAGGGCCCGGTAGAGGGTATTGAGGTGCAGCACGCCGATGATGTTGTCCGTGTCGCCCTCGTAGACGGGCAGCCGGGAGTGGGGGCAGTCGCTGACCTCGTCCAGTATCTTCTCCAGGCCGTCCTCGATGTCCAGGGCCATCATGTCCACCCGGGCGGTCATGGCCTGGCTGGCGGACACGTCGCCGAAGTCCAGGGCGGCCTGCAGAAGCTCGCCCCGGTCGTCGTCCAGCACGGCCTCGTCCTGGGCGGTCTCGATGATGGACTGCAGCTCCTCCACCGCCGCCTCCTGGGCGTCCTCGGGGCTCTCCCCCTTCAGAGCGCCGCCGATGAGCCGTGTAAGGCCCACGGCGCACCACACCAGGGGCGACAGCACGACGGCCAGCGCCCGCAGGGGCCCGGCCACCGCCAGCGTCAGGCGGGTGGCATTCTTCCGGGCGAATATCTTGGGCACGGTCTCGCCGAAGATGATGACCAGCACGGTGACAATCACCGTGGCCACCGTGGAGGCCAGGCCGTCCGCCACGCCGGTGCGCATGGCGACGCCGATGGCGATGACGGAGCTCAGGGAGCTGGCCGCCACGTTCACAAGATTGTTGCCGATGAGGATGGCGCCCAGGGCCTTGTCGAAGTCGTCCAGCAGGGCCAGGGCGGTCCTGGCGGACTTATTGCCGTTCTCCGCCGCGCCCTCCAGCCGCAGCCGGTTGGCGGCGGACAGGGCCATCTCCGCCGCGGAGAAGAACCCGGACAGGGCCAGGCACACCACAAGGGCCAGAACATACGCCGTCATTGCGCCTCGCCCCCTTCCTCCGCCGCCTGGGGCAGGCGGCGCACGGTGAGCTTGCGGATGCGGTGCTGGCGCACGTCGGAGACGGTGAATTCCAGGTCGTGGTAGGTGAATTTGTCCCGCTGCTGGGGCATGAGCTCAAAGTGCTCCAAGGTCCACTCGGCCAGGGGCTTGTGGATGAGCTCCTCGTCATGGTCCGGGTCCTCCCAGTCCATGCGGTCAAAAAGCTCGTCCACGTCCAGCCGGCCGTCGGCCTCGTACCGGCCGCCGCCGATGGGCTGGAAAAGCTCCTCCACCTCGTCCTCCTCGTCCCAGATCTCGCCCACCAGCTCTTCCAGGATGTCCTCCACGGTGACCACGCCCAGAGTCCCGCCCCAGGGGTCCGTGACCACGGCCATGTTGGAGCGGTTTCGGCTCAGCTCCGGCAGCAGGTCATCCACCTTGGTGGTGGAGGGGACAAAATAGGCCACGTCCAGAAGGCTCCGGATATCCACCGCGTCCCCCTGGCTCAGCCAGGCCCGGATGTACTTTCGTATCTGTAATATGCCGATGATGTCGTCCACCTGGCCCTCGTAGACGGGCAGGCGGGTATGGCGCTGGGAGCGGATGAATTCTATCACCTTCTCCGCGGGCCAGGACACGTCGATGGCCGCCATGTCCACCCGGGCGGTGAGCACATGCTCCACGGTGATATCCCCGAACTCCAGCGCGGACTGGACCAGATCCCCCTGGTCCTCGTCCAGGCTCCCCGCGTCGGTCATGTCCTCGATGAGGTCATAGAGCTCATCCTCCGTCACGGACACCTCGCCCTCACCCTTGGAGAGCCTGGCCAACCCCTGGCCGATGGCCGTGAGCAAAGCCGCCAGCGGGGCGAAAAAGTGCATAAAAAAGCACAGCGAACCGGCGGTGCCCAGGCAGAACCGCTCGCTGTATTTTTTCGCGATGGTCTTGGGGAGCATCTCCCCAAAGAGGAACAATACCAACGTCGTGACCAGGGTCCCCCAGGCCACGGCGCCCATGCCGAAACGGTGGGTCACAAGCACCGTCATCACCGCCGCCGCCGTCAGGTGGGCGATATTGGTGCCGATCAAAATCGTAGTGATAGCGCGGTCGAAGTTGTCCAGCACCCACATGGCCTTCTTGGCCCGGGCGTCCCCCTTCTCCTGGCGGACGCGGATGCGGTTTTTGGACACGGAGGCGAAGGCCGTCTCCGCGAAGGCGAAGTACATGGCCATGCCCAGAAGCGCGATGAGAAACAGGATAGACAGCCAACTGCCATCATCCATCGGGAAAAACCACCTCATGCTTTCCAAAGTTAAATCGGTTGGTTATTATAGCATAGAACAAAAAAATCGTCAACTGAGCGAACCTGCGCCGTTTTCGCGGCGATATACAGGCATACACACCGGAAGGAGGGCGTCCGTGGACAGCTTGCGCGCGAAAGTGGATACGGACGCTCTGGCAGACGCCTACGGCCCCATGCTGTACCGCTTCTGCCGGAGTCTGGCCTTTGACCGGGAGGACGCCGAGGACCTCTTCCAGGACACCTTTTTAAAGGCCCTGGAACGGCCGGGGAAGCTGGCAGCGGACCCGAAGAGCTTTCTCTTCTCCACCGCCCTGAGTCTCTGGCGGAGCGGGAAGCGAAAGCACGCCCGCCGGGCCCGCATCGCCCCTACCGGACCCCTGGAGGACCGGGACGCGGCCGGCGGGCCCGAGCCGGAGGCGGAGGCCCTGGCCCGGGAGGAGCTGGAACGGGTGCGGGCCGCCGCAGCGGCCCTGCCGGAGAAGTACCGGCTGCCCCTGGCGCTGTACTACGGCATGGAGATGAAGGTAAACGATATCGCCCGGACGCTGGGCCTGCCCGTGGGGACGGTGAAGCGCCGCCTCTATACGGCCCGGGCGCTGGTGGAGAAAGGACTGGCCGAGGATGAGAATTGATACCGAAGCGCTGCTCCGCCGGGCCCTGGACCCGGGCGCGCCGGACCCGGCCCTGCTGGGACAGGTGAAAGCGTCCATGAGAAAGGAGCAGGATATGAGAACGAACAAATATACGAAACGCGTCGTCACATTGGCCCTGGCCGCCGCGCTGGTGCTGGCCCTGGGGGTCACCGCCTACGCCGCCCTGGACGGGGCGGCATGGTTCAAGAGCTGGTTCGCCGACGCAGGCCAGGCGGAGCTCACCGAGGGGCAGATCGAATACATCGACCGGGCCGCCGCGGGCATCGGCCAGTCCGTCACCGCCGACGGCTGGACCGTGACGCTGGACTCGGCCATGACCGACGGGCAGTACTGCTACATGAAGCTGGACGTCCAGGCCCCGGAGGGGACCGACTGCGGGACCCTCTTCCCGGACGGGACCCTGGTAAGCGCGGACCCCAGCGCGCCGGAGAACCTCTTTTCCGGCGGCGGGAGCGGCACCCCGCTGGACAGCGGGACAGAGGGCGTATACAGCTTTCTGCTGGAAAAGAGCGTCCCCCTGGAACTGCTGGATAAGGGGGTTGACTGGTCTTATCCGCTGACGCTGACGCTGACCGAGATACTGGACGGGCGGGGCGAGCATGCGCTTTTGTCCGAGGGCCCCTGGACGTTCCGGTTCACCGTGACCCCGCCGGAGCAGAAAGAGGTGGAGCTGGTGACGGAGCCCTTTGACGCCAAGGCCACGGTCAGTTACTATTATTACAAGGGCGTGCCCCTGGACCAGGCGGAGCTGGAGCCGGGCACCATGCTGGACGCCCACACCGGCCTCACCATTAAGACGGAGGAGGTGTCGGTCACCATCACATCCCTGAAGCTGTCCCCCATGGGCGCGGTGTGCACCTATGAATTTGAACCCCGAGAGAAGCAGACCATCGTGGACCCCTGGGACCTGGAAGTCGCCTATGCCGGCGGCACAGCGGTCATCAGCGGCACCAGCAACCACTGGCCGGAGGAGGACGTGTGCGTCATGTCCATCGAGTTCGCCGCGCCCATCGACCTGGACGAGGTGACCTCCGTCACCTTCCAGGGCCATGAGCTGGCGCTGCCGGGCGCGTGAGCTGTTAAAAATCCATTCATCATTTGTTTACAAATCATTACAAATTTATTCACCACTTCCCGGGTTGGGTGCGGTATCATACAGTCACAAGGTCAAGGGAGCGAGCCGACGCCCCCAAGACCGGACAGCAGGCATGACACCACCGACATTTTTCATTTTTCACTCCTCTCTTCTTTGTTGCAGAGCCGGCCACCCTCGGGTGGCCGGCTTTGTCTCTCACGGGCAAATTAGCATTGACAAAATTCTTTTTCCGGGCATATCATGGCCAAAAGGCGGGAAAGGGGGCGGCGGGATGTTCCGGTTTCTGGCGTCGAAGTGCATACAGGATTATGACAGGACGGACCGGCCCGAGGTCCGGGCGGCCTATGGCCGGCTGGCGGGCATATTGGCCATCGTCTGCAACGGCCTGCTGTTCCTCTTTAAGCTCCTGACCGGCCTCGCCGCCGGGTCGGTGGCCATCGTGGCGGACGCGGTGAACAACATCTCCGACGCCGCCTCCAACGTGGTGGCCCTGCTGGGGTTCCGCCTGGCGGCCCGGCCCGCGGACGAGGAGCACCCCTACGGCCATGGCCGGTACGAGTACCTGGCCGGGCTCACCGTGTCGGTGCTGGTGCTCTTAGCGGGGCTGGAGCTTCTGAAAAGCGGCGTCACGCGCATCCTGCACCCCGAGACGCCCCAATTCTCCTGGCCTATGGCCCTGGTGCTGGCCGGATCCATCCTGGTGAAGCTCTGGATGATGGCCTTCAACGCCGACGCGGGAAAGCGCATATCCTCCGGCACCCTCGCCGCCACGGCCATGGACAGCCGCAACGACGCCATCGCCACCAGCGTGGTGCTCCTCGGCATGGGCGTATCTTCCATCACCGGCTTCGACCTGGATGGATATCTGGGCGTAGGTGTGGCACTCTTCATTATCTGGAGCGGCTGCGGCATCGTCCGGGACACCCTGGACCCCCTGCTGGGCCGGCGGCCCGAGCCGGAGGTCATCGAGTCCATCCGCGCCCGCATCCTGGCCTGCCCCGGCGTGCTGGGCACCCACGACCTGCTGCTGCACGACTACGGCCCCGGGCGGCGCTACGCCAGCGCCCACGTGGAATTCCCGGCGGAGGACGACATCATGACCCTCCACCGGGCCCTGGCGGCCCTGGCGGCGGAATTTCTGGAAAAGGACGGGCTGCATATCCTCTTCCAGCTGGACCCCATCTCTCAGGACGACAGCCCGGAGAACCGGCTTCAGACCTACCTCATCGGCCGCATGGCCTCCCTGGACACCCGCCTCACGGTCCACGACCTGGAGATATCCCAGGAGGCCGGCCGCACCCTGGTCCGCTTCGACTGCTTCGCCCCGCCGGAGGTGCCCATCCCCGAGGGGGCCCTGCGCCGGCGGCTGGCCGCCATCGTCCGGGAGCAGTACCCGGAGGCGGAGGTAGATCTGAACATCGACCACAACTACATGTCCCCGAAAAACTGAACATATGCCTCACACGCGCCGGTTGTTTTTTCGCCGGCGCGTGTGCTATTATTGGTATGAGGTGAATTCCCATGCCCAAGAACATTCCCCCCTTCGAGGGATTTCCCAAGGACCTGCCCGACTTTCTGTGGGGGCTCAGCTTCAATAACGAGCGGCCCTGGTTCAACGCCCACCGGGAGGACTTCGAGCGGTGTCTGGACACGCCCATCCACGCCCTGGCGGAGGACGTGAAGGCGGCCATGGAGGAGCGCCATCCCGGTCTTGCCCCGGCGCTGCACGTCTCCCGGATCTGGCGGGACGCCCGGCGGCTCTTCGGCCGGGGGCCCTTTAAGGAACATATGTGGTTCTCCTTAGGGCTCTCCGGGGAGATATACACCCCCCTGCCCCAGTTCTGGTTCGGCATCGACGCCAAGAGCTGGGAGGCGGGCATGGGCTGCTGGAACATGAAGGGGGAGCTCCTGGAGCGCTGGCGCAGGAGCATCGACCTGGCCCCCCAGCGGCTGACGCCCATCGTGAAGGCCCTCAACAAGCACCCGGAGCTGCACCGCTACGGGGAGGTCTACAAAAAGCCCAAGGGGGACCCGGGGCCCCTGCTCTATGACTGGTACAACGCCCGCTCGGTGGAGATGGGCATGACGGAGTACTTCGAGCCCGACCCGCCGGGAAAGGAGCTCCTGGACCGGGTGCTGGACGTGTATGAGACCCTGGTGCCGCTATACCAGTATCTGACCACCATATGACCCGTTGACAACGCCGCCCGGGACGGGTATAATAAATTAGGAATGAATCCTAAAAGGCGGTGAGACCATGACCCGGCAGCGACAGCTCATCTTCGACCTCATCATGGCCGCGCCGGAGCACCGGACGGCGGAGGAGATATATGACCTGGCCAGGGCCCAGATGCCCTCTCTGGCCCGGGGCACCGTGTATCGGAACCTGGGCCTGCTGGTCCGGGAGGGGCAGATACGGAAGCTGGAGATGCCCGACGCCCCCGCCCGGTACGACCGGGAGCGGCGGCCCCATCCTCACCTGGTGTGCGAGAGGTGCGGGAAGGTGGAGGACCTTATCATGCCCGACGGCCTGCTGCGGCCCTTCGCCTTGGAACTGGGGGAGGACATCACCGGCTACGACCTGAAGCTCTACCACCTCTGCCCCGCCTGCCGGAAAAAGGCATGACCGCCCGCCGGGAAAGCATACTATAATAAGCCCATAAGCCGCCCCGCGCCGGGCGGCCTTTTTCGATAAAGACGAAAGGAAGACGCCATGAAGGACAGTCCCGCCATGGAAAAGCTCCGCTGGGCCGCCAAGGAATACGGCCGGACCAGCATGTGGCTGTACGCCACCAGCGGGGCCTATTATCTGTTCTTCGCCCTGGGCCCGCTGCTGGTGGTGCTGCTGGGCCTGCTGCCCTATATGCCCTTCACCGAGGAGCAGCTGATGGACGCCCTCTTAGGCTACGCGCCGGAGCCCTTCCGGGAGCTCATCGGCCGGCTGGTGGACGGGGTGTATGCCGGGTCAACGGCGGCCATCGGCATAGGTCTCGTGGTGGAGCTCTGGTCCGCCGGAAAGGTGTTCAGTCTCATCATGCGCACCGTGGAGCTCATCTATGACGGCAGGACCCACGGCAGCTTCCTCCTGCGGCGGCTCCGGGGCGCCCTCTATACCGCCGCGCTGGTGGTCATCATCCTGGGCAATATGGTGCTGCTGTTCACCGGGGAGAAGATATTGGCCTCCATCGGGTTCATCTCCAAGTGGTCGGGCCTGTGGTCGGTCCTCATCCGGGGAAGGGAGATCGTGTTCTTCCTCATCGTGACGGCGCTGAACGCTCTGCTCTTCACCCACGTGCCCCAGAAGGAGCTGCGGTATACAAAGCAGCTGCCCGGCGCGGCCTTCTCCGCGGCGGCCTGGCTCATTTTCTCCCGCATCTACTCCTGGGCGGTGTCCAGCTTCGGCTTTTACAGCATCTACGGCGGCCTCGCCGTCGTGATCATCTCCCTGTTCTGGATGTACGCCTCCCTCTACCTCCTCTTCCTGGGCGCCTGGCTCAATACCATCATCGAAAAATGGCCACGGGAGAAAAAAGAAGAATAAAACACGGGACCGGCTCACGCTGGTCCCGTTCCATATGTCTCCGCTTATTTTATCTCCTGTTCAATATCCGTGAACAGGGGCGCGTCAAAAAAGTCCCGGATGGATATGCCCAGTCCGTCGCACAGCTTCTGGATGGTAGAGACGGTCACGCTGTGGTTGCGGTCGCTGACGATGTTGTTTACCGTGGACTGTGTGACGCCGCTCATGGTACACAGCTTGTTGACAGACAGGTCCCGTTCCCGGCACAGCTGCAATATCCGTTCCTTTACCGCTTCGCCTATGCGCATCCGCCTCACCTCTGTAATGAGGATAGACAGATATTCTTGACAAGTTTAACTCTTTTGAGTTAAAATTAACTCAAAAGAGTTTGAGAGAGGTGAGAATGGTTGCCGGACTACGAGAAAATGTACGCGTTGATATGCGGCGCGGCGTCAGACGCGCTGGACCTGCTGCTGGAGACGGAGGAAAACCAGCCGGGGCGGGAACGGCTCCAAGCCGCGCTCCTTCAGGCAGAGGAGCTATATATTTCCGCAGAAGATAAAGATACCGAAGCATAAAACACGGGACCGGCCACGCCGGTCCCGTTCCATATATCATGCTCAATACTCACTTCGTCCGAAGCATTCTCCCTGAGTTGATGATGGCGATGACGGCCACGCCCACGTCGGCGAAGACCGCCTCCCACATGGAGGCCAGGCCGAAGGCGCCCAAGATGAGGAACAGCCCCTTCACCCCCAGGGCGAAGACGATGTTCTCCTTCACGATGCGGCTGCACTTGCGGGCCACGTCCATGGCCTGGACCAGCTTGCCCAGGTCGTCGTCCATGAGCACCACATCCGCCGCCTCCAGAGCCGCGTCGGAGCCCATGGCCCCCATGGCCACGCCCACGTCCGCCCGGCTCAGCACCGGCGCGTCGTTCACCCCGTCGCCCACATAGGCCAGGGCGCTCTTGGGGTCCTTTTGGGCCAGGATGGCCTCCAGCCGGTCCACCTTGTCCCCGGGCAGGAGCCCGCCGTGGACCTCGTCCAGGCCCAGCTCGGCGCCCACCGCGTCGCCCACGGCCTGGGCATCGCCGGTGAGCATGACGGTGCGGATGCCCCGGTCCTTCAGCTCCCGGATGGCGGCGGGGGTGGTCTCCTTCACCCCGTCGGCGATGAGGATGTGGCCCATATACTTCCCCTCCCGGGCCACGTGCACCACCGTGCCGGCGCAGCCGTCCTCGGGAGTATCCAGCCCCTGGGCCTGCATGAGCCGCCGGTTGCCGGCGGCCACGGTTTCCCCGTCCACCAGGGCGGTGACGCCCTGGCCGGCCACCTCGGAAACGTCAGCGGCCCGGGCCGGGTCGGGGGTCTTCCCATAGGCCCGCAGCAGGGACTGGGCGATGGGATGGGTGGAGTACTGCTCCGCGAGGGCGGCGGATTCCAGGAGCGCCGCCTCCGTCACGCCCGCCGCCGGATGGACGGCGGCCACCTCAAACTCGCCCTTGGTCAGGGTGCCGGTCTTGTCGAACACGGCCACCTTCACCTGGGCCAGCTTTTCCAGATAGTTGCCCCCCTTCACCAGGATGCCCCGGCGGGACGCCCCGCCGATGCCCCCGAAGAAGGCCAGGGGGATGGAGATGACCAGCGCGCAGGGACAGCTGATGACCAGGAAGATGAGCGCCCGGTGGACCCAGGTAGCCCATCCGCCTACAAAGAGCGGCGGGATGAGGGCCAGGCACACCGCGCCGATGACTACCGCGGGGGTGTACACCCGGGCGAAGCGGGTGATGAAGTTCTCCGCCTGGGCCTTCTTGCTGGCGGCGTTCTCCACCAGCTCCAATATTTTCGCCACGGTGCTCTCCCCGAAGGGCTTGGTGACGCGGATGGTGAGCACGCCGGTGAGGTTCACGCACCCGGAGACGATCTCGTCCCCCTCGGCTATGCGCCGGGGCACGCTCTCGCCGGTGAGGGCGGCGGTGTCCAGGGTGGACGTACCGGTGAGCACCACCCCGTCCAGGGGCACCTTCTCCCCCGGCTTCACCTGGATGACGTCGCCCACGGCCACCTCCTCCGGGTCCGCCTCCACGAACGCCCCGTCCCGCTCTACGCTGGCGGTATCCGGGCGGATGTCCATGAGGGCGGCGATGGACTTGCGGCTCTGGCCCACGGCGTGGGTCTGGAACAGCTCGCCCACCTGGTAGAAGAGCATGACGCCCACGGCCTCGGAATACTCCCCCAGGGCCAGGGCCCCCACGGTGGCCAGGGCCATGAGGAAGTTCTCGTCGAACACCTGCCCGTGGGCGATGTTCCGCACCGCCTTCCACAGCACGTCCCAGCCCACCACGGCGTAGGGCACCAGATACGCCGCCAGGGCGATATAGCCCTCCGGCTTCCACAGGCTCACCGCGATGAGCAGCGCCCCGGCGGCCAGTATCCGCGCCAGGGCCTTTTTTTCCTTCCGGGTCATGGGCCCCGCCTCCTCACTTCAGCACAATCTCACAGTCGGGCTCCACCCGCTTGCAGCATTTGACCACCTGCTTCATGATGTCGTCGAAGCGGCCGTCGTCCGCGTCCACGGTCATCTTCTGGGTGAGGAAGCTGACGGTGGCGTCGTTGACGCCGTCCAGCTTCTTGATGGCGTCCTCCATCTTCCGGGCGCAGTTGGCGCAGTCCAGGTCCACCAGCTTGAATGACTTTTTCATGATGTATATCTCCTCTCAAATTGAATATTTTTTTGCCTACCCGACGGGCGGCGAGAACCGGCAGTGCCCCGCACGCGCTCGGTGAGCGAAGCGAACTTTAGCGGGAGGGGCCCTGTCGGGCGAGGCCGCCCTGGCTCTGCCTTTCAAACGACTATTCCTCGATGTGTTCCATCCCCTGAGCTATCAACGTTCTTACATGGTCATCCGCCAGGGAGTAGAATACCGTCTTGCCGTCCTTCCGGGGCTTCACCAGCCGCCCGGCCTTCAGCACCCGCAGCTGATGGCTCACAGCGGACTGGGTGAGGCCCAAAAGCTGGGCGATGTCGCACACGCAAAGCTCCGCCTCGAACAGGGCGTACAAAATTTTGATGCGGGTGGAGTCGCCAAAGACCTTGAAAAGCTCCGCCAGGTCGTAGAGCTTCTCGTCCTCCGGCATCTGGGCCAGTACCTGCTCCACCACGGCCTCATGGACGAACAGAAAACCGCACCGCTCTATATCGTTCTCCGCCATGGTCCCGCCTCCTTCAAACAAACATATGAATCATTGTTCATATGTTATCATATGCATCCCGCCCTGTCAAGTGCCTTATCGTTATTTTTTGCGCATACGCCCCTCTACTTGATTTTTCCGCCCAGGCGTGGCAGTATTATAGTAAAGACTGAAAGAACAGGAGGAGAACGCCATGCCGGAAAAAGAGAACAGCTCCCGAAACACCCGGTCCCGGCGGGGTTTTTTTAGCATCTTGTTCGGCCGGGGCGCCGTGGCGGCCATCCTGCTGCTGATGCAGTTTCTCTTCATCTTCCTGCTCTTCTTCCGGTTGCAGCGGTCCAGCTTCTACCTGTCCTGGTCGGTCAGCATACTGGCGGGGCTGTTCCTGGTCTATCTTCTGAATACAGGCTCCGACCCCAGCATCAAGCTGAGCTGGTGCGTCATCATCGCGCTGGTGCCGGTGTTCGGCGTGCTCCTCTATCTCTTCATCACCTTCGATCTGGGCCACCGGGCAGAGCAGCGCATCTTCCGGGCCCAGGTGGAAGCCAGCGCCCCCTATATGCCGGAGCAAAAGGAGCTCATGGCGCGGCTCAAAGACGCCGAGCCGGACCTCTATCCTCTCGCTGTATACGCGGCCAGGCGCAACGGCTTCGCCGTATACGAGAACACCGCCGCCGAGTACTACCCCCAGGGTGAGGACAAGTACGCCGCCCTCCTGCGGGAGCTGGAGAAGGCGGAGAAGTTCATCTTCCTGGAGTACTTCATCATGGAGGAGGGGGAGATGTGGGACGCCGTGCTGGACGTCCTGAAGCGGAAGGTGCGCCAGGGCGTGGACGTGCGGGTCCTCTACGACGGCACCTGCTCCCTGCTGCGCCTGCCGGCCAGCTACCCCAAGACCCTGCGGGCCCTGGGGATCAAGTGCAAAGTCTTCGCCCCCATCCGGCCCTTCATCTCCACCAGCTACAACAACCGGGACCACCGGAAGATATTGGTGATAGACGGGAAGGTGGGCTTCACCGGCGGGGTGAACCTGGCGGACGAGTACATCAACCGCCGGGAGAAGTTCGGCCACTGGAAGGACG
>CANRKN010000023.1 GCA_947631215.1 uncultured Oscillospiraceae bacterium | reverse complement strand
CGCTCCAGGTCGATGTCGATGACGGCGGGCTTGGCCATGGGGTCATAGGTGCCCAGCTCCTCGATGTTGCGGCCGTCGCGGGGGGAGCGGCTGTCGGCGACGACGACGCGGTAATAGGGGGCCTTCTTGGCGCCCTGTCTCTTGAGACGGATCTTGACCATTTTCTTGTTCCTCCAAAAAATGTTGTTTGTTTTTTATCTGCAAATCCAAAATGGAAGTTTGAGATCGCTTTTACATGCCCAGCATTCCCATGCGCTTGGCCATCCGCCGGCCTTTCCGGGAGCCGGACATCTGCTTCACCATGGCGTTCATGGCATCGAAGCCCTTCAAAAGGCGGTTGATCTCCACCACGCTGGTGCCCGCGCCGGCGGCGATGCGCTTTTTCCGGCTGGCGTTCAGGATGGAGGGGTTCTCCCGCTCCTTCGGGGTCATGGACAGGATGATGGCCTCGGTGCGGGCCATGGCCTTGGGGTCTATCTTGGCGCCCTTCAATGCCTTGGCGTCCACGCCGGGCATCATGCCCAGGATGTCCTCCACCGAGCCCATGTCCTTCATGGAGCGAAGCTGCTCCAGGTAGTCCTGGAGGGTGAAGCGATTTTTCATCAGCTTCTCCGCCATCTCTGCGGCCTTCTTCTGGTCCACGGCCTGCTCGGCCTTCTCGATGAGGGTGAGCACGTCGCCCATGCCCAGAATGCGGCTGGCCATGCGGTCGGGGTGGAAAACTTCAATCGCGTCCAGCTTCTCGCCGGTGCCGGCGAACTTTATGGGCTTGCCCGTGACCGCCCGGACGGAGAGGGCCGCGCCGCCTCTGGCGTCGCCGTCCAGCTTGGTGAGCATGACGCCGGTGATGTCCAGGGCCTCGTCAAAGGCGCTGGCGGCGTTCACCGCGTCCTGACCGGTCATGGCGTCCACGGTGAGGAGTATCTCCGCGGGCTCTACGGCGGCCTTGATGTTTTGAAGCTCCCGCATCAGGGCCTCGTCCACGTGGAGCCGCCCGGCGGTATCCAGGAAGACCACGTCGTTTCCGTGCCTGCGGGCATGCTCCACGGCGGCCTTGGCGATGTCCACCGGGTCCGCCTGGCCCATCTGGAACACGGGCACGCCCACCTGGGCGCCCACGGTCTCCAGCTGCTTGATGGCGGCGGGGCGGTATACATCGCAGGCGGCCAGGAGCGGCCGCTTGTTCTGCTGCTTCTTCACGAAGGCGGCCAGCTTTGCGGTGTTGGTGGTCTTGCCCGCGCCCTGCAGGCCCACCACCATCACCACGCTGGGGACTTTGCTTGAATAGTTCAGCCGGACGGCCTGGCCCCCCATGAGGGCGGTGAGCTCGTCGTTGACGATCTTGATGACCATCTGGGCCGGGTTCAGGCTCTCCAGTATCTCCTGGCCGGCGGCCTTTTCCGAGACGTTCTTCACAAAGTCCTTCACGACCTTGTAGCTCACGTCCGCCTCCAGAAGCACCATCCGCACCTGGCGCATGGCGTCCTTCACGTCGGCCTCGGACAGGCGGCCCTTGCCCCGCAGCTTTTTGAAGATGCCGTTCAGTTTTTCCGATAAGCTCTCAAAAGCCATTACAGTATATCCTCCAGCCGGGCCAGCACGTCCCGGCTATGTTCGTCGTCCGGCAGCATCCCTGCCAGCTCCTCACGGATGGCGGCGATGGCCTCCCGCCGCTCCAAAAACCGGCGCACCAGCCCGGTCTTTTCCTCATACTCCCGCAAAGCGGCCTCCGCCCGGCGCAGCACGTCCCACACCCCCTGGCGGCTCAGGCCGTCCTGCTGGCCGATCTCGGTAAGAGACAGGTCCTCGTTCCAGTGCAGCTCGCAGACCCGGCGCTGCTTCTCCGTCAAAAGCTCGCCGTAAAAGTCCAAAAGCAGGGACCGGTCCAGCGGGGAAGCGTCCATACCGCGCCTCCTTGGCGTCAAGGTTTTTGCTTTACAGCCTGGTTATCATACACCAAATGGGAGTGGGTGTCAAGTGTTTTTCATTGACAGGCGCTTTTCCCGTACAAAGGCCGCGGATCATCTGTCAGCCCCAGGATATAGTCAGCGGATATGTTATAAAACCTGGCCAGGAGCCGGAGTTTTTCTCCGCTTATGTCTGATTTGCCGGTCTCGATCTTGCTGTACTGCTGCTGGGTCGTCTTGAGTATCTCCGCGATGGCGGCCTGGCTCAGGTCCCGGTCCTCACGCAGCTCCCGTATTCTGCTCATACGCTCAGTCCCCCTTTGGGAGCATTCTATCTCACATCGGAAAGTTGTATTGACTTTTACGCCTATTAGATGTAAAGTGTATTTATACAACTATTCGGTGTAAGATAGGAGGGGACGGATATGTCGTCATCAAGAGAGGAATTGGACAATTTTATGTATAACGTCGCATGGCTGCGCCGGACGAGGGGCATCTCCAAGCGGGAGATGGCGAAACGGCTGGGAGTCGGCGGAAAAACGCTGGACCTGATGGAGCAGGGCAGGGTCCCGCCGCGGCTGAGTGCCTCGGTGATCTTTGCGGTGGAAAGACAGTTCTGTGTGGACCGGTGCGTGCTTTTTTCCCGGCGGCTGGGAGAATAAGTCGGAAAGTACGCAAAATGCGGACGTTCCAAGGGATTGACATCGATTTTCCAGAAACTTATAATGATTGTATCATGGGAAAATGGAACGATCCAGAAAGGAGACTGCAATGAAAAAACTATTCTCTCTCATCCTAGCCCTGGCCCTGTGCCTGGCTCTGAGTGTGACCGCTCTGGCGGAGGCTGCTGCTGCGCCCGCGCCTGAGGCGGACAACATTCTGCCGGACGCCCACGCCTTCTTCAACGGGGAACTCACCCATTCCGAGGAGAGCATCACCAACGGGACACACGCTGTGTTCTCCATAAAACAGGCATACGCATCGGCGGCCTACGAATATGCGGACCTGCTGCAAAGCGGTCGTTTTGGCCTGACATTGACCAAGTCATGGGACACCGACGCCGGAGGCGGCAAATCGTCCTATTATCTCTTCGACTGCGGCTCGATCGGGGAGGATCAGCAGATCAAGGACTATGCCGACGGCGCTTACCGCTATGGGGATGTGATCCTGCAGATCAACGACTGGCCCAGATATGGATGGTGCGAGATAGCCATTCGCTTCTCCGATGGACTGACCGTGGCCGATACCGGCGACCGGTGCACCATATCGGGTATCGTGGACCATCTGGAGCATGGCGTCTCCGGTCCCATGGGCGGCGGCTCCTCCGGCGATGATTCCTCCGGGGGCGGCATCGACTGGGATGACGACGATGACGGCGGGACGAGTCTGCGTATCGCCTGCCCCAAGTGCCACGGCGACGGCGAGGTGGAATGCTCCCAGTGCGATGGCGACGGAGGCAAGTGGGTCTACGACAGCGTCCCCAACTACAGCGGGCACAGCGACACGACTGCCAAGACATGGGAGAGCTGCTTCAAGTGCGGCGGCGACGGCGAGGTGACCTGTCCCAAGTGCCACGGCGACCGCTATATCTACACTTGATGCGTCCGGGGAGGGACGCCATAAAGCGGCTGGATAGACTGAATAAAATACAGAGGCATATCGCCTCCCACGCCGCGGGCTTTTTGCCCGCGGCGTTTTCGTATATTCTCCCGCCGGCGCGGGAAAAATCCCAGGTATGGAAAAGATAAGCATCGAACGCCTGGCCGGATGGGGCGAGAGCGCGGCCAGGAGCATCCCCGTCAAAGGCGCCGTCTCCGGCCGCGGCGCAGCCCGGCGGCTTCGCCGGGCCATGGATACGGTCACGGCCAAGAGCCAAAACGAAAAGGAGCCCGCGTGGTTCGCGGACAACGAATACCTGGCCCGCCGGGAGGCGGACATCGCCCTGGACGCCCTGCGGGGCGCGGGAAGGCTCACCAAGGGGCCGGAGGGCGCCGTCATCGTCATGCTGGGCCGGGCCCTGGCCGGCGCCGGGCCCATAACCGAGGAGCGGATCGAGGCGTTTCTCACCGGGGCCCGCCGGGGCCGGACCGTGCCGGAGAACGAGGCGGCCCTCTTTGGCGCCGCCCTCCGCGCCGCGCTCATCGAGGCCCTGGCCGGGCCGGAGGTGGATAACGAGAGGGCCGCGGAGCTGTTCACCGGCCTGCGGGCCCTGGCGGATATGGACCTGACCCACGCTTTGGAGGCCTCGGACCCGGTGGACGCCCTCCTGCGGCAGGACAAGGTCTACCCCGCCATGGATGAGGCCAGCCGCGCCCAGTACCGCCGGCGGTTCCAGGAGATGGCGAAGGCCCGGCATATCTCCTCTTTGGAACTGGCCCAAGAGGCCCTGGAAAAGGGCCTGCATGAATACCTCTTCCCGCCCGCGGCCCGCACCGGGGCGGGCTATATCGCCGCGCGCATTTTCCTCCCGGCGGCCTTGGCGGTGCTGGCGGGAGCGGCGGCCAAAAGCCTGTGCACTGCCCTGCTGGCGGTGTGGCCGCTGTCCGAGCTTGTGCGGGTAGGGCTGGATTCTATTTTGCTTCGCCTTGTCCGGCCCCGGCGGCTGCCCAGATTGGAGCTCAAAGACGGCATAGGCCCCGATGGCCGGACGGTGTGCGCCGTGTCAGCGCTGCTGTCCGACGAGGAGACGGGGCCCCGCCTGGCCCGGCGATTGGAGGAATATAAACTGGCGAACCGGGACTGCGGGGAGGAACTCTTGTTTGCCCTGCTGGCGGACCTGCCCGACAGCGTCCAGTTCCCGCCTAAGGAGGCGGCGCGCCTCAACGATGCCGCCCGGGAGATCGACCGGCTCAATGAGACATACGGCGGGGGGTTCTTCCTCCTGTGCCGGGACCCGGTGCTGGATAAGCGGGAGGGGGTCTATGTCCCCTGGGAGCGGAAGCGGGGGGCGGTGCTGGAGCTGATGCGCCTGGTCCGGGGCCGGCCCAACAGATTGAAAGTATTGGCCGGGGACCCGGAGGCCCTGCACGCGAAATACGTGCTGTGCCTGGACGGGGACACCCGGCTGGTGCCGGGCGCGGCCCGGCAGCTCATCGGCGCGGCCATGCACCCTTTGAACACACCCTTGGTGGAAAAGGGCGTGGTGGTGCGGGGCCACGGGGTGCTCCATCCCCGGATGGCGGTGGAACTGGACCGGGCCATGGCCACGGACTTTGCCCGCATCTGGGCGGGCCAGGGGGGCACGGACCCCTACGGCGCCCCCACGGGGGAGCTCTATACGGACCTATATGACCGGGGCGGCTTCGCGGGCAAGGGCGTCGTGGACGCGGCGGCGTACCTCGCCTGCCTGGACGGCCGGTTCCCGGAGGACCACATTTTGAGCCACGACGCCCTGGAAGGGGCCTATCTGCGGGGGGCCTATATGGGCGACGTGGAGCTGACGGACGCCTGCCCCGTGACCGCGGCGGCCTGGTTTAGGCGGCTCCACCGCTGGACCCGGGGGGACTGGCAGAACCTGCCCTGGCTCTTTAAGGCCGGGCGGGACCTGCCGCTCCTGGAGCGGTTTCGCCTCTTCGACAGCGTGCGGCGAAGCCTTGTAGCCCCCACGGCCCTGGCGGCCATTCTATGGGGTATCCTCTTCCCCGCGGGCCGCTGGGCGGCGGGGGCGGCCTTGGCGTGTCTCGGGGCGGACGCCATCCACGATGCCGTTGGGGCGCTGTTTGTCCGGACCAGCCAAGTCCGGCTGCGGGTCCGCAGCGGCGTCCTCCGGGGCGCGGGCGGGTCCCTGACCCGGTTCTTCGCCCGGCTCATCTTTTTGCCCTGGGAGGGATATACCTGCGCCTCGGCGGCGGCGACGGCCCTGTGGCGCATGACCGTGAGCCACCGGCGCATGCTCCAATGGGTCACGGCGGCCCAGACGGACCTGGGCCGGACCATGCCCGCGGCCATGTGGTTTTCCGTGGGCCTGGGCCTGGGCTTAGTGTGGCTGGCCCCCGGCCCGGCGGGGAAAGCCGCCGGGGTGGTATGGGCGCTGGCCCCAGCCTTCGCCTGGGTCTCGGGCCGGCCCATCCGGCCCAAAAACGACCTGACGGCGGCCGATAAGGCGTTTCTTTTGAAGGCCGCCGGGGCCATGTGGCGGTATTTTGCCGAGCGGTGCACGGCGGAGGAGAACTATCTGCCTCCCGACAACGTGCAGGTCCAGCCCCCCAAGGGTCCGGCCCACCGCACCAGCCCCACCAACATCGGCCTCGCCCTTGCCTCTGCCCTGGGGGCCATGGAGATAGGCGCGGCCCGGGAGAGCGAGGCCATAGGGCTTATCGAGCGTATCCTTGCCACGGTGGAGAAGCTGGACAAGTGGCGGGGCCACCTCTACAACTGGTACGATACCCGCACGCTGACGCCCCTGCAGCCGGCCTATGTGTCGGCGGTGGACAGCGGCAACCTCTGCGCCTCGCTCCTATGCCTGGCCGGGGGCATGGCGGCCCACGGCCGGCCGGACCTGGCTGACCGGGCCCGGGCCTTGGCGGACGCCATGGAGCTGGGGGCGCTGTACGACGAGAAAAAGCGGCTGTTTTATATCGGCCTGGACCCTGCCACGGACGAGCCCAGCCCCGGCCATTACGACCTGATGGCCTCGGAGGCGCGGCTGACAAGCTACGTGGCCTGCGCAAGGGGCGACGTGAGCGTGCGCCACTGGCAGAGCCTGAGCCGGGCCCAGCTCTCCCTGGACGGGTGGCGGGGCCTGGCCAGCTGGTCCGGGTCCATGTTCGAGTATCTGATGCCGGAGCTCTTCCTGCCCTTCATAAGCGGCTCCATGCTGTGGGAGACGGCCCGGTTCTGCCTGTACGCCCAGCGGCGGCGGGGGGAGCGGGCCAAGGTCCCCTGGGGCAGCTCGGAGAGCGCCTTCTTCTCCCTGGACGGAGGGATGGACTACCGCTACAAGGCCCACGGCGTGGGCGCTCTGGCTCTGCGCCGTGACGTGGACGGGGAGCTGGTGACGGCCCCCTACGCCAGCTTCCTGGCCCTGGCGGTCCACCCCAAGGCGGCGGTGAAGAACCTGCGCCGGCTGAAAGCTATGGGCATGTGGGGCCAGTATGGCTTTTACGAGGCCCTGGACCTGACCCCGGGCCGGACCGGTCCCGGCGGCCAGCCGGTGGCCTGCTTCATGAGCCACCACGTGGGCATGAGCCTCTGCGCCGCGGCCAACTGCCTGGCCGGGGGCGTACTGCGGAAATACTTCATGGCGGACCCGGCCATGGGGGCCTTCAAACCCTTCCTGGCGGAGCGGGTGCCCCTGGGCGGGGCGGTGCTGCGCCGGAGCCGGAGCCCCCTGACCCGGCCCCCGGAGAGCCGGCCGGACCGGCCGGTGTTCCAATGGGAGGGGCCGGGCCACGACCCGGCGGACCCGGCCTGGTTTCCCCTGTCCAACGGGGTGTATACGCTTCTCGCCTGCGACGACGGCCGCTGCCGGGCCCGGACGGCGGGGCTTTTGCTGTACCGGCCCGAGGGGTTCTCCCTCGCTGTGGACGGCGCTATGCTGACCCCCTCCCGCCGGGAGGGAGTGGTGCGCCCCTGGCGGTATGAAGGGGGCGCCCTCACCTTCACGGCCCGGCGGGCCGGAGGCGTGATGAGCGCGTCCATGGCGGTGGCCGCCGGGGAGCGGGGAGAGCTTCGCCGCGTCACCGGCCCCAGCGGCGGGAAGCTGACCCTCCGCTTCGAGCCGGTGCTGGCCCCGGAGGGGGACTTCTATGCCCATCCCGCCTTCTGGCGGCTGGGCCTGGAGGCGAGCGTCCGCCACGGGGCGGTGCTCATCCGTAGGCTGGCGAGAGGCGATCTGCCCGAGTGCTGGCTGTGTCTCGCCGCCACGGCGGACCTCACCATCCGCCGGGGGGCGGGCTGGCAGATGCACGAGCCCATGACGATCGAGACCACCCTGCCGGAGGGCGGGTGCGGGGCGGTGAGCCTGTGCTTTGGCGGCAGCGCCAGAGAGGTGGAGGCGGGCGCCCGGCGCATTTTGACCGGCGGCGCCGCCGACATGGCCGGGGCCATGGGGACCCTTCTCGGCATGAGCGCGGCAGGCCTGCAGGCGGCCTTCCGCCTGTGCGGCGCGGTGTGCTCGCCCCGGGTCATGGCCGGGCCCGATTCCACCCGGGAGGCGCTGTGGCAACATGGCCTCTCCGGCGACCTGCCCATCGTGTACGTGGACGGGAAGAACATGGACAGGGCTCTTCGCATGATCAAGCGCCACGCCCTTATCACCGCCTGCGGGGCGGAGGCGGACCTGGTGCTGGACACCGGGGAGGAGGGCCAGTACCTCCATCCCCGGCAGGACGCCCTGCGCCGGTACCTGGACAAGTACGGCCTGGCGGGCTTTGAGAACGCCCGGGGCGGCGTGTGGTTTTTAAGCGGGGCGGACGTCGCCGCCGCGGCGGTGACGCTGCCCGAGCCTCCCGCCCGGCCCAGCCCCGGCATGCCCGCCCTGGGCCCCGCCCCCGTCCGGGGCGGGCGCGCGCCCAAGGTGGAGCATCTCCCCGGCGGCGCGGTGGCATACGATACCCCGCCCCTGCCGCCCCGGGCCTGGTGCAACATCCTGACCAACGGCCGTTTCGGGTACCTGGCGGCGGACTGCGGCACGGGCTTTCTCTGGCTGGAAAATGCCCGGGAATGTCCCATAAACCCCTGGATGAATGACCCCATGGCCACATCCGGCAGCGAGACATTGACCTTGGTGACGGCGGGCGGGCGCATGAGCCTCTTCGCGGGCCACGGAAAGTGCCGGGTCACCAACGGCTTCGGCTGGACCACGTGGGAGCGGGAGGGCACCCGCCTCACCGCCTTCGTGCCCTGCGGGCATAAGGCGCGGATATTCATCGTGGAGACCGGCGAGGGATATATAGAGTGGCACCTGCCCCTGGCCCTCACGGCCAATGCCGCGGACGTGCCCTGCGTCATCACGGGCCATGAAGGCGGCTGCCTCACGGCCATGAACCCCCGGAGCCCCTGGCCCGGCGAGACTGTCCGGGCGGTGTGCAGCCGCCCCTTCTCCGGCTTCACCGGGGACGAGGCCGCCTGGCTGGCGGGCCGGATGGACGGCAGGACGGGCCCCGGCCTGGCCCCCTGCTTCGGGGCGCTGTGGAAGGCGGGCGGCGTCAGCGTGCTGGTATGTGGGGCGGAGAGCGCGGAGACCCTCAAGGCCCTGGCGGACCCGGCGCGGGCGGCGAAGGAGCTCAACAAGGTCCGGGACGGCTGGCGGGCCATGGTGAGCCGGGTCCATGTCCGCACCCCGGACGAGGACCTGAACCGGATGATGAACGGCTGGGCGGTCTACCAGACCCTGGCCTGCCGCATCATGGGCCGGACCTCTATGTACCAATCCGGCGGTGCCTGGGGCTTCCGGGACCAGCTGCAGGACGCGGTGAATCTCATTCTGATCGCCCCTGGCCGGGCCAAGAGGCAGATACTCGCCTGCTGCGCCCGGCAGTTCAAAGAGGGGGACGTGCTCCACTGGTGGCATGATGGGCCGGTTGGCCCCCGGGGCGTGCGCACAAGGTGCTCGGACGACCTTCTGTGGCTGCCCTGGGCGCTGTGCGAGTACGTGGAAAAGACCGGGGACATGGCCCTTTGCGGCCAAATGACCCCCTGGCTGGAGGCCCCGCCCCTGCGCCCGGAGGAGAGGGACCGATACTTCCAGCCGCCCGCATCGGAGCGGCAGAGCACCGTGCTGGACCACGCCCGCCGGGCCATGGACCTGGTGATGGCAAGGGGCCATGGGCCCCACGGGCTGCTGTTCACCGGCGCGGGGGACTGGAACGACGGGATGGACAAGGTGGGCGGCGAGAGCCAGTGGCTCACCTGGTTTTTCGTCCACGTTTCCCGGCGGTTCGCCGCCCTTCTGCGGCGGGCAAACTCCCCGGACGCGGACCTCTACGCCAAGGCGGGGGAGGAGTACGCCGCCGCAGCGGAGCGGAGCTGGAACGGAAGCTGGTACCTGCGGGGCTGGTGGGCCGACGGCGCCCCCCTGGGGGGCGTGGGGGCGCCGGCCTGCGCCATCGACTCCATCGCCCAGAGCTGGGCGGCCTTCTGCCCCGAGGCGGACCGGGAGCGGGTGAACACGGCCCTGCGGGCCGCGGTGGACCACCTCTACGACCGGGCCCATGGGCTCGTAAAGCTGTTCGCCCCGCCCTTTTCGGACGAGGGCCGGGACCCGGGGTATATCCGCGCCTGCGGGCCGGGCTTCCGGGAAAACGGCGGGCAGTATACCCACGGGGCGGTGTGGCTTGCGTCGGCGCTCTTGAAGCAGGGCTTCCCCGACGCCGGGGCGGCGCTTTTGCTGGACCTCCTGCCCGCGAAGCACGACCCCGCCCGATGGGGGGCGGAGCCTTGGGTGCTGGCGGCGGACGTGTCCGCGAACCCTGACCACTACGGCGAGGCCCTGTGGAGCTGGTATACCGGCTCGGCGGGATGGTTTTTCCGGGTGGTGCTGGAGGACCTTCTGGGCATCCGGCTGGAGAATGGCCGGCTCACCGTCTCCCCCCGCCTGCCCCACGGCTGGGACGGCTATGAGGCGGAGATCTGCGGGAGAAAAATAAAGGTGGAAAATGGCCGCGTGACGGTCACGTGAGAGGTGAGGCCGCCCTTTGAGCACGCAGGTTTAGCCCGGACGGGCCCGACAGTATGCCTGCTGCTAAAGTTCGCTTCGCTCACCAACCGCATCCGGCACACTGCCGGTTCCCGCCGGGCGTCGGGTCGGCATGGGGCGGCCCCACTGATCTTCAAAGCTCTTCCGACGCCAAAAAAGGGAGCAGAGCCGAAGCTCTGCTCCCTGTGAAGTTTGTGCTATTATTTACTTTCCCCAGCTAGCGCCGCCGGGATCGCCCAGCGCGGAGGAGTAGGTACACTTGCCGGACTCGCCGGCTTTGGTGCTGAACCAGCAGGTGCCGTACTGGCCGCCAACCCACTGCCAGCCGGTCAGCATCTTGCCGATCTCACCGTTCTTATTCGTGGGCTGCAGGAAGTACCAGCCATAGCCGCCGTGCAGGTCGTCGAGGTACTGCATGCCAATGGCCAGCTTGCCGTCAGCCCCCACATAGTACCAGTTACCGTCCCATTTGGAGGCGCCATCAGCCTTGCCGACCCAGAAGCTCTTCTTCAGCTGACCCTTCTGGTAGAAGTAGATGTCGCCGGTAGACTCATTCTGCACCCAGCCGGTGCCAGACTTGGGCGCCGGGGGGACTTCGGGCTCTGGTGTGGGCTCCGGAGTAGGCGTCACGTCAGGTTCAGGTGTCGCAGTAGGCTCAGGCTCCGGCGTCGCGGTCGGTTCGGGCGTGGCCGTAGGCTCAGGCATAGGCGTAGCTGTGGGCTTCGGCGTAGCAGTCGGCTCGGGTATCGCCGTGGGCTTAGGCGTAGCGGTCGGCGCAGGTGTGGGTGTCGCTGTGGGCTTCGGCGTGGCCGTGGGTTTGGGGGGCGCGGTCGGGGTCACAGGGCCGTCCAGGGAAACGAATTTGTAATCAAATTTCTTTGCATAGGTCTCCGCCGTGGACCCGGAATAACCATAGATGACAGTACACCAGTGGTAGCCAAAGGTCGTGTGCCAAACCTCCACCAAGTCTTCTCTCGTCTCCATCCAGTTGTCCGCGATCACACAGGCGGGGTTCAGGATCGTCGCTTTCTCCAAATCTGTCGCACCAAAGGCATTTTCATCAACACTGGACACGCTCCGGGGAAGCTCGACTTCCGTCAAATCCGTATTATAGAACGCATATCTTCCTATGCTCTCCAGCCCATCAGGAAACGCGACGCTTTTCAGGGCAGTCTGCATAAACGCTCCGACGCCGATAGAAACAAGGCTCTCGGGGAACGTCACGCTCGTCAGATTTTCGCAGTTAAAAAACACTCCCTCGCCAATAGAAACAAGGCTCTTGGGTAGAGTTACGCTCTCCAGACTCACACAATCCAAAAATGCTCTGTCGCCGATGGCCGTCACCTTCCCCGGGATATCCACAGCCGCCAGGCTCGTGCAGTCTTCAAACGCCTGTTTGCCGATAGAGGTAAGGCTCTCGGGCAGCGTCACATTCGTCAGGTTTTCGTAGTAGAAGAAAAACGCCCTGTTGCCGATGCTGGTCACGCCATCTTGGATAATGACCCTCATGATATCCATCCTATGATCTTCCCACGGCCTCACGTAATAAATATCATCATAATCTTCCATCGCCCCAGTGCCGGAGATGGTGAGGGTGCCGTCCCCGGACAGGGTCCAAGTCACATTCTCGCCGCAGGTACCAGAGTCGACAACGGCCGCCGTCTCCGGCTCGTCCACAGCGACAGCCTCCACGGGCATAGGCTCCTCTGCAGGCTCCTCAGTTTCTTCCTCCACCGGGGCGGCAGGGGCTTCCTCCTCCACGGGGGCGATGGGCGCCTCGGCCTCAAACTCGTCCGCCGCCATCGCGGGGACGACGAGGCCCAGGGCCATCACCAGCGCCAGGAGCATAGTCAAAACGCGCTTTTTCATGTCTGCCTTTCCTTTCTCAGTTGTTTTCGACAGGAGAGGCCCGGGACCGGGGACGCCGGCCCCATGGCCTTCCCGCCGAGACAACAAAAAGCGGTGCAGGAACTCGTCCTACACCGCGGAAAGGGCTACAACACAGCCTGCTATAACCATCTCCCCTTGTAAAAAACAGGGGGAGCGGGTATAATGAGGCGGGCGCAGTCTACTGCTGTGTGGGAGGTGTGGTCTCCTGCATAGGGCTACGGGGTGTTGCTACCACCCCGTGGCCTGCCTTTGATTGTCTCGCAGGGCTATTATATCGCGTAATCCCCTCGGGCGCAAGGGGGCATTTTACAAATCAACGGGAGCGGACGCGTGTCCGCTCCCGCTTCGTTTATTGGGCCTTCTTCAGCTCCGACACTTCCTGCATCAGAGACTTGACGATGGACTTGAGGAAGATGACGTCGTCCTCCAGGTTGTCGACCCGGCTCTTGGGGGCCAGAGTCTCCAAGAGCGCCTGGTGGCCCTCCGCCAGCAGCTGGAAGTTGGGCATGATGGAGGCTTCGACGTATGCCCGCCAGTGGCTGTCAACATCGTCGATCTTGGATTGCAGGCGGGCTTCCATGGCGTCCATCTTCGCCTGCGTGCGCTCCTCGGAGGCTTCTATCAGCTCTTTGATGATTTGGATATCTTGCTTGTCTAACATGGGCAGTCTCCTTTCCGCGGTCCCTCACCGCTTGATGTCGTAGTTCATGTTCATGATACTGCGGATGCTCTCGGCGTCGTCGGTGATGTTGGCGTCGCCGTGGATGGTGTGCTTGATAACAGAGCTGGCCACGGCGAAGTTCACCATGTCCATGGGCTTATAATCGTTCATCATGGCGTAGATGAGGCCGCTGGCGAAGGCGTCGCCGCCGCCCACCCGGTCCAGGATGTTGAAGGTGAAGAGCCGGCTTTCAAAGGTGTGGCCCTGGTACCACATGTAGGCCATGAGGCTGTTCTCGCTGCCGGTGTGGGCATAGCGCACATGGCGGGCCAGGCACTTGAGGTTGGGGTAGCGCTCCACGAAGCGCTGGAATATCTCGTCCTGCTGCTCATAGCTGGGCTGCAGGGGGACCCCGTCCTTCCAGTCGCCCTTGGCGTGGTCGTTTTCGTCCTTCCACAGGTGATAGGGCTCGATGCCGAGAAGCACGTCCACATAGGGCAGGCACCTGGTGCAGAAGTCCCGGGCCTCCTCCCAGGACCAGAGAAGACTGCGGAAGTTGCCGTCGAAGCTGATGGTGAGCCCCTTCTCCCGGGCCTTTTCCAGGCATTTGAGGATGAACTCGGCGCAGCTGGGGCTGAGGGCGGGGGTGATGCCGCTCAGGTGCAGCCAGTCGAAGCCGTCCAGGAGGCTTTCCAGGTCCACCTGGGAGAAGTCGTATTCCGTGATGGCGGAGTGCTTCCGGTCGTAGGTCACCTTGCTGGGGCGGATGCCGTAGCCCGTTTCGAGATAGTAGGTGCCCAGCCGGTGGGAGGGGGTCTCCTCGGGGGTGGAGAGGATGACGGGGGTGCAGTGCACGTCGTTGGACCGGAGCATGCGCACCGCGCTCTTGCCCAGGGAGTTGTTGGGCACCACGCTGAAGAAGGTGCTGTCGATGCCCAGGTTCGCCAGGGCCAGGGCGATGTTGGCCTCGCTGCCGCCGTAGCTGGCCTCGAAGCTGGACGCCATGCGTATCTTCTCGTAGTTGGGCGGGGTAAGCCTGAGCATCACCTCGCCGAAGGTGATGAACCGGGGGGTATTTATGCCGCTCAGGAGGGGGTTGTGGTGTTCCATGTCGTCACCTCACGCGTCTGGCCGCTTTGACGGCCGATATCATGTCCATTTTTGCATATCCCACAATAAATTGCAAGGGCCCTGGGCGTGTTTTATGATTTTTGCCCGCAAATTTTGGCAAAAATGCCTGCCCGCGGCCCCGGAATTTACAATAATGTCATTTTCAAAGCCCCCGGCCTGTGCTATAATGACTGTAAGTATATGCAAAGAGGTGAGCGGGATGCGCAGCGTGCGGCGGGAGATCATGCCCGGGGTGTTTCTGACCAGCCTTCAGACGGACAAGTTCAAGACGGGCCTTCTGCGGGCATGCCTGCTGGCCCCGCTGGACCGGGAGACGGCGGCGAAAAACGCCCTGATCCCCAGCGTGCTGTGCCGGGGCACGGTCCGCTACCCGGGCATGGCGGCCCTGGGGGCCCGGCTGGACGAGCTGGGCGGGGCGGAGCTCACACCCACCGTGCGGAAGCTGGGGGAGATACAGGCCGTGGGCCTCACCGCCAGCTTCGTGGAGACGGGCAATGATACCGCCCTGGAGGACATGGCGGCGCTGCTGGGGGAGGTGCTCTTGGCGCCCAACACCCGGGGCGGGTTGCTGCTGCCCAAATATGTGGAGAGCGAGCGGGAAAAGCTCCTGGAGGACATCCGCGCCCGGGTGAACGACAGGTCGGAATACGCCCGGAGCCGGCTTTTGGAGCTCATGTGCCCCGGGGAGGCATACGCCGTGGACGCCCTGGGGGATGAGGACGCCGCCGCCGAGATAGGTTACGTGGCCCTGACCCGGCACTATAGGGCGCTGCTGGCGTCCTCGCCGGTAGAGGTATTCTACTGCGGCGCTGCGGACCCGGACAGGGTGGCCGCGGCCATGGTGGACGCCCTTTCCACCCTGCCACGGGGGGAGCTTGATTTCGATATCGGCACGGACGTCCGCCTCAACACTGTGGAGGAGCAGGCCCGGAAATTTACCGAGGAGATGGACGTGGGCCAGGGGAAGCTGGCCATAGGCTGGCGCCTGGGGGACGCCATGGAGGACCCGGACATGGCGGCGCTGCGGGTGATGAACGCACTCCTGGGCGGGAGCGCGGGGTCGAAGCTGTTCGCGACTGTGCGGGAGAAGCTGAGCCTGTGCTACTATGTCTATTCCACCCTGGACTTGATGAAGGGCCTGCTGCTCGTGGAGAGCGGCGTGGACCCGGCGGATTATGATAAGGCCCTGGCCGAAATAGGCCGGCAGGTGCAGGCCATAAAGGACGGGGACTTCACCGACGATGAGCTCACCGCCGCCAGGCGGACCGTGAGCTCCGATATGCTGGCATTATTGGACTACCCCGAGCGGCTGGAATCGTTCTATTTGGGGCAGGACCTGCTGGGCCTGGATTATGGGCCGGAGGAGCTGGCCGCCCTGGCGGAGGATGTGACCCGGGAGGATGTACTGAGGGCTGCGGCGGGCCTTGCCTGCGACGGGGTGTATTTCCTGCGCGGGCAGGAGGAGGAAGATGGAGAGGACTGACTATCCGGCCCTGGGGCTCGCGGTCTATCATACGACGCTGCCCAACGGCCTTGCCATATACGTTGTGCCCCGGCCCGGCTGGAGAAGGGCCCGGGCCTGCTTTGTTGCCAACTACGGCGGCGCGGACCGGCGCTTTACGCTGGATGGGACGGCATATGACACCCCCGCCGGGGTGGCCCACTATCTGGAGCACAAGATGTTCGACATGCCCTCGGGCACCATGGACGAGGTCTTCGCCCGCCGGGGCGCGGATGCCGACGCCTATACCTCCGAGGCGGTGACCAATTACCATGCCCGCTGCACGGATAGGTTCGGGGAGAACCTGCGGGACCTGCTGGCGTTCGTCTCCACCCCGTGGTTCACCCCGGAGACGGTGGAGAAGGAGCGGGGCATCATCGGCCAGGAGATCGCTGAGAGCGAGGACGACCCCGCCTACGCCGCCTATATGGGCTGCATGAAGCTGCTGTTCGGAGAAGGTCCCCTGGGGGGCAGCATCGTGGGCACGGCCCAGTCCATCGCGGCCATCACGCCGGAGATGCTCACCGCCTGCCATAAGGCGTTCTATGCCCCGGCCAACATGGTCCTCTGCGCGGCGGGGGACATAGACCCGGAGGAAGTGGAGCGCATCGCGCGGGAGGTCCTGCCAGGTGAGAGCGGACCGCAGCCTGCGCGGGACTATGGCTCGGATACGGGCCTTGACCCGATGGAAACGCGCGCGGAGCGAACCATGGACGTGTCCGCGCCCCAGTTCTGCGCGGGGGTCAAATTGGGCCCGGCGGCCATGGGGCCGGAGGCCCTCAAAGACCGGATCACGGCGGAGCTGGCCATGCGGTGCCTCTGGGGCGGGCATAGCCCGGCGTACCTGGAGCTCTACGAAAAGGGGCTTTTGAACGACGCCTTCCGCTACGAGCCCACTTACGCCGCCGGCATGGGGTATGTATGTTTGGAGGGGGAGTCCCCCGACCCGGAGGCGGCCCTGGCGGGTCTGCTGGGGGCGGTGGAAAAGGACATGGATACCGCCTTCTTCGCCCGGCAGAAAAAGGCCATGCTGGGCGGCTTCATCCGGATGCTGGACGATTTTTACGACCTGACCGACGCCCTGGCGGAGGGCCATTTCGCCGGGTTCGACGCCCTGGCCGTGCCGGAAGTGCTGGAAACGCTCACGGTCCCGGACGTGACCGCCTGGGCCCGGGAGCATTTTGTGCCTGCGCGCTTCGCCCTGGCCGTCATCCGCCCCAAGGAGGCATAAATGAGCAACGCACCCATCTCCTTCCCCCTGCTGGGGGACTGGTCCATATGCCCGCCCAACAGCTTCACCCTGTTCGGCCGCGAGTTTTACTGGTACGGGGTCATCATCGCCGCCGGGTTTCTGCTGGCGGTGGCCTACTGCCTGCACCGGAGCCGGGAATTCGGCATAAAACAGGATGACGTCATTGACTGCCTGCTGTTCGCCGTGCCCCTGGGCATCATCGGCGCCCGGGCCTATTACGTGATCTTCTTCGGCCACTATGACTCCTTCTGGGACATGTGCAAAATATGGGAAGGGGGGCTGGCCATCTACGGGGCGGTGATCGCCGCGGTGCTCACCATCTTGGTGGTCTGCCGGGTGAAGCGCATCTCCGCCCTGGCCCTCCTGGACCTCACCAGCTTCGGCTTTCTCATCGGCCAGTGCGTGGGCCGCTGGGGCAACTTCATGAATCGGGAGGCCTTCGGCTACGAGACGGATATCTTCTGCCGCATGGGCCTCACGGTGAACGGGGTAACCACCTACGTCCACCCCACGTTTCTGTATGAATCCCTGTGGAACCTGACGGGCTTCATCGCGCTGCACGTTCTTTCCAAAAAGACGAAGCGTAAATTCGACGGCCAGTATTTTCTCATCTATGTGCTCTGGTACGGCCTGGGCCGGGCCTGGATCGAGGGCCTGCGGGCCGACTCCCTGTACCTGGGCGATACCGGCCTGCGGGTGAGCCAGCTTCTGGCCATCGCGGCGGCGGCTGTCTCCGCGGTGCTGCTCGCGGCGCTGTCCCGCCGGGCGAAGAAGACGCAAAAGCCCCTGTGGGCGGACCGTGCCGTCATGGCGGAGACGGAGAGCGCGCCGGATATGGAATTGGCGGAAAGTGAAGGCCCATCGGAAGCTCCGTCGGCCAATGAGGCGGAAATTCCCGGCGATAACGAGGACGAAAACAAGTAAACTATAGAGAAAAACGTAAAAGGAGGACTTACACAATGGCAGGATTCAACGATTTCCTCACCAAGGCCGGCGCCCTGGCCTCCAAGGCCGCGGACAAGGCCAAGGACCTGGCGGGCGTGGCCGCCGCCAAGACCAAGCAGGTAAGCCGCATCGCCAAGCTGAATATGGACATCTCCTCGAAGAAGGACGACATGAAGAAGGCATACGCCGAGCTGGGCAAGCTCTACTATGAGGCCCACCACGACGCCCCCGACGAGACCTGCGCGCCCCTGTGCGCCCAGATCGACGAGGCGGCCGCCGCCATCGCCGACATGGAGGCGGAGATCGCCCAGATCAAGGAGGCCATGGCCGCCGAGGCCGAGGCCCTGGACGCGGACCTGGAGGACGTGGTGGACGCCACCGAGTCCGAGGCCGGCGTGGAGGTGGAGATAGAGGTGGAGGAGCCTGCTGCCCCCGCTGCTCCCGAAGCCCCGGCTGAACCCGCCGCCCCCGAGGCCCCTCCCGCGCCGGAGGCGCCCGCGGAGCCGGCCGCACCTGCGGAACCCGAGGCCCCCGAAGCGTCCGAGACCCCGTCGGACCCGGATGACGGTGCGCCCCACTGGTACTGATACCCTATAAGAGAAACATCCCCTGCCATTTGGCAGGGGATGTTTCTCTGTCCGAAAGTAAATTCAAAGTCACGCCTTTTTGCGGAAGATGAGGAACTTGGAAAAGATATAGTTCAGGACGATGACCACCACGCTGACGATAAGCTTGGCGGCGAAGCCCTCCACGCCGAACAGGGGCATGTCCAGGCCCAGCTTGATGAGCAGGGGTACCCCGACGATCTCCACCAGCCCGGTAAAGACACGGCTGCCGAAGAAGGTTCCGGCTTCTTTGAGCCACAGAGGCCATGCCCAGCTCTTGGAGTTGAACACCCAAAGCTTATTGGTGACGAAGGCGAAGAGCACCGCCACGAACCAGCTTATGATATTGCCCGGCGTGACTGCCATGCCCAGCACGCCCACGGTCAGGGCATAGGCGAGCCAGTTGATGACGGTGGTGGCCACGCCGAAGAAGAGATAGCTTATGATCTCCTGGTGGGCCAGACAGAGCTCTTTTATTTTCTTCATGCGTCCGCACCGTCCAAATATACGGCCCGGACGATCTCGCCGGTAGCGGTGCGCATGGTCCAGACGGAGAAGCCATTATAGTAGAGCATGCCATCCTCGGCGCCCTCTTGCTCGCAGGAGGCGGAGTACTCGCTGTCAAAGGGCCGGCCGATGGCGTTGATGAGGGCGGAGGCGGGCTGGCCCACATAGCCCTGGGCGACGGCATAGGACTGGTCGTCCACCACCGCGTCGGAGCTGGACGCGGGGGGCACATGGGTCTGTTTGGCAGTCTCCGCGTCGGAGGCGGAGGCGGCCAGCGCCTCCTGGGGCGCCGGGGTGCCCGTGGGTTTGGGCTCATCGGACTTGCCGCCGCAGGCCGCGAGGGCCATGAGCAGCGCGCACAGCAGAAGCAGAGAAAGGGTCTTTTTCATCGGGATACCTCCATGGGGATGCGGTGGGTTGATAACAGCCTGGCTATCATAGCACAAATTTACGTGATTTGGAAGATGCTGACGCCGCCCTGTTCGTAGACCAGGGGGTAGTTTTCCGCGAAATAGCCGTAGTTCACCGGGTACTCGGCGTATTCCGCGCCGCCGATATAGACGTAGTCCACGCCGTATTCTTCGGCATACCGCTCAAAGTCCTCCCCGCCGGCGTACATCAGCGGCAGCAGGGCCTCCCGGGCCCCGTAGTCAATGCCGTGGTAGTAGAGATACATCCCCGCCCCGCACAGGATGTTCCGCCCGGTGAGGACGGAGACGGGGTTGGTGTGGTCGGAGGTGGTGAGGAAGAGGCTGTCCGTCGGGGTGTTTTCGATGATGTACTCCGCCGCGTCCGCCTGCTCGCCGGAGAGGAGCTGATATTCGCTCACCGCCTCCCGCAGAAGGCTCATACACCCCGAGAGGGTGCCGCATATGACCAGCACCGCCGCTGCGCCCTTGGCCAGAGCCCGGGGCTTTATCTTCTCCATCTGCTCCCACAGCCATCCGCACACGAGGATGTCCGTCACCATGTACCAGATGTACAGGAGCTTGTTGTCGTCGTAGGGGTTGGGCTGGAAGGCCACGAGGTTCGCGAGGATGAATAAAGGCGCCGCGCCCCAGAAGATGCGGGCGGCGTCCCCCCGCAGGAAGAACATGGCGACGAGCATGGCGCAGAACACCACGCCGCAGTTCACCATCCAGAACCACAGCCAGTTCATGTCCCCGTGGACCCAGCCGGGGTTGAGCCAGAGAAGATTGCCGGTGCTGGCCGCGTCGAAGGTCCAGACGATGAGCTGGGGCAGGGCGATAGCCAGGCACACCCCGCCGTAGAGGACGTAGTTCAGCACCAGCGTCTTGAGGCGTCCCGCCTTTTTGGCCTTGGGAAGGTATGCGAAGAACCACCCCGCCGAGAGCATGCCCAGGGCCAGGAAGCTGTGGGTATGTATCATGGGCATGAGCCCCGCCAGCACCGCGAGCACCAGTATCTCCCGGCGGCCGCCGGTTCCGTCCAGAGTCTTTTTGATGCCCTGGAGCAGCAGGTATATGGCCGCGAGGACCACGCACCAGCCGGCCATGGTGGTGCGCTGGGGGATGAGCATGTCGCAGATCACGTTCACCCATCTGAGATCCTCGTCCACCAGGTTGGTGGGAGTCACGTAAAAGCCCGTGAGCAGGTCGGTGAAGGAGTACCGGCCGTTAAAAAAGAGGGCGAAGCCGAACCCGCCGTTGAAGACGAAGAGGAGCCAGGAAAGGAGGGTGGGGGCGAGCTTTTTCGTAAGCTCCGCCGCCAGAAGCCAGAAGCCGTAAAATACCGCGAACAGCATGACGAGGCTGGGCAGGATCACCGCCATACGCAGGCTCAGCCCGAAAAACCGCAGGCTGGCCGTGGCCGCGTCCACCAGGAAGGGGTAATCGATCCGCTGACCGGGGAAGATGCTGTAGTCCGGGGGGAAGTCCCCCTGCCGGTAGAGGCTCTCGGCAAAGCCCAGGTGCATGCCCAGGTCCCCGTAGGTGCTCTGGCCCACCCAGAGGGAGCCGTCGGCGTGGGGCAGCAGCACGTGGGTATAGAGAAGATACCCGCAGAAGGCAGTGAGAAGCAGGCTCGCCAGCGCCCCGGCCATATCCTCCAGGGGCGGAGTGGGCATGGCCGGCAGAGAGGGCAGCCGCCCGCCCTCCGCCGGCCGGGGCAGTTTATAGTCTTTCCCGACGAGCAGCAGGCACACGGTGCCCACGGTGGCGAGGCACAGGGCGATCAGTTGCGCCGTCATGGTGAAGCCCGCGAAGAAGGCGATGAGGCAGGGCAGCCACATCAGCGCCGCGCAGCCGAATACCAGCCCCAGCCAACACTTCACCGCCCCCCGGCAGGAGGGCAGCAGGCGCCAGGCCAGAGCCAGGCCAAAGAGCATATATACGACAAGTGCGGGCATAAAAATACTCCTTCACAGGGGAGGTATTTTGACGGGCGGCGAGAACCGGCAGTGCCCCGGACCGCGGTTGGTGAGCAAAGCGAACTTTAGCGGGGAGGGGCCCTGTCGGGCTCGTCCGCCCTGGCACAACCTTATACTTCCGGTCCCAGTTTGCTTAAGACATCCTGAAACCAATCAGGCAAATCGGTCCAGAGCTGGATGGGCTGGCCGGTGGCGGGGTGGATGAACTTGAGCCCCCGGGCGTGGAGGCACTGGCTGGCCAGCCCCTTGTCCCGGCGGCCGCCGTAGACCGTGTCCCCCAGCAGGGGGTGGCCGGTGTGGGCCATGTGGACCCGTATCTGGTGGGTTCGGCCCGTCTCCAGCCGACAGCGGATATAGGTGTGGCGGGCGTACCGGGCCAGCACCTGCCAATGGGTCACGGCGGGGCGGGCGTTTTTCTCCGTCACGGCCATGCGCTGGCGGTTTCTCGGGTCCCGGCCAATGGGGGCGTCCACGGTGCCGGCGTCGTCATGGAACGTGCCGTGACACACCGCGTCGTAGACCCGGGAGAGGGTGCGGTCCTTCAATTGGGCGGAGAGGACCTCGTGGGCGGCGTCGTTCTTCGCAGCGATGATGAGGCCGCTGGTGTCCTTGTCGATGCGGTGGACGATGCCGGGCCGCAGCTCGCCGCCTACCCCGGAGAGGGAGTCGCCGCAGTGGGCCAGCAGGGCGTTCACCAGCGTGCCGTCCGGGTGGCCGGGGGCGGGGTGGACCACCAGGCCCCGGGGCTTGTTCACCACGATGACGTCATCGTCTTCATAGACCACATCCAGAGGGATGTCTTGGGCTTCGGCCTTCGCCGGCGCGGCCTCGGGCAATACGACCTCGAACACATCCCCCGCGGCGGCCCGGTAGTTCTTCCGCACCGGCGCGCCCCGGAGGGTCACAAGGCCTGCCTCCAAAAGCTTTGCCGCGGCGGAGCGGCTGCGGATGGCCTCCTGACAGGCGAGGAGAGCGTCGATCCTCTCCCCGCTCTCCTCTGTCTTTACCGTTATTTTTGTTTCCATCAGCTGTCCCGGAACTCCGCCAGGATGTCGTCCAGGGAATAGGCGTCGAAGCCCTGGTCCAGGTCCGGCTTCCTGGCCGGGGCGGCCTTTTTGGGCGCCTCCGCTGGGGCAGGCGCGGGCCTGGCCTCCGGGGCCTTCTCCGCGGGCGCGGCCTTCACGGGCTTTTCAGGCGCCTTGGGCGCGGGCTCTTCCGCCTTGGGAGCGGGAGCCTCCTCCTCGCCGCCGCCGAAAGTCCACTCGGCGAAGGGGTCGTCCGGGTCGGCGGGCCGCAGCTCGTCGGCCAGAGACCGGTGCTCGCCCCGGTCCCGATGGGGGATGGCGGCGTACCTGTCGTCCTTCACCTGTCGGGCGGCCTGCTTAGCGGCCCGGCGGCCCTGGGACTGCTCAGGCGCGGGCTCATCCATGGGCTGGTCGTCCTCGTAGTAGGCGGCCTCCTCCATGTCCAGCTCGGACCGGCGGGGCTGACGGCGGCGGGCCGGTTTTGCCTTGGCGGGCCGGCGCTTTTCCTCCTTGGGCAGCTCCATGGGGTCCCGGTAGACGATGACGTGGATGCAGAACAGCAGCCCGCATACGGTGATGAAGATGTCCGCCACGTTGAACACGGCGAAGGAGAATATCTCGAACTCGAACATGTCCACCACATAGCCGAACAGCACCCTGTCGATGCAGTTGCCCAGGGCGCCGGCGGCCACCAGCACGCTGGTCCAGCGGCCGAACTTGGTGCGGATGATCTCCGTATTGATGAGCACGATGATGGCGATGATGAACAGGGCCGACACACCGATGAGCAGCCACTTGGCGTTGGCCAGGATGCTGAAGGCCGCGCCGGTGTTCTGCACGTTGGTCATGTGCAGCACCCCGGGGATCAGGCTCACGCACTGCTCGCCCATGGCGTTCAATGGGATGTGGTTGATGGTCCAGTATTTCACCGCCTGGTCCAGTATCAGGACCACCACGGCAGCGATCGCATAGATCACGGCGGATACCTCCTGTGTATACCGGGGAGGGGAAATTTACTCCCCGGCGGTATGGCGCATGGCGCCGGCGCACCGGGCGCACAGCTCGGGATAGTCGGAATCACTGCCCACGCTGGCGCTGTGGGTCCAGCAGCGGGGGCACTTGGGCAGGGCGGAGGGGGCGACCTCGATGGTCACGCCGGGCATCTCCGTGCCGGCCCAGCCGGGGCCCTCCCCATCGGTGAGGTCCGCCTCGGACACGATGAACAGGCTCTCCAGGGGCTTTGCCGCCACCCGGTCCATGGCCTTTTTGGCCTCCGGGCCCACGTGGATGGTGACCTTGGCCTCCAGGGGCTTGCCGATGATCTTGTCCGCC